>DATLXM010000054.1:0-9026 GCA_035575835.1 Gaiellaceae bacterium
GACCTCGAGCGGCTGCGCGTGATTCAGCGCCTGACCACGGAGCTCGGGCTCAATCTCGCAGGAGTCGAGCACGTGCTCCGGTTGGAGGACGAGCTCCGCAAAGCGCAGGCCCGTGCTGCACGCCTCGAGCAGCAGCTGCGCGAGGAGATCCGCACGGTTCACCGCTCCTACAAGCGCGAGGTCGTGCTCTACCGTCCGAACCAGCCGGAGCGTCGGCACTGATGGACTTCACGAAGCTGACGATCAAGTCGCAGGAGGCGGTCGCCGCGGCCCAAGAGCTCGCGCGCCGACACTCTCACCCCGAGCTCTACCCGGAGCACCTGCTCATCTCGCTCCTCGACCAGGAGCTCCCGGCGCAGCTCGTCCCGGATGCGCCTGCGCTCCAGATCGAGACGAACGCGAAGCTCGCCTCGAAGCCGTCCGCACACGGCGGCTCGGCCCAGCCGACTGCGGGCGCCGCGTTCACGCGCGTCCTCGACCGGGCGTTCGACGAGATGCGCAGGCTCGAGGACGAGTACGTCTCGAGCGAGCACTTGCTCCTCGCGCTCGACGTCGTCTCGCGCGACGCGCTCCTCGCGCGCATCGCCGAGGTTCGCGGCGGTCAGCGCGTCACGAGCAACGATCCCGAGGGCACCTACCAGGCCCTCTCCAAGTTCGGGCGGGACCTGACCGAGGCCGCCGAGAGCGGCAAGCTCGACCCGGTGATCGGGCGCGACGAGGAGATCCGCCGCGTGATCCAGGTGCTCTCGCGCCGGACGAAGAACAACCCCGTCCTGATCGGCCAGCCGGGCGTGGGAAAGACCGCGATCGCCGAAGGGCTCGCCCAGCGGATCGTCGCCGGCGACGTCCCCGAGAGCCTGAAGGGCAAGCGCGTCTGGTCGCTCGACGTGGGCGCGCTCCTCGCCGGGGCCAAGTTCCGCGGCGAGTTCGAGGAGCGGATGAAGGCCGTGCTCGCCGAGATCAAGAACGCCGACGGGCAGGTCGTGCTCTTCATCGACGAGTTGCACACGATCGTCGGCGCCGGTGCAGCCGAGGGCGCGGTCGACGCGGCCCAGCTCCTGAAGCCGATGCTCGCGCGAGGCGAGCTCCGCACGGTCGGGGCGACGACGCTCGACGAGTACCGCAAGCACATCGAGAAGGACGCCGCGCTCGAGCGCCGCTTCCAGCCCGTCTTCGTCGGCGAGCCGTCGGTCGCGGACACGATCGCGATCCTGCGCGGGCTCAAGGAGAAGTACGAGTCGCACCATCGCGTCCGGATCCGCGACGCCGCGCTCGTCGCCGCGGCCGTTCTTTCCGACCGCTACATCGCGGATCGCCAGCTTCCCGACAAGGCGATAGACCTGATCGACGAAGCCGCCTCGCGCCTGAAGATGGAGATCGAGAGCTCGCCGGTCGAGCTCGACCAGGCCGACCGGCTCGTCCGCCAGCTCGAGATCGAGCTCGCCGCGATGAGCAAGGAAAGCAGCGCGGTGCGGGAGCCGATCGAGCGCGCGCTCGCCGAGGCACAGGAGCGCCGGAACGAGCTCGCGGCGCGGTGGGCCGAGGAGAAGGGGATGCTCGATCGGATCGGCGAGATCGCCGGCCGGATCGACGAGCTGAAGATGGAGGCCGAGCGCGCAGAGCGCGCCGGCGACCTCCAGCGTGTGGCGGAGATCCGCTACGGCGAGCTGCCCGCGCTCGAGCAGGAGCTCACGACGCGCGCCGCGCCCGAGTCGCCGATGGTCAAGGAGGAGGTCGACGAGGATGACATCGCGATCGTCGTCGGCTCCTGGACGGGGATCCCCGCCGCACGTCTCCTCGAAGGCGAGACCGAGAAGCTGATCCATATGGAAGCCCGGCTCCACCAGCGCGTGATCGGACAGGACGCGGCCGTCGAGGCTGTCTCGAACGCGCTCCGCCGCGCCCGCTCGGGCCTCCAGGACCCCGACCGCCCGATCGGCTCGTTCGTCTTCCTCGGCCCGACTGGCGTGGGGAAGACCGAACTCGCTCGCGCACTCGCCGAGTTCATGTTCGACGACGAGCGCGCCCTCGTCCGGATCGACATGTCCGAGTACCAGGAGCGGCACACGGTCAGCCGCCTCGTCGGCGCCCCGCCCGGCTACGTGGGCTACGACGAGGGCGGCCAGCTGACCGAGGCGATCCGCCGGCGGCCGTACTCCGTCGTCCTCCTCGACGAGATCGAGAAAGCGCATTCGGAGGTCTTCGACGTCCTCCTCCAGGTACTCGACGACGGCCGCCTCACCGACGGCCAGGGCCGCACGGTCGACTTCCGCAACACCGCCCTCGTCATGACCTCGAACATCCGCTCGTCCGAGCAGATGCGCGACCACTTCCGGCCGGAGTTCCTGAACCGGATCGACGAGATCGTCCAGTTCGATGCGCTCGGGAAGGACCAGCTCGGCGAGATCGCGGAGCTCCAGCTGCAGCGCCTGCGCAGCCGGCTCGCGGAGCGACGGCTCGGGCTCGAGCTGACCGACGCGGCGAAGGAGCTCCTGACCGAGGTCGGCTGGGATCCCAGCTACGGCGCGCGGCCGCTGAAGCGCGCGATCCAGCGCCTGATCGAGAACCCGCTCGCGCTGCGGCTGCTCGAGGGCGACTTCGTCGACGGCGACACGATCCGCGTCGACGCCCAGGAGGGTGAGCTCGTCTTCGCCCGCGCCGCGTCGGTGATTGCGGCGGCCTAGGCCTCTACGGACATCTTGCCGCTCGAACCTGGAGGCAGGACGATGACCGCATGTGGCGACGATCAGAGGCTGCACTCGATCGCGCGACAGTCGATGGCATCATCAGGAAGCTGATGGCGATCGATGCCAAGCTGAACCTCGTTCTCGAAAGGCTGGAGATCGACGATGAAGAGGAAGAGGATGACTCCTGAGGAGCGACAGGAGTACGAGCTGCAAAAGGCCGAGTGGGCGCAGGAGGCGGCCGATTTCAGGGCGCTGGTTGCCCGGCGTGAAGCCCGTCTCCGTGAGTGGGACGAGTACGTCGCCCGTCGCCGCGCGAGGCTGCGCCGGCTGACCTTCGGCCTCCTCGGCCGCTGACGTTCCGGCCGACGGCCGTCGTACGCTCTGGCACATGCTCCCGCCGATCGTGAACAGCGATCCCGGCGACGAGACGCAGGGCGACTAGCCCGCGCTCGCGTCGCCAGGATCGACCCAGGGTTCGACCCAGGGCCCGAGCCTCGATCTCGAGGCGGCACCCTGTCAGCATGTGCACGAAGTGGCAGTGGAGATCGTTGGTCGGGAGGACGAGCTCGCCGCGTTGCACGCCTTCTTCGGGCGTGCAGGCGGAGGGCCGTCTGCCGTCGTGCTCGAAGGCGCGGCCGGGATCGGCAAGTCGACCCTCTGGCACGCCGGAGTCGAGGCTGCACGGGAGCGAGGGCTGCGCGTGCTCTCCGCCCGACCGGCGGAGGTCGAGCAGGGGCTCGCGTACGCGGCGCTCGGCGATCTCCTCGAAGGGGTCCTGGACGACGTTCTGCCAGGCCTGTCGCCACCGAGACGGCGGGCGCTCGAAGTCGCGTTGCTCCTGGACGAGTCCTCGGAGCGGCCGGTCGACCCCCGGACGCTCGGCGTCGCGGTCCGCACGGCCCTGCAGGCGCTCGCCGAGAGGACGCCGGTGGTGCTCGCAGTCGACGACGTCCAGTGGCTGGATGCATCGTCGGCGACCGCGCTCGCGTTCGCGTTGCGGCGGATGGCGGCCGACCGTGTGTACGCGCTCCTGGCGCGGCGGCCCGTCGAGGGGGCGGAGGCCTCGGCGCTCGAGGGAGCACTCGAGGCGGAGAGCATTCAGCGGATACCAGTCGGCCCGCTCAGCGTCGGCGCACTCCACCGGTTCCTGCACGACCGGCTCGGGAGGTCCTTCGCGCGCCAGACGTTGCTCCGCATCCACGGGACTTCGGGCGGAAACCCGTTCTTCGCGCTGGAGCTGGCCCGGGCGCTGGGCGACGACGTCGACCCGCTGCAGCCGCTTCCCGTTCCCGAGACGCTCGACGAGCTCGTGCGCGCGCGATTCGCCGGCCTTCCCGTCGCTACCCGCGAGGCGCTCGAGCTCGCGTCGGCGCTGGGCACGCCCTCGCTGTCGCTCCTGGAGCGGGCGGGCATCGCTCCCGAGGCGCTGGAGGCGGCCGAGTGCGCGCACGTGATCGAGCGGGAGGACAGAAGCATCCGCTTCGTTCATCCGTTGCTCTCGTCCGTCATCTACCAGGGCCTGTCCGGCGAGAAGCGGGGGCTGCTGCACGAACGCCTGGCGGCAATCGTGGACGACCCGCTCGTCCGCGCACGTCATCTCGCCCTGGCGACGGACGGCCCGGAGGCCGGCGTCGCCGTGATCCTCGAAGATGCTGCGACGAAGGCGCTCGACCGGGGAGCGCCGGCTGTCGCGGCCGAGCTCGGCGAGCACGCGCTCCGGCTGACACCGCCGGACGCGGAGGGCGACCTTCAGCGTCGAGCTATCGCCGCAGCGCGCGCGCACCGCACCGCCGGCGAGTGGATTCGCGCCCGCAGCATCGTCACCGATCTCCTGTCGCGGGCACCGACGGGCTCGGAGCGCGCCGAGGCACTCGTCCTGCTGGCCGAGCTCGAGAGCCTCGACAGGTCGATCGATCTGCTCGAGGAAGCTCTGGGCGCTGCGGCATCGAGCCCGGCGCTCCAGTCGGACATCCACTGCCTCCTCTCATGGTCGACACGCTTCCGGAAGGGGTTCGTGGGCGCGCTGGAGCACGCGCAGGCGGCGCTCCTGCTCGCAGAGGAGCTCGACGACGACTCGCGTCGAGTGCGCGCCCTCGTGGCCCAGGCCACCCTCGGCCACCTGACCGGCGACCCGACGATGTCGCGACTCACACTGCGCGCACACGAGCTGGCGAAGGCGGTCGGCGACCAGTCGCTGCTCCGGGAAGCGACGATGGCAGTCGCGAGCGCCCTCGCCACCTCTCCTCGCCTGGACGACGCCCGCGACCTGCTCGAACACGAGCACCGCGTGTGGCGCGAGCGCGACGAGCCGGCGAGCGCCGAGGTGCTGTGGATGCTTTCCGGGGTCGAGTTCTCAGCCGGGCGCTGGACGCTCGCAGCCGAGCACGCCGCAGCCGCGCGGGCCATCTTCGTCCAGTACAGACCGGAGACACCGCCCGACCTCCTTCCACTCGCCGTTACCGCGGTTCATCGTGGGCAGCTCAAGCTCGCCCGTGAGATCTCGGAACGAGCCCTCGAGCTGGCCGAAGAGCAGTTCTCGCTCCATCCGCCCGTTCATCAGGCGGTGCTGGGGCTCGTCGCCCACTGGAGACGCGGCCGGCGCGGCCGGCTGGCTCGGCAGGGCCGAGGAACTGGCCGTGGCGCTCGGCTGGGGCGAGCCGAGCCGCCGTTGGTGGAACGACGACTACGCCGAGGCTCTCCTCGAGCTGGGCCGGATCGGTGACGCGATCCGAGTCCTCGACGTCTGGGAGGCGGATGCCGTGCGGTTGGGCCGTGGCCGGGTGCTCGCGCAAGTGACGCGCTCACGCGGTCTCGTCGCCGCTGCCCAGGGAGATGTCGATCGCGCCGCCATCCTCCTCGAGCGGGCGGTTGGCCAACACGAGGCGGTCGGCGATCGCTTCGGTGAGTCGCGAGCGTTGCTCGCGCTCGGGGTCGTCCGGCGCCGCGCGCGGCAGAAGCGGGCGGCGCGGGAGGCGATCGTGGCGGCGCTCGCAGGCTTCGAGCAGCTCGGCGCTGCGACCTGGGTCGAGAAAGCGCGTGGCGAGCTCGGCAGCATCGGTGGCCGCAAGCGGGAGGAAGGGCTGACTCCGGCCGAGCAACGCGTCGCGGCGCTCGTCGCCGAGGGCCACACGAATCGTGAGGTCGCCGCGGCCCTGTTCCTCGGGGAACGCACCGTCGAGACGCACCTCTCGCATGTGTACGCAAAGCTCGGGATTCGCTCCCGTACGGAGCTGGCCCGCACGCTCGACTGAGCAAAGTTCGGGGGTTCCCACGTTTCCTCGGGGGAGGCGCCGTCGTAGCGTCGGCGTCATGCCGAGCTACCTCGTCGAGACCTATCTCGCCCGCGGCCGTGCCGGAGAGCGCGACGCGCGCGAGCGGCGGGCTCGCTCGGCCGCCCGGGAGCTGACGGATCAGGGCACCCCGGTCCGCTTCGACAGCTCCATCCACGTCCCGGAGGACGAGATCTGCTTCTTCGTCTTCGACGCCCCGTCGGGCCCGGCTGCCGCGCTGGCCGCACAGCAGGCGAAGCTCGACCCGCTCCGCGTCGTCGAGGCGGTTCCGTCCGGAGAGGAACGATCATGAACCCTGTTCGAATCACCATTCGAGGCCCGAGCGGCAGACGAGGAAGTGGCTCGTCGCGGCGGTCCGGCGTCACGCGTGGGATGCCCACGACATGGCGCTCACGCGACGAGGCGCTCGTGTTCGCCTTTCACGCTGAGCTGCGCGAGACAGGGCTGTCCACGATCGCTTGCGAGACGACAACTCGATCAACGAGGAGGAGACATGAGGTCGGAATCGGCGCAGGTCGTTAGCTGGGAACATCACTATCGAGAGGACGGGAGATGAACCACCATCGCAAGCAACTCATCGTCGTAGCGGCATTGCTTGTCGCGCTCGGTGCGGCGTTCCTCGGGGGTGGGCAGTCCACCGCGCAGGCGGGGCCACCCGACGACGCCGTGCTGGACTGGAACCTCTACGCGGCCCAGGCGCTCATCAATGCGCCAACCGCGACACCTCCGGGTGCGGGTCAGCCGCCCCCGGTGTCGGTCCTGCATTTGGGGATGGTGCAGGGGGCCGTGTACGACGCGGTCAACACGATCGACGGGGGCCACGAGCCGTACCTCGACGGCCTACCGCCGGCACCGGCCTCCGCCTCGAAGGCGGCCGCCGTTGCGACGGCCGCGCACGACGTCCTGGTGGGCGTCAACGTCGTGCCTCCGCTGTCGCAGGCGATCGTCGACCGTCTCGACGATCTCCTCGAAGGGTCGATCGCAGCCGCGACAGTCCAGGATGGTACGGCTGCGGTTACTCAGGGAATCGCGGCCGGAGCCGCGGCCGCTGACGCGATGCTTGCCGAACGGGCCAGCGACGGCCGCTACGGGCCGTTCCGGTTCTCGTGCGGCGAGGGCGTGGGAGAGTGGCGGCCGACGACGTCCACGGCGTGCACGACTCCGTCCGGCCCGAGCGACCCGAACGCGTGGATCGCACGGGTCGAGCCCTTCGCGATGAACAGCACGTCGCAGTTCCGGACGCCTGGCCCCAAGAAGATCGGGAGCGGCGCCTACAGGAACGAGTACGACGAGGCCAAGGAGCTCGGTGGCAACGGCACAACCACGCCGACGAGCCGGACGGCGGAGCAGACCGCGGCCGCGCAGTTCTTCGTCGCGAATCCGGTCGAAATGTTCAACCGCACGTTCCGCGTGCTCGACGACGAGCGAGGGGCTCACACTCGTCGACCAGGCACGGCTCTTCGCGCTTCTGAACCTGTCCGGGGCGGACGCGGCGATTGCGTGCTGGGACGACAAGGCGTACTGGAGCTTCTGGCGCCCGATCACGGGGATTCGCGTCGACGACGGGGATCCGATGACGGTCGCCGATCCGGCGTGGACCCGCTCATCACGAACCCTCCGTATCCGGAACATCCGTCCGGCTACAACTGCCAGAGCGGAGCGTTCATGCACGCGGCCAAGTCGTTCTTCAACAGGAAGATCGCGTTCAGCCTGACAGCGAACCTCGCTTCAGGCCCGGTGACGCGGCCCTATGACCGGTTCACCGATGTGGTCGACGACACGATCGACGCTCGGATCTGGCAGGGGATCCACTTCCGGTCCTCCGACGTCGACGGCGCTTGGATCGGCAAGCGCGCAGCTAACTGGCTGGCCGAGAACTACTTCAGCCCTGTGGTGACAGACTGATCGACCTGACGACGTTCCGCCGAAGACGGGCCGCGGCGCAAACCGCGGCCCGTCTGTCGGAGCCCACGCGAGGCGGCCCCACAACCTGTCCGCAACGGACTGCGGCGCTCGAGCGCTTGAACCCAGGAGAATCCGCTTTTTCAAGCGGTCCTTAGGCCCGCTCGAAACAGTTCCACCTCCGCCTCCCTCTGTGGCTCCCACGGTCGATGTTGGTCTGGGGCGGCCTCCATTCCGGACGACCATGGAGGAGACCTCGCCTCGCCGCGCTCCGGTGGCGCGCCGACGATGAACAGGCGCAGCTCCTCGTCCCCGCGGTAGAGCTCGCGCCGAGATCACCACGTTCTCTTTGAACGGCGTGCCATTGCCGCCTGAAAGTGCTTGGCCGCTACCGAGGCGCTCCGCGAGCCGCAGGCAGCACTGCCGAACGACCCGTACCCGAATCCCGCCTTGTGGGGTTTGTGTCTTATCAACTCCTATTTACTGAAAGGGGAAAGCAATGAGTTCTCCTACGAGAGAGCGCCTTCGTGCAGGACGACCGATTCCGGATGAGGTCGATCTTTCCGAGGATCGATCCGATCGGGTCGAGCCATCGTCGACGTTCTTGACGCGCGCAGCCGACCTGTTCAGCCGCGGCGTTCTCGCCGGGCTGGCCGCCGGGATCCCGTTCCTGCTGATCGAGATGGCCTACTTCACGACGATCGGCAAGCCGCCGATCGCCCCGCTTCTGGCGATCTCGACGATCTTCCACGGGACCGATGTCCCCACCGCCGTACCGGCCCAGATTCCGGTCGACGCGATCACGGGGCTCGTCCTCCATCTCGGAAACTCGATGGCTTTCGGTCTCGGCTTCGTGGTGCTCGTCGCGGCGCTGGCGCCGCTCCGCCGAGCAAACACGCTCGCGCTTCTGCTCGCGGGTGCCGCCTATGGCGCCTTGCTCTACGCCGTCAATATCCAGATTCTCGGCAACTACATCTGGGAGGCGTTCACTGCTCCCGGCGCTTCGCAGCTCTTCAGCTTCGGCGTTCACGTCCTCTTTGGCGTGCTCCTCGTGCCGTTCTTCCTCGGCATGAATGCCCGCCTGCGGGACCGCGCTCACTCCTAGACCACCATCCGGTCTCGGCCGCTTCCTCAGGGCCGAGGCTGG
>DATLXM010000055.1:0-14652 GCA_035575835.1 Gaiellaceae bacterium
GCCCCGCGCAGCGATTTCGCCTTCTGCCGGTAGAAGCCCGTCTGGTAGATGTCCTGCTCCAGCTCCTCGGGCGCCACGGCGAGATAGTCCTCCAGCCGCCGGTACTTCACGAACAGCTTCTCCGTGACCCGGTTCACGTTCACGTCGGTCGTCTGCGCCGAGAGCATCACGGAGAAGAGCAGCTCGACCTCGTTCCGGAATCGGAGCGCGATCTTCGCGTCCGCATGCTCTTCGGCCAGGCGTTCGACGATCGGCCGGATCCGCGCACGCTTCGGGCCGACTCGGCGGCGCGCCTCGCCGACGTAGCTCGGCGCCATCAGGCGATGCTCTCGAAGTACGCGGACGTCTCGTCGGGGTCGACCGGCTCGAGCAACCAGGTCGCGAGCTGCTCCGCGTCCGGATACGAGGTCGCACGGACCGAAACGGCAGCGGCCTCGTACGCGTACGCCGTCCGCCGGAGGTGGACTACGAGCCCGTCGACGAGCGCCCAGAACGCGCCCTGGCGACCCTCGTAGGGCATTCCGACACTGCCGGCGTTGACGAACCGCACGCGTCCCGACTGCCGCTCGAACTGGACATGCGTGTGGCCACCGATGACGAGCCCCTGTTCCACGCCCTCGAGTGCGGCGCCCAGACGCTCCGGCGGCGAGACCTTGGTCAGGATCTCGTCGTCGCGGCGAGGCGAGCCGTGACAGTAGAGAACGTCGCCGAGCACCCGGACGTGCGGCTGGCCCTCGAGGTAGGCCTGCGCGTCGACTGGG
The DNA here is from genome assembly GCA_035575835.1 of Gaiellaceae bacterium. Taxonomy (GTDB): domain Bacteria; phylum Actinomycetota; class Thermoleophilia; order Gaiellales; family Gaiellaceae; genus Gaiellasilicea. The sequence goes on from DATLXM010000055.1 coordinate 762, forward strand.
AGCTCCTGGCGCAGCCAATCCGAGAGATCGCGGTCGGCGTTTCCGCGGACGAACACGGCCCCGAGCGCATGGAGACGCTCGACGCACTCACGCGGGAACGGCCCCGCCGCGACGTCACCACCACAGACGATCGCGTCGACATCCTCTGCGGCAACCTCCGCGAGCACGGCCTCGAGCGCGGGCAGGTTCCCGTGCACGTCGTGCAGCGCGGCGACGCGCATTAGTGGGCGTGCGCGAGGCTCGGCTGCCGCGGCGAGCCGCCGCCGCGCAGGCGCGGGCCCGCACAGACGACGTCGAGCGCAGGGCAGCCCGCGCAGGTGAACTCGCTCGGCGTCGGCCTGAACTCGTTCGCACGAATCCGGGCGATCGCGGCCGAGAGCTCCTCCTCGAGCTCGACCAGCTCCGAGCGGGCGAACACCCGAGAGACGACGGCGTCCGTCCGCTCGAGGAAGTGGTACACGACCTCCACCTCCTCGGCACCCGCGCGGAAGCAGGCGAGCGCGTAGACCAGCCGCTGGAGCCGGTAGTCGGCCTCGACGATCTCCTCGGCCGACCCCTCGGCGAGCGAGTTCGTCTTGTAGTCGAGCACGAGCGCCCGCTCGGCCTCGCGCTGGAGGACGTCGAGGCGGCCGTGGAGGAGGACGCCGTCGTGCTCGAACGCGAAGGGCCGCTCGGGCCGCGCTCCCGCGAGCCCGGCGATCCGACCGGCGAGCTCCGACTCGCAGTAGGTGACGACGAAGCGGGCGATCCGGTCGAGCTCCTCGTCGGTGACGCCCGGGTACCAGCCGCGGACGAGCTCGACGTCCGGCCGCTCCGGCGCGGCCAGGTCGACGAGCTCGAGCAGCCGATGGACAGCGTCCCCGACCTCGGTGGCGGCGAGGCCGACGCTCCCTGGCAGCGCGCCGCTCGCGTCGGCCGGCTGCATCCCGACGACCCGCTCGGCGTAGTAGCGGTAGGAGCAGCGCTCGAAGAGAGCGAGCGCGCTGTACGAGAGGCGCTTGACGTCGTGGAGTGGCGCCGCCGGGAGCGGCGCGATCGGCGCCAGCGCGGGCGCAAGCGGTGGCAGCGGCGGCGCGCTCTCGGGCGAGAAGAGCGCGAGCTGGCCAGCCTCGTCCACGAGCGGCTCCGGTTCGGCGAGGAGCTCGGGAGCGGGAGGCGGCGGGGTGCGGTCGACGCGGATCAGAACCCGCGCCCCGTCTCTCTCCAACTCGACGGGACCTTCCCTCGTTGCAAGCTCGGCCGCGCAGTCGAGCCGGTCGAGGACCCAGCCGATCGGCGTCTTCTCGTCCGCTTTCCGCTCCGGATCGATCGAGCCCGAGACGATCAGACGGTCGATCGCCCGGGTCATCGCGACGTAGTAGAGACGCAGGCGTTCAGCCTCCTCCTCGGCCTTGCGGGCGTCACGGACGTCGTCGTAGCCGAAGGCGCCGTGGCGCACCCCGGTCGCTGGGTCGGCGACGCGGAACCCGAACCGGCCGTCCGCGAGGCAGAGGATCTCGTCCGCGCCGGGAGCGTTCCGGTCTCGCCCCGCATCAGCGACCACGACGACCTTGAACTCGAGTCCCTTCGCGGAGTGGATCGTGAGCAGGCGTACCGCGTCCGCACCCTCCTCCTCGGCCGCCGCGTCTCGCTCGCCCGTTCCGACCGCCTCCTGCTCCGACACGAAGCGGACGAAGCCCTCGACGTCCGGGCCGCGCAGCTCCTCATAGGAGCGAGCGAGCCGGGCGAGCTTGCGGAGATTCGCGAAGCGTCGGCGCCCGTCCCACTGGGCGAGGACGGCGAGGTCGTAGTCGTGGTCGGAGACGATCCGTTCGCAGAGGCGTTCGAGCGAGAGCCGGCTCGAGGCGTCGGCAAGCCGGTCGAAGCGCTGCCGGAACGCGCGCAGGAGCCGCTCGTCGCGATCTGCGAGGCCGGCGGGCAACGTGCGCTCGACCCCTGTGAAAATCGGTCGCTTCCCGGCCGCACGCCTGATCAACATCAGCGCGTCGTTCGAGACACCGACGAAGGGAGAGGCCAGGACACTGACGACCGCCTCGTCGTCGTAGCGGTTGTGGAGCAGACGCAGGTAGGTGAGGAGGTCGACCACCTGCTGCTGGCCGAAGTAGCCACGGCCGGTCGCGCGGTAGGTCGGAAGGCCGGCCGCACGGAGCTCTTCCTCGTACCACTCCGCGTCCGTGCCGGCCGCGAAGAGGAGCACGATCTCCCCCGCGCTCGCGGCCCCGCTCTCCACGATCTCGGCCACCCGCCGGGCGACGTGCTTCGCCTCGGCTCGCCGCCAGTGGAGCCCGCTGTCCTCGTAGGCGGCCTTGTCGGTGACGAGCAGCTCCACGGGCGTCCCGAAGACGGGGTCGGGGAACTCGCCCGAGGCGGCGAGCTCCTGGAACTCATCCCCGAACTCGGCCGCGAAGAGGTGGTTGACGACGCGAAGGACTTCCGGACGGGAGCGGTAGTTCCGGGTGAGCGGGAGCAACGTGCCGGCCGCGGCGCGTCGTTCCCGGAAGACTTGGACGTCGGCGTGGCGGAAGCCGTAGATCGACTGGAACTCATCCCCGACGAAGAAGACCTCCGTGTCCGCCGCGGTGAGGAGGTCGACGAGATCGCACTGAAGCCGGTTCGTGTCCTGAAACTCGTCGACCATGATCGAGCGAAAGCGGAGCTGCTCCTGCTCACGCAGATCGGGCCGTGCGAGCAGGAGCTCGCGCGCGCGGAGCTGCAGATCCTCGAAGTCGAGCGCCGACTCGCGATCCTTCGCCTCCGCGTACGCCTGCGCGAATCCGCGCAGGAGCTCCTGCAGTAGCTCCCTGTCCCGGAGCGCGAGCTCGTCGAGCGCCGCCTGCTCGACGGCCTTGCGGGCCTCCTCGTAGCTCGCGGCGCGTGGGCCGCGCGCGCCCAGCCCTCCCAGGTCGAGGAGGCGCTCGGCCGGTTGGGGAGCCGTTGCGAGGCTGACCGCCTGCGCGGCCGCCGCGCGCTGGAGCTCGGTGGCCTCCGTGTCCTCGGCGAGACAACGGGCCGCCTCGGCGAGCTCGGCGAGCCGCGCGTCGAGCCCCGGCCGGTGGCCGAGCTCGAGCTCGAGCTCGCGGCCGGCCGAACGGAGGGTCTCGTAGACGCTCGTCAGCATCCGGCGCAGCCCGGCTGCGCCGTAGGTGGCGAGGAGCTGCAGTCGCTCGGGCTGCTCGGTAGCACAGAAGGACGTGAGCGCTGTGCTGAACGACTCACTCCGGATCACGCGACCCTGGCTGTCGTCGAGAATCCGGAAGCGCGGGTCGAGCCCGGCTGCGAAGGGATGGGCCTTCAGCAAGCGGAGGCAGAAGCCATGAATCGTGGAGATCCAGGCCCCGTCGAGCGAGCGGGCGAGGTCGTGGCGGCCAAGGGCGGAGAGACGCTCCCGAATCCGGTGGCGCAGTTCGCCGGCCGCACGCTCGGTGTAGGTGATCACGAGGAGCGACTCGACGTCGAGCCCGCGCTCGCACACCGCCTCGACGAAGCGCTCGACGAGCACCGTGGTCTTGCCGGTCCCGGCTCCGGCGGAGACGAAGACGTTCCCGCGCGCCGCGATCGCCGCAGCCTGCTGCTCGTTCGCCCGCCTCATCCGACCGGCCTCACTTCGACCAGCCTCATGCGCGCTTGATCCTGCACATCCGCCAGAGGTCGCACCAGGCGGGGCATTCGCCACCCTTGGGGTCGTGACGGACGTCGCCGGCCCGGATCCGCTGAGCGAAGCCCCGGGCGAGGTCGCGCGCACCCTCGGCACGGCCCCAGAAGGCCTCCTCGTCGAGATAGTCGTTCTTCGCGAAGCCGGGGATCCCATTGTCCTTCGCCTCGAGGCGGAGGAGCCCGCGCGGGCGCCGCTCGCCTGCGAGTGGCCGGTAGAGCCCGCCGAGCGGCTCGATCCCGACGAGGTCTCGAAGCACGAGCATGTAGAGCGGGATCTGGAGTCGCAGCTCCTTCTCGATCTCGACGGCCGAATGGCCGGTGCGGCCCGACTTGTAGTCCTGGACGATCCCCCGGGCGCTGCCGGGGTCGACGTCGATCCGGTCGATCTTCCCCGAGAGAGTGATCCCCTCTCCGAGGTCGAGCCCGCGCTGGAGCTCCGGCGCGGAGCGTTCGGAGCCGAAGCCGACCTCGAAACGGCGCGGGAGAAGCGGAACCTCGGACTTCGCCTCGTCGCGCACGAACTGTTCGAGGTCGCGTCGGAGGCTCTGCTCGAGCTCTCGTCGCTCGAGCTCGGTCATCTCCATCTTGACCCCTGCGAGCGCGCCCTCGAGGCACTCGAACAAGAACTCGATCGATCGGTCGAGAAGCGCCTCCTCGACGCGGTCGGAGCCGACGGCCTTCGGGAGTCCCGCGTAGAAGCGGTGGAGCGTCGTGTGGGCAACCGAGCCCCGCAGCATCGCGTCGACCTTCCGATCGATCGTGCGCGGATCGATCAGGCGCTCGAAGAACCAGGCCGACGAGCAGTCGGCGAACCGCTCGAGCTCGGTCACGTTGAACGTCGACCGCGTCGAGAGCTCGCCCAATGTGCGCGGATGGATCAGGGTCGTGTCGCGGGTGAAAGCGCGCTTGGCTCGATCGAGGCGGCGCTCCCAGCCGTTCGCCGTGGCGAGGGCTTCAGCGCCGATCGGATCCACGGCAGCCAGCTGCGCCAGCGCGCGCAGGCGCTCGCGTTCCGTGGGCGCGGCGTCGAGCGCCCAGGTCAGCTGCGAGAGCGGACGTCGACGCGTCCAGCGCCTGACGTCCTCGGAGTCGAAGAGCGACGTGACCTCGTCCCAGAACGGGCTCGGCTCGCGCGGTCCTCCCTCCTCTGTCACTGCCTCGCGGACGAGGGTCAGGCGCCGGGTGGCGCGGGTGCAAACCGTGTAGAAGAGATAGCGGTCGCGCGCCACGGGGTCGGGACGCGACAGCCGGGCGCCCGCGCGGCCGTCGAGCTCGCGGCGCGCGTCATCGTCGAGGAACGGAGAGGCGAGCCCGCGCCGCGGGAGCGTGCCCTCCTCGAGGCCGAGCGCGAAGACGGCATCGAAGCGGCGCGTCCTGGCTCGGGAAAGGTCGAGCACGGCCACCCGACCCGTCTCGGCGACCCGGGCGAGACGCACGTCGGCGCGCTCGAGCGAGCTGACGACGTCATCGTGCGAGAGCTCGCCGCCGACCCCGACCCAGCCGTCGAGCTCGTCGAGGAGCCGCACCACGGCGTCGTAGGCGCGGAGATCCTGCTGTTCCGCGGCCGTGGCGGGGGTCGCCTCGAGCCCGTAGGCCGCGCGCAGCATCGAGGCTCCAAGGCTCCGGACTGCGTCGATCGGGCTCGCTGAGCCGCGCAGCGACTCGAGAGCGGGGATCGGCTGCCCGTCCCGGAGCCGGATCGTCTCCTCCTCGACCAGCTCGCCCTCCGAGACCGCGCGACCACGGAGGCGGCCCTCGAGGAAGTCGACGTTCGAGCGACCGAAGCCCGAGAAAGGTGAGCGCAGGTATCCGTAGAGATCACGGCGACCGCCGTCCTGCCAGACGAAGCGGAGGAGCGAGAGGAGCGCTTGGCCGAAGACCGTCTGGCCGAGCCGCGCGCGGCCCTCGATCGCGAAGGGGATCCCCAGCGTGCCGAGGACGGTCTCGACGGGAGCCTGCCAGCGTTCGAGCGAGGGAACGACGAGGGCGATCTCGTGGAGGGGCGTGCCGACCGCCGCGAGTTCGCGGATCTCCTCCGCGACGAGCTCGAGGGCGCCGCGGGCCCCGGCACCCTCGAAGAAGCGGATCGCACCCTCGAGCTCCGGGCCTGCCGGCGGATCGTCTGCGAAGAGGTGGCGCTCGACGTGCGCGAGCGCCGGGTGGGTGTATTCGGCCGAGCGCGCCGGCAGATCCTCGATTCGGCCGTCCGCGAGAGAGGCGAGATCCTCGGCGGTGCGCTGCAGCGAGGCGAACGCCGGGCGGGCCGGCTCGTACGGCAGCGAGACGGTCACCTCTGCGCGCCCCGAGAGCGCCTCGAGGAGCCCCCACTCGGCGCCCGTCAGATCCTCGAACCCGTACGCGAAGACCGGTCGGCCGTCCCAGGCGCCGAGCTCGGAACGGAGCCTCTCGACGGCGCTGCGCCGGAGTACGTCGCGATCCCAGAGCCCCAACGCGTCCAGCTCGGCCCGGTAACTGCCGTAGAGACGTGCCAGGTCGCCCTCCAGCTGTTCCGGGTCGATCAACCCGGACTCGAGCTCGCCGAGCGCGCCGAGCAGCGAGTCCGCGAACCCCCCGAACCGCGCCGACCGGCCGAGTCCGTCCAGGGAGGTACGGGCGAGCGCGCGCCGGACGAGGAGCGTCCGCTGCGCGTCGCCGGCGACCGGCCGCACGTCGGTGCCGCCGAGCGCGAGCTCACGGAAGAGATCCTCGAACGTGCCGATCGTGCCGGAAAGGAGGGCCCCGGTCCGCCGCAGCAGATCGCGTTCGACCCGGTCGACGTCCGCCGCGTTCGGCACGATGAGCACCGGGTCGCGCTCGATCTGAGCGAGATACCCATCCAGGAGGCGGGCGATCTTTCCGGCCTTGGCCGGCCCGACGACGAGAGCGAGACCCATCCACCCATCCTAGTCCGGGCCCCTGACGGCTCCTGGCCCCGAAACGGGGGAAAAACGGGCAAAGAGCGGGAATCGGACGGGGTCGCCCCCGCCCGAACCCGCGGTTCGACCTATGCCGTCGCGGACTTCGGCCGACGGCCGCGGCGAGCGACCTGGCGGCCACCCATCTTCTCGGCCTCGGCGTCGGTCACGTCGAGCTCGCGCACGCCCTTGCGCGCGTCGTGGAACGTGATCCGAATCGTCGCGCCCTTACCTTCGGCAATCTCCTGCCCGGACATGTCGGATACGAGAACAGTCTTGCGAGCCACAGTTTCCTCCTAGGTGATCTGGTAATCCGCGCGGAACGATACAGATAACCCGGAAGGGGAATCACGCCGCTTGACGCGCTCGCCGTATGCGCCACGAGCGAACCAGGCTGACGAGCGCTTGCTCCTCCTGATCGAGACCGATATCTCTTGCGCTCACAATCCGTAAATGCCGTGGACGAAAGTCAGCAACGGTTCTGCCGTCGAGATACTGCTCGACGATGGCCGGGCTGACGTACGAGGCGCGCGCAACGGCCGGCGTGTTTCCGAGGCGCTTACCGACAGTCCGCATCACGGCGGCCACCACGCGCTTCGACTCCACCTCCGACTCCACCGGGCCGCGCTCGGCAAACGCGATCGCAGCGGTGAGTGTCCCGCCCCAGGTGCGGAAATCCTTCGCGGTGAACTCCTCGCCCATATACGTGCGGATGTAGTCATTCAGCAGCGCCCCCGTCAGGTTGTAACGGTCGCCGGGGATCCCGTAGCGAAAGAGCCGCTGACCACCGGGCTGCTCGATGAGGTCGCGGATCGCCGTCGCGAGCTCGGCGTCGACGAGACTCGTCCGGACGAGCACCTTGTGCTTCGCGTGAAACTTGAACGAGACGCGATTCCCGCGAACCGAGACGTGACTCTTGTTCAGGGTGGTGACGCCGTAGGTTCGCGAGGCCTTCGCGTAGCGGTCGGAGCCGACCCGGAACCAGCCCATGTTGATCAGGCGGATCGCGACCGCGCAGACGCGCTCACGCTCGTACGGATCGAGCATCATGTGCTCGCCCATCGCCAGCCGCAGGTCGGGCAGCCGTTCGGCGAACCGGACGAGCTTGTCGAACTTCGCCTGCTCCTGCTGGGCGCGGAAGTCGGGGTGGTAGAGGTACTGGCGGCGCCCGGCGACGTCCAGCCCAGTTGCCTGGAGCTTGGCGCCGGAGCGCGGAGAGATCCAGACGTCGCGCCAGGCAGGCGGGATCACGAGCTTCTCGATCCGCTCGACCTTGACCGGGTCACCGATCCGATTTCCGCGCGCGTCGAGGTACCGAAAGCTCTTCCGACCCCCCACGCGACGCCATCCGCCTGTGCGCGCCACAACCGAGGTGTACCCCCAAATGCGTCAGTAGAATCCGCCGCCGATGGATTCGCGGACGATCGTAGTTCTGGAGGGCGACGAGACCGGGCAGGAACTGCTCGAACAGGCGGTGCGCGTCCTCGCGCCGGACGTGATCGGGATCGAACTCGCCCTCCCCCGCTTCGACCTCTCGCTGGCGAAGCGCCGCGAAACGGACAACGGCATCGTGCACGAGGCCGCGATCGCGATCCGAGACGCCGGCCTCGGACTCAAGGCGGCGACGGTGACCCCGGAGACCCGCGACGACGTCGGCTCGCCGAACCGGATCCTCCGCGAGGAGATTGGCGGCCAGGTGATCGTTCGCACGGGCCGTCGGATCCCGGGGGTCGTCCCGGTGGGTGGCGCGCACGCGCCGATCTCGGTCGTGCGGATGGCGGTCGGCGACGCCTACGGCGCCAAGGAATGGCGCGAAGGTGAAGGCGAGAACGAGGTCGCTTTCCGAACCGAGCGCATCGAGCGCCGGATCTGCCGTTCGGTGGCCGAGTTCGCGTTCCGTCAGGCGGAGCGGATGGGCGCGAAGGTCTTCGGAGGACCCAAGTACACGGTCAGTCCGACGTACGAGGGGATGCTGAAGGAGGAGATGGATGCGGCGGCGGAGAGGCATCCGGACGTGCCGTACGAGCCTCAATTGATCGATGCGACCTTCGCGCTGCTGCTCAAGAACACGGGCGCACCGCTCGTGATCCCGGCGCTGAACCGCGACGGCGACATCCTCTCCGACCTCGTGCTCCCGCTCTTCGGCTCGATCGCCGGCTCCGAGTCGTTGCTCGTCGCCTTCGACGAGGACTACGTGCCGCGAGCTCTGATGGCGGAGGCCGCGCATGGAACGGCGCCCGCGCTTTTCGGCAAGGACGTGGCCAATCCGATGGCGATGATTCTCGCCGGAGCGGCGCTCCTCTCGCACGCCGACGAGACGGCCCAGCAGGCGGGCCGGGCGATTCGCGAGGCGTGTCTCGAGGCGGTCTCGGAAGGTGTGCGCACGGCAGACCTCGGCGGTCACGCCAGCTCGACCGAGTTCACCGACGACGTGATCCGGCGGACGCGCTCGAAGCTCGAGATCTGGGCTTCGCTCTAGAACGACCGCGGGGCGACCCTTAGGCCGCCCCGCGGATTCGTCGGTGCCGGCTGCGAGCTAGCCGACGATGAAGCCGGTGGCCTTGACGATCGCCAGGACCTTCGCCTTGGTGAAGCCGTCCTCGAACGTGCCCGGAGCGGGCGTCGTCGGGGAGGTCGTGCCACCGCTGAAGCGGATGTCACGGATCCAGGCCGCGTGACGGGCCTCGACCGGCAGGATCCGTCCTGCACCGATGAGCACGGCCTTCGTCTTGATGTTCGGCACCTGGCCGAGGTAGGCGTGGACGCCCGTGTCCTCGAGGGCCTGAGAGGTGGCGGCGAACTTGGCCGGATCGGTGACGGTGTCCTTGAAGTCGAACTTCGGCTTGGCCACGGCCTTCGCGCCGAGCACCTTCTTCAGGAACAGGACGTGGTTGTTCTCGTGCGACGCGACGACGGTGCCGAAGCGGAGCAGCTCGCCCTTGAGGATCTTGTTCTGGACGGCCTGCGCGTAGAAGGCGGCCTCCAGGAACTCGAGCGTGAGGGCGAAGTTCAGGATGGCGATATCGCTCGCGGGAATCGCCTGACCACGGGCGACGCTCGGGATCGCACCGGCAAACGCGCTGCCGACGGTGAGGGTACCGAGGCCGACTCCGGCCTTCTTCAGGAACGCGGAGCGGGTATCAGGAGCGACCTTCTCGGCGGTCTCCTGAATCGCACCGTCCTGATCGAGCTCTGCGAGGGGCGGCAGATAAGACATTGATGAAACTCCCTTCATTGCATGACGAATATGGCGGCCAGCCACCTCTTTACCTCCCCTCAAAACTATCGCCGAAACCTGGAAACGTTCACGGTTTTGTAAACCCGCAGCGGCGAGCGGCTTCGCGCCGCAGATCGTGCCGTTGCGCCACCCGTCCACGAAGGCGTGCGCGAGCTCGGGGTCGAACTGCCTGCCCGCGCAAGACTCGAGCTCGTCGAGCGCGCGACCGACGGTGAGAGCTGGCCGGTACGCGCGCGCCGAGGTCATCGCGTCGAAGGCGTCGGCGACGCCGAGGAGCCGCGCCTCCGTGGGGATGGCAGTCCCGGCCTTGCCAGTCGATAGCCGGTGCCGTCCCAGCGCTCGTGGTGGTAGAGCACGTACGGCAGAGCGGCCCGGAGGCCGTCCACCCCCCTCGATCAGCCGCGCCCCTGCGCTCGGGTGCGTTCGGATCTGGGCCAGCTCCGACTCGTCGAGCGGCCCGGGCTTGCGCAGAACACTGGCGTTGACCGCGATCTTGGCCGACGTCGTGGAGCGAGCCGCCCAGCCGGAGGGTCTCGATCCGCTCACCTCCCCAGCCGAGCGTGACCGCGAGCCCCTCGGCGAACGCCGTGACCCGGGTGGAGTGACCCCGGAGATACGGGTCACGCGCCTCGAGCGCGGCCGAGAAAGCTGCGAGCAGGGACACAGTGGCGACACTTCCAGGGCCGACGCCGACTCCCTTCTCCCGATGTCGCTGCTCCGCCTCGGCAGCCCCCGTAGAGTGCGCGCGTGCGGATCGCTGTGCCCAGAGAGACGGCCCCCGGCGAGCGGCGCGTCGCGCTCGTTCCGGACGCCGTCAAACGCCTGATCTCGGCGGGCTTCGAGATCTCGATCGAACGCGGAGCCGGAGAGCCCGCCGGGTTCACGGACACCGCTTTCACCGAGGTCGGCGCCCGCGCGCACGGTCGCGAGGATCTGCTCGACGACGCGAGCGCGGTCGTGCGCGTGGCGCCACCGAGCGCGGACGACCTGGAGGGAATCGCGTCCGGAACGGTCTTGATCGGCTTCCTGAATCCGCTCGGGGATCCCGCCGGGATCGAACGTCTCGCCGCCAGGGGAATCGATGCGTTCGCGATGGAGTCGATCCCGCGGATCACGCGCGCTCAGTCGATGGACGCGCTCTCCTCGCAGAGCACTGTCGCGGGCTACAAAGCCGTCGTGCTCGCAGCCGACCGTCTGCCTCGGCTCTTCCCGCTCCTGATGACCGCAGCCGGGACCGTCGCGCCCGCGAAGGTCCTCGTGCTCGGCGCCGGTGTCGCGGGCCTGCAGGCGATCGCCACCGCCCGGCGACTCGGCGCGGTCGTCTCTGCCTTCGACACCCGCCCCGTCGTCCATGAGCAGGTCGAGAGCCTCGGTGCGACCTTCCTCGACCTCGGCGTCCGCGGCGCCGAGACCGAAGGCGGTTACGCCGTCGAACTGACCCCCGAGCAGCAGGCGCAACAGCAGAGCGCGCTCGAGGAGCGGATCGCCGACATGGACGTCGTCGTGACGACCGCGCTCGTTCCGGGGCGCCCCGCGCCGCGTCTCATCCCTGCCACGGCCGTGGGCCGAATGCGGCTCGGATCGGTGATCGTCGATCTCGCAGCCGAGACAGGCGGCAACTGCGAGCTGACCGAGCCGGGAGCCGAAGTGGTGCGCGAGGGCGTCACGATCGTCGGGTTGACCAACCTGGCTGCAACGATGCCCTACCACGCGAGCCAGCTCTACGCCCGAAACGTCTCAGCGCTCCTCCAGCACCTCGCTCCCAACGGGCAACTCGCGCTCGACTTCAAGGACGAGATCACCGCCGGAGCGTGTGTGACGCGCCGGGAGGTGGCGGCATGAGCCACAACGCGACGCTGGTGATCGAGCTCACGATCCTCGTGCTCGCGATCTTCCTCGGGGTCGAGGTGATCTCCAAGGTGCCGCCGCTCCTCCATACGCCGCTCATGTCCGGCACCAACGCGATCCACGGGATCGTGATCGTGGGCGCGATGCTCGTCGCCGGAACGGAAGACGCGGACGGTCTGACCCGCGTCGTCGGGTTCGTAGCGGTCGTGCTTGCGACGGCGAACGTCGTCGGCGGCTTCGTGGTCACCGACCGGATGCTCGAGATGTTCAAGAAACGGGAGCCGCGTGGGCGAAAATCTGACTGACCTCCTCTATCTCGTCTCGATCGTCAGCTTCATCCTCGCGCTCCGCTTCCTCTCCTCTCCGACTCGTGCACGGCGTGGGAATCAGATCGGCGCGGCCGGGATGCTGCTCGCGATCGCGGTCACGTTCGCCCAGACGGAGGTGGTCGGATACGGGTTGATCGCGATCGGGATGGCGGTCGGGGCCGTTCTCGGCCTGGTCGGTGCGCGCCGCGTGAAGATGACCGCGATGCCACAGATGGTGGCGCTCTTCAACGGGGTCGGGGGCGGCGCCGCGGCGCTCGTCTCGCTGGCCGAGTTCCACAACCGGGCGCCAACCGACGGCGACCTCGCCACGGACGTCGCGATCGCGATCGGGCTGTCCGCGCTGATCGGCAGCGTCTCGTTCGCAGGCTCGCTCGTCGCCTTTGCGAAGCTGCAAGAGCTGATCCAGGGCAGGCCGATCACCTATCCCGGCCAGCAGGTCGTGAACGGGCTGATCCTGGCGGGCGCGATCGCCTGCGGGGTCGCAATCGTTGCGGGAGCCGAGCGGGAATGGCTGCTGCTGGCGCTGATCGTCGGCGCCCTCGCTTTCGGCACCCTCTTCGTGCTCCCGATCGGCGGAGCAGACATGCCCGTCGTGATCTCGCTCCTGAATGCGTTCACCGGGCTCGCTGCCGCCGCGACCGGATTCGAGCTCGAGAACAACGTCCTGATCGTCAGCGGCGCGCTCGTCGGCGCCTCGGGAACGCTGCTGACCTTGCTGATGGGGAATGCGATGAACCGCAGCATCGGGAACGTGATCTTCGGCGCCTTCGGCCAAGTTGCGACCGGTGCGGGCTCTGCGGTACCCGTTCGGGACGACGGCCGGACGGTTCGCGCGACGACCGCGGACGACGTCGCGATCATGCTCAACTACGCCCAGCGCGTTGTGGTGGTGCCCGGATACGGGCTCGCCGTGGCGCAGGCGCAACACGATGTCCGCCAACTCGCCGAGCTGCTCGAGGAGCGCGGCGTCGACGTGCGCTACGCGATTCATCCGGTGGCGGGGCGAATGCCCGGTCACATGAACGTGCTCCTCGCCGAGGCAAACGTGCCCTACACGCAGCTGCAGGAGATGGAGGAGATCAACCCCGAATTCCCGCGGACGGACGTCGCGCTCGTGATCGGCGCGAACGATGTGACGAACCCGGCCGCGCGCGACTCACCGGGCAGCCCGATCTACGGAATGCCTATCCTCGACGTCGATCACGCCGTCGCGGTGGTCGTGCTCAAGCGAGGGATGAGCCCTGGGTTCGCGGGAATCGACAACGAGCTCTATCTCGATCCGAAGACCCAGATGCTGTTCGGGGACGCCAAGGACTCGGTTCTCAGCCTGACGGCCGCGGTGAAGGCGCTCTAGGCGACGGGCAGCGTCTAGTTGGTGGTAGACGCTAGTCCCACCACCCACCCCCCACCCTTGGGTGGGGCAATGATCGCTGCGGCGCAAGCACGGAAGTGCCACGAATTCGTGCCAACCTCGTGACTAGGCTTCCACAGATGGTGCCGTTCTTCAGCGCTCGCGACGTCGAGGCGGCCGTGCCGCCCGCGGAGGCATACGACGCCGTTCGGGATGCGTTCCTGGCCCACGCCAGAGGCGAGTGGACGATGCAACCGAAGCTGTACGTGACCAACTATCCGGCCGGTGATTTCCGTGCGATGCCCGCGCTCGGAGGTGGGCACGCGCTGCTCAAGTGGGTGACGTCGTTTCCGGGCAATCCCGCGCGGGGGCTTCCCACGGTCAGCGGTCTCGTGGTGCTCTCGAACGCGGACACCGGCGTCGTGGAGGCGATCCTCGATGCCGGCTCGGTCACGGCACTCCGGACCGGTGCGGCCGCGGTGATCGCAGCGGACGTGCTCGGTCGTGCGGATGCCGAGAGCGCCGCTGTCGTGGGGGTAGGGATCAACGGCCGCGC
>DATLXM010000056.1:0-7635 GCA_035575835.1 Gaiellaceae bacterium
GCCGACTACCGGCCCAAGGGTGTCGCGGTCGCCTGGGACTCGCGCCCCGTCCACCGCGCCGCGGTCGCGGAGGCCGCGGACGTGGTCTACAAGGAAGGCCGGAAGCCGATGCCGGACCTGCTCCGTGAGCAGTTCCCGCACTTCCGCCCAATCGTCGAGGCGTTCGGCTACCGCAACCTCGAGTTCGAGGGCTGGGAGGCGGACGACGTGATCGCAACGCTCGCGACCCTCGCCGACGAGGCGGGGATCAAGACGACAGTCGTCTCGACCGACCGCGACGCCTTCCAGCTCGTCTCCCCCAACATCGCGCTGATGATGACGCCGCGCGGAGTCTCGGACGTGAACGTCTACACGCCCGAGCGGGTCGAGCTCCGCTACGGGATCCGCCCCGAGCAGATCCCGGACTTCATCGGCCTCAAGGGCGACACCTCGGACAACATCCCGGGGATCCCCGGGATCGGCGACAAGACCGCCGGCCAGCTGATCGCGCAGTACGGCTCGCTCGAGTCGGTGATCCAGCACGCAGACGAGCTCTCGCCCGCGCGCCGGAAAAACGTCACCGAGTACGCCGACCAGGCACGCACCGCGAAGGAGCTCGCGACGATGCGCCGTGACCTCGAGCTCAACTGCGATCCTTCGCAGCTCGTCCTTGCGCCGCCGGACCGCTCGCAGCTGCGCGAGATGTTCCGGCGTTTCGAGTTCCGGAACCTGCTCAACCGCGTCGACGAGCTGGACGAGGCCGTGCCCGCCGCGCCGTCTCTCACCGTCGAGGGCACGCAGGTCGCGTGGTGGGAGGGCGAGTTGCCACAGGCGCGCGGCCGCGTCGGCCTCGCGATCTCGGGAGGCCGCTTTGCGCTCGCGCAGGAGGACGGCGTCGTCGTCGGCCCCTGGGACGAAAGCCTGATCCCACGCCTCCGTGACGCGCAGATCGTCGCCCACGACTACAAGAGCCTGCCCCGGCTGACGATGCAACCGGCCGAGGACACGCTGATCGCCGCGTATCTGATCGAGCCCGGTCGCTCCGAGTACGCAATCGACGACCTCTCCGCCGAGTACGGGCTGGAAGTGATCCCGGAGCCGCTCGCCGAGGAGGAGACGGCGGCGCTGATCCGCCGCGCCGAGGCGCCACGTCGTCTGGCCGCCCCGATGCGCGAGCGCGTCGCCGAGCGCGGCTCCCAGCATCTCTACGACGAGATCGAGCTCCCGCTCACCGCCGTCCTCGCCGCCATGGAGGACGCGGGCGTGAAGATCGACACCTACCGGATGGGCGAGATCACCGCGCGCCTGACGGACCGGCTGGAAGAGCTCGAGGCGAAGGCGTACGAGCTCGCCGGCGAGGAGTTCATGCTCGGCTCGACCCAGCAGGTCGCGCGGATCCTCTTCGAGAAGCTGGAGCTGACCCCGGGCCGGAAGGGCAAGACGGGCTACTCCACCGACACGCGCGTCCTCCGCTCGATCCGCGCAGACCACGACCTCGTCCCGCTGCTCGAGGAATGGCGCGAGCTCTCGAAGCTGATCAACACCTATCTCGGCCCCCTGCCCTCGCTGATCTCGGAGGCGGACGCGCGCCTGCACACCACCTTCAACCAGACCGTGGCCTCGACCGGCCGGCTCTCCACGACGGCGCCGAACCTGCAGGCGATCCCGATCCGGACCGAGCTCGGGCGTGAGATCCGCTCCGCGTTCGTCGCCGAGGAGGGCCATCGTCTGGTGTCGGCCGACTACAGCCAGGTCGAGCTGCGGATCCTCGCCCACGTCTCCGGCGAGCCCGTGCTCCGGGAGTCGTTCGCGCGTAACGAGGACATCCACGCGCGCACCGCGGCGGAGGTGCTCGGCAAAGACCAGGCGACGCTGACCAAGGACGAGCGCAACGTCGCCAAGATGGTCAACTTCGGGATCATCTACGGGATCTCGTCCTTCGGACTCTCCGAGAACCTGGAGATCCCGCGCGAGCAAGCGCAGGAGTACATCGACACCTATCTCGCCCGCTTCCCGCACGTCCAGGACTTCATCCAGCGGACGATCGAGCAGGCCGGACGGGACGGCTACGTGACGACGCTGCTCGGGCGTCGCCGGCCGGTCCCGGAGATCCGCGCCTCGAACCGGCAGACGCGCTCGCTCGGCGAGCGTCTCGCGGTCAACTCGGTCATGCAGGGCACAGCGGCCGACGTGATCAAGGTCGCGATGATTCGGATCCACGACCGGCTCCGGGAGGAGGGGAGAGGCGCGCGCCTCGTCCTCCAGGTGCACGACGAACTCCTGCTCGAGGTTCCGGAAACGGAGCTCTCCAGCGTGAAGGAGCTCGTCCGTGCGGAGATGTGCGGTGCGTACCCGCTCGACCCGCCGCTCGCCGTGGACGTGGGCTCCGGCGACGACTGGAACGAGGCCAAGTCGTAGCGCCGGCGCTACTCTCCTGGCCTCGTCACGCTTTCCAACGGGGAGAAATCACATGAAACGCTTTGCTCTCGGAGCGCTGCTTGCTGGAGCCACGGCCGTTGCGATCGTGGCCGGCGCCGTCGCCACCGGCGAGGCTCACGGCACCAAGCTCGACACCGTCTCGGTTCAGCTCTTGAGCTTCAACGACTATCACGGCAACCTCGAGCCGCCGTCAGGCGGCGGTGGCCGGATCGGCTCTGTCGATGCAGGCGGCGTGGAGTACTTCGCGACGCACATTGCGAACCTGAAGGCGACGAATCCGAACACGCTCGTCGTTGGTGCCGGCGACATGATTGGCGCCTCGCCGCTCCTGTCGGCGCTTTTCCATGACGAGCCGTCGATCGAGTCGCTCAATGCGGCAGGCTTGCAGGTGACGGCGGTAGGAAACCACGAGTTCGACGAGGGAGCCTCCGAACTCCTGCGCATGCAGAACGGCGGCTGCCACCCGAAGGACAAGTGCCAGGACGGCACCCCGTTCGAGGGAGCCAAGTTCCAGTACCTCTCGGCAAACGTCTTCCTGATCCCGAACGCGAAGGACAAGGCGGCTGCGAAGAAGGCGAAGAAGGTCGCCCGTGCCAAGCCGCTCCTGCCGCCGTTCACCGTCAGGGAGGTCGGCGGCGTCAAGGTCGGGTTCATCGGGATGACGCTCGAGGCGACACCGACGATCGTGACGCCCGCAGGCGTCGCGGGCCTCCGGTTCTATCCCGAGGCGTACATGGCCAACTACTGGGCGCAGAACCTGCGCAAGCAGGGTGTCAAGACGATCGTCGTCCTGATCCACGAGGGCGGCTTCCAGATCGCAGCCGGTGGGATCAACGAGTGCCGGGGCATCTCGGGCCCGATCGTGAAGATCACCGAGTTGATGAGCAACGACATCGATGTCGTCGTCAGCGGTCACACGCATTCGGCCTACAACTGCAGGCTCGGGACGAAGCTCGTCACGAGCGCGAGCTCGTTCGGGCGCCTGATCACCGACATCGACCTGACGATCGACAGGGCTACAGGGGAGGTCGTCACGAAGCTGGCGACGAACAAGATCGTCACACGCGACGTTGCGAAGAACGCCGAGGAGTCGGCGATCCTGACGAAGTACAAGAACCTCTCGGCGCCGCTCGCGAACAAGGTGATCGGACGGATCTCCGCCGACCTCACCCGAACCGAGAACGCCGCACTCGAGACGTCCCTCGGCGACGTGATCGCCGACGCCCAGCTCGCCGCGACGAAGGCGCCGGACAAGGGTGGCGCGGTGGTCGCGTTCATGAACCCGGGCGGGATCCGCGCGGACTTCACCTTCAACCAGCAGAGCGGAGGTGAGCAGCCCGGCCAGGTCACGTTCGGCGAAGCGTTCACGGTGCAGCCGTTCTCCAACACCCTCGTCGTGAAGACCTTCACGGGCGCGCAGATCAAGAACCTGCTGGAGCAGCAGTTCGACAATGGCGGACCGGGGAGGACCCGCGTTCTCCAGGTCTCGAACGGCTTCACCTACAGCTACAACGCCTCGCGTCCCGCCGGCAGTCGCGTGGACGCGTCGTCAATCAAGATCAACGGGACCACGGTTGTCACGGCGACGCGGTACCGCGTGACGATGAACAGCTTCCTCGCCTTCGGCGGGGACAACTTCACCGTCTTCAACGAGGGAACCGATCAGCTCGGGGGGGAGGTCGACGTGGATGCGCTCGTCGCGTACTTCGCCGCGAACCCCACCGTCGCTCCCGGCCCGCAGAACCGGATCACGAAGACCGGCTAGAGAAGACAGCGCCGCGAGGGACGTGTTGGGGCTTCAAACCCCGGACGCGTCCCTCGCGGACGTGTCTCTCCAGCTTCGTTCGGCGCGGCCGGACGTGGCTATACTGCGCGTTCCGTAATGGTCAATGACGCTGCCACGATGACCGATCCGCGCCTCGAAGAGGGTGTCTGGACGATCTCCCCCGAGGGCGAGATCGTTCCCGACTACGAGTCGACCTTCCCCACGATCAACGAGGGCGAGGTCGTGCACGGCACGGTCGTGCGCGTGGACAAGGACGAGGTGCTCGTCGACATCGGCTACAAGTCGGAAGGCGTCATCCCGGTCGCAGAGCTCTCGATCCGCCGCTCGGTGAACCCGGCCGACGAGGTCTCGGTCGGCGAGGAGATCGACGCGCTCGTGATGACCAAGGAGGACGCCGAAGGGCGCCTGATCCTCTCCAAGAAGCGCGCTCGGTTCGAGCTCGCCTGGAAGAAGATCGAGGCTGCCGCGGAGTCCGGCGAGGCTGTGATCGGCCGCGTGATCGAGGTCGTCAAGGGCGGCCTGATCCTCGACCTCGGCGTGCGTGGCTTCCTGCCCGCTTCACTCGTCGACATCCGCCGCGTCCAGGATCTGGACGAGTTCATGGGCAAGGAGCTTCGCTCGAAGGTGATCGAGCTCAACCGCTCGCGCAACAACGTCGTCCTCTCCCGCCGCGCCGTCCTCGAGGACGAGCGCAAGGAGATGCGCCAGGCGATCCTCGACCGGCTCAAACCGGGCGACGTCGTCGACGGCCAGATCTCGAACATCGTCGACTTCGGCGCCTTCGTCGACCTCGACGGGATGGACGGGCTCATCCACATCTCCGAGCTCTCGTGGAGCCACGTCAACCATCCGTCCGAGGTGCTCGAGATCGGCCAGGACGTGAAGGTCAAGGTGCTCGACATAGACCGCGACCGGCAGCGGATCTCGCTCGGGCTCAAGCAGACCCAGTCCGATCCGTGGCAGCAGGTGCTCGAGAACTACAACGAGGAAGACGTCGTCGAGGGTCGGGTCACGAAGGTCGTCACCTTCGGAGCGTTCGTCGAGATCCTCCCCGGCGTGGAAGGTCTCGTCCACATCTCCGAGCTCGCGCAGCATCACGTCGAGAACCCGCGCGAGGTCGTCTCGCAGGGTGACGCCGTCAACGTGCTCATCCTCGAGGTCGACGCCGAGCGGCGGCGTCTCTCCCTCTCGTTGAAGCGCGTCGAGGAAGGCGCCGAGCCGCTTCCGCGCGCCGACGGCGGCGAGTCCGTCCACCTGACGCCGAATCTCGATCTCTCCGAGGATGTCTTCCCCGCCGGCGCTGCTTCCGACGACGACGCCGAGGAGTTCACGGCCGCCGCGGAGCTGACCTCGCCCGAGGCCGACTCGAGTGGAGCCGCGCCCGAGGCGACCGAGGCCGAGCCCACCGCCGAGGCGGAGGTAGAGCCCGAAGCTGAGCCGGCCTCCGAGGCAGAGCCCGAGCCCGACGCCGAGCCCACGGTCGAGGCAGAGGCGGAGCCTGAGGCAGCGCCCGAAGCAGAGGCAGAGCCCGAGGCAGAGCCCGACGCAGAGGTAGAGGCGGAGCCCGAGTTGAACGACGAGCCCGCCGGCGCCTCCGATGCGGCGGCCGAGGCAGAGCTCGAGAGCGAGTCGACGGCCGGCAGCGACGCTGCCTCGGGCGACGACGAGCCCGACGAGACTCCCTAGCACCGCTCTTGCGTCCGATCGCGGTCGCCATCACGGGCGGCATCGGCGCGGGGAAGAGCGAGGCCCTCTTCGCGTTCCAGGAGCACGGCGCCGCCACGGTCTCGAGCGACGAGATCGTCCATCACCTGCTCGACTCGGACGACGACGTCCGCGCCGCGATGGTCGCCGAGCTGGGCGAGGAAATTCTCGACGACGCCGGGCGAATCGACCGGGCGCGGGTCGCCGAGGTCGTCTTCGCCGACCGCACCAAGCTGGAGGTCCTCGAGGCGCTCCTTCATCCGCTCGTCGTGGCGGAGTACCTGCGCTGGCGCGAACAGCTCGGGGCGCTCCCGCAGCCTCCGGCCGTCTGCGTCACCGAGGTGCCGCTCCTCTACGAGACGGGTGGCCACGAGCGCTTCGACAAGGTCGTCGTGATCACTGCCCCCGCGAAGCTGCGCGAGCAGCGCCGCCGGGTTCGCCGCGACGACCGCGACGAGCGACTCCTCCCGGACGCCGAGAAGGTGAAGCGGGCCGACTACTCGTACGTGAACATCGGCTCGCTCGAGGACCTGGACGCATGGGTCGCAGGCGTCATGACGGAGCTCACGGGATGACGCGGCTCGCCGGCCTGCTCCTCCTCGTCCTCGTGGTGGCGGGGTTCGGCGCCTACGTCCTCGAGACAGAGCCGGTTTGGTACGAGCGCCTCCGCTACCCGCTCCGCTACGAGGAGTTCGTCACCGGTCACGCGGAGAACTACCGGCTCGAGCCGGAGCTCGTCGCGGCGATGATCTACCAGGAGAGCAAGTTCGACCCCGACGCACGCTCGAGCTCCGGAGCGGTCGGGCTGATGCAGCTCCTGCCCGAGACCGGCCAGGGGATCGCCGACCGCACCGGCGGTAACGAGTGGAAGCCCGACGACCTGCTCAACCCGGAGTTGAACATCCGCTACGGCTCCTGGTACCTGCGTCACCTCCTGGACAAGTACGAGGACGAGGAGCTCGCGCTGGCGGCGTACAACGCGGGGCAGGGCGCGGTCGACGGATGGCGCGAGCGCGGCGTCGGGATCCAGTTCCTCGAGACGCGGCACTACGTCCACCGGGTGCGAGAGCTCAAGCAGATCTACGCGGACGCGTACCCGTCCGAGCTCGGCCTCCGGTAGCGGGGCCTCCGATCGCGCTTTCGACCAGCTCGACCAGCTCGGCGGTCGCGGGCGAGGGGAAGCCGGCCGCCCGGCGCATCGCCAGGCCGTCCGAGACGAGGCCGATGAAGGTCCCGATCGTCTCGAGCGAGAGATCGTCGCGGAGCTCGCCTCGGTCCTGGGAGTCGCGCATCTGGGCCTTGATCTCGCGCTCGATCTCCGGTGCCCGCTGATCCCAGCGCTCGCGGAAGGCGGCGTCGGTGCGCAGGCGCCTGCCCACCTCGAGATAGGCGCCGAGCCACGCAGGATCCTCCTCCGTCAGCGTCCGGAAGACCCCCGGAACGCCTTCGTCGGCCCAGATCCGGCCGAGGCGGTCGGCGTCGCGCTCGGCCAGGGCGAGGAAGAGCTCGTCCTTCGAGCCGAAGTAGTTGAAGATCGCGCCGCGGGAGAGCCCCGTCTCTTTTTCGAGCCGGACGACGGTCGCCCCCTCGTAGCCGAAGGTCGCGAAGCAGCGGCGGGCGGCGTCGAGGATCTTCGCCCGCCGGGCCTCGCGCGTCTCCGAGCTGATCTTCGGCACGGCCCCATTTTATAAAACCGTACGGTCGTTTTATATTGCCCGCATGAGTGA
>DATLXM010000057.1:0-13276 GCA_035575835.1 Gaiellaceae bacterium
CGCCTGGCGCGAGGTCTGGGGCACCTGGCGCGAAACACCCGTCTTCTAGGCGCAGCCTTCTAGGCGCAGCGGTCGAAATCCGCAGGAGCGGATTCCGACCGCGCGCGAAGATCCCTGAAGGGGCCGCTCCGCGGCCCAAGAACTCCGCGGCCCAAGAGCGCTCTCCTCACCAACCTTGGGTAGTGCCTCACTTTGAAATGGTCGACTGACGCGGCTTGTAGCTGCCCCGCTTGACCGGGGTTGCCTCGGCTGCTTCGAGCAGGCCGATGATGTCCTCGATCTTCCAGACGCGATCCGTAACGCCGGCTGCGACAGCGGGGCTCGTCTTTAGCGTCAGGTGCTTGCGGCAGTAGTTGTAGTGCATGAAGTGGAGCGAGACGGCCGCCGTATGGTTCTCCAGCTTCTTCGAGAACGCATTGGTCAGGCGCGTGTAGCGGCGGACGCTCATCCGTGTTGTCAGATTCAGCCGCTCGACGTGACTCGTGCTGATATGGGCCAGATCAGGGCTACCGATCATCGGTAGGGATACGGCGTCGAGGCAGACGCCGGGGGAGTAGCGGCGGTTCGGCTTCGAGCTATCAGACGTCTGCCCGTAGACCTTGACGAGCTGCGCGTAGTCCACGTCGTTTCCGAACGCGCGAGGCACGGCGGTCAGGTAGGGGCGGTGGCCGTCTGTGGTGAGCTGGACACGGTTCGCGAGCCGTCCCGCCAGGTCGTCCATGAACAGGATCGCCTCTTGCAGGTCGCGGCTGCCGACGCGGTAGCTCGGGACTAACTTTGTGTCTGAGTCGAGCGCAACCCACGTCCAGACGTCGCCGGCCTCGCCCTTCTTGTCGCGTGGCACGTTCTTCTGCTTCGCATAGACGAAGCTCCAAATCTCGTCGACCTGTAGCCGTTTGCAGGAGAGGTTCCGCATCGCCTGGTCTTGGTGGATCGAACAGACGGTGCCGAGGTCTACTAGGAGCTTTGTGACCGTATTGAGGCTTACGCCGGTCATGCGCGAGGTTGAGCGAAGCGAATTGCCCTCCACAAGTGAGGCGACAACCGCTTGTCGCTTGTCTAGCGATATACGATTCATACTGAACATTATGCGTTACCGGTTAGGGAAAGTCAAGCGATTAGATGCCGCGACGTTTGGTCCGGCAGGAGGATTGCGGTACAGTGAGAAGTGAGGAAAGTGGCCGGGCAGTGTTGCGTAGCGCACGCTCTTACCCGGCCGTGGTTATGGCTTCGGCCCCGCGCTACGGGGCCGTCGCTATTTCAGGGGCGGCGGCATCGCCTTACACCTCCTCTCGTGCGACTAGGGCTTCCGGCTCGCTGATCAGGCGAGCCGCATCGTCCAGCGCTGACGCACTGGAATCCTTGTACCGATACACACCCGGAGCGACCTTCTCGAGCTCGCCATCGTCGGCAAGACGCCGCGCAGCTACACGAATGGCGGCCTCCGGCTGCTTCGCGTTCGCGTCGACCCAGTTCCGTCGCTGAAGTTCTGCGATCAGCTCTGCGTTCGACCAAGTGCGGCCAGAGGCTCGCATGACCTGGCGAATGGCATCGCGACCACGCGGCGGTGGATCACCAGACGGAGTCAGCTTCAGGTAGACGGCCGGCTCGTTCTCCGCGACGGGAAGTTGCTCCTTCTGCGGCTCGGCTTCCGCCTGCCGGAGTGCACGAAGGCCGGATACGATCTGGCCGAGCGCTTCTGCTTGTCGCTGGGCAGCCGACAGTCTCTCGTTCGCGGCGTTCGCGACAACGGACGCAGTTGCAAGTTCCTCCTGCGCCACTCCGAGTCGCTGTTCGTACTCTGATAACTCCGTCATTCTGTCTCCTGTCTCTAGAACAGGAACAGAGTACACGCGACAGGCTAGGGCTGTGGCCTTTTTGCCCAACGGGCGTCCGCGGCCCTTCGAGCAGCTGCGCTTCGTTCTTCAGCGGTCATTCTTGCCGCACGAGCCTTGCCGCCCTTTAGTCCGCCCTTGCGTCCAAGCGCGACCGCCGCTGGGTTTTTGCCGGCGTCCGGGTCAAACCCCGGTGCGTCGCCCACGGCTTCGGCCACGATCCTTGCGGCAAGCTCGTTTGCATCCCGTGGCCTACGTGACCGCTCAGGCATCTCGCGTAACTGTAGCGCAGGAGGTGTCGACCGCCAAATAGTGAATCATCCCACCGTGGCCGACAACGCTCTCTACTACGGGGACAACCTCGATGTCCTACGTCGCTACGTGAAGGACGAGACAGTTGACCTCGTTTACCTCGATCCGCCTTTCAACTCGAACGCGAACTACTCCGTCTTGTTCGGTCATGCCGACGGAACCAAGTCGGCGGCGCAGATTCAGGCGTTCGAGGACACCTGGCATTGGGATCAGATCGCCTCCGCAGCGTTTCAAGAGACTGTCGTTCGCGGAGGCAAGGTGGCATCGGCGCTGACGGCGTTCCAGACGTTGCTCGGGCCAAGCACGATGCTCGCCTACCTGTCGATGATGGCCCCCCGGCTTGTGGAGCTTCGCCGCGTCCTCAAGCCGACAGGGTCGCTCTATCTCCACTGCGACCCGACCGCTTCCCATTACCTAAAGCTCCTGCTCGATGCAGTCTTAGGGCCAGAGAACTTCCGAAGTGAAATCATCTGGAAGCGGACGAGCGCGCATGCAGACGCTCACCGCTACGGGCCGATTCACGACACGATCTTCTTCCACACAAAAAGCAACCTCTATACGTGGAAGCCGATCTATCAGCCGTACGAAAAGCTGTACGTCGAGACGTTCTTCGATCAAGTCGATCCCGATGGACGTCGTTGGAAGCGGAACGATCTGACTCGCGCGGGCGTGCGTCAAGTCAAGTCGTCTGAAGTGGTGTAGCACCACTTCAGACGACTTGACTTTCATTGGCCGCAGAAGGCAGACGGTATGCCTCGCAGAAAGCAGTATCCGGAGGACTCGCCCGGTGTACCGCTACAAGACGTTTGGACGGACATTCGACCGATGCACAATCTCTCACGGGAACGGCTTGGGTATCCGACGCAGAAGCCTGAAGCCCTGCTGGAGAGAATCATCCGAGCAAGCAGTAATGAGGGCGATATGGTGCTTGACCCGTTCTGCGGCTGTGGCACAACTATCGCTGCGGCCGAGAAGCTGAAGAGGAACTGGATCGGGATAGACCTGACTGCGTTGGCGATCTCGCTTATCAAGTCACGCCTGACCGCCGCTGGGGCTGCCGATTATCAGGTGTTCGGCGAGCCGACAACGGCGGATGATGCCGAGGAACTCGCCCGCACCGATCCCTACGGGTTCCAGTGGTGGGCGCTCGGCCTGATCGGCGCACGTCCGGCCGAGGGGAAGAAGGGTGCCGACCACGGCATCGACGGGCGCCTGTTCTTCTTCGATGACGACGCGACACCAAAGCAGGTGATCGTGTCCGTGAAAGCTGGGAAGGTGAGCGTCCCTCAGGTGCGCGACTTGGTCGGCGTCGTCGACCGTGAGAAAGCTCAGATCGGCGTCCTGATCTCGTTCAATGAACCGACCGGCCCAATGCGGGGCGAAGCTGCGAGTGCGGGCTTCCATACGTCGGGCCTGTTCGGCGACTTCCCGCGCGTCCAGTTGCTCACTGTTGCCGAGCTACTGTCGGGCAAGACGATCCAGATGCCGAACTCCGGTGGTCCGCAAGGGATGACCGTCGCTCTGCCTCCGGTGCCGCAAGAAGTGCATCCCGATCAGATGACGCTCGGCTAGTAGTTTCAAACTGAGGCACTACCCAACCTTGCCTTAACTGTCTCCTAACTGAATCCGCCGGGGGCTCGTCTAGGCTGAGAGACCTGATGAGCACCGAGCCCAATCAGTCGTTCTTCGCGTCCCGGCGCGGGCGCCGCACCGCCTTCTGGGTCGGTCTCGCCGTCCTCGTCGCCGGGGTCGCGGCCGCCACGATCGCCTTCTTCGGGAACACCGCCGAAAAGGTTCCGGAGACGAAGTCGAACGAGCCCGCGCAGGTGTTCACCCCGCGCAAGCAGATTCCGCTCGAGGTCGGGGCGCGCCGCGCCGCCGGCCGGTTTCTCCTGACGGCGGTGCCGCGAAAGAACCTGGCCGAGTCGTACGAGCTCACGCATCCCGACCTGCGCCAGGGGCTGTCCAAGAAGGAATGGCTCACGGGCAACATTCCGGTCCAGTACTACCCCGCCGACAACCTCGAGATCGCCACCTTCAAGGTGGACGAGTCCTATGCGGACGAGGCGATCATCGAGGTAGCGCTGCTGCCGAAGAAGGGGGAGGACATCAAGCCGCAGATCTTCTTCATCGGCCTCAAGAAGGTCGGAGCCGGGGACTCGGGCAAGTGGAAGGTGCACTACTTCGCGCCCCGGGCGCCTCCCGCGATCCCGAACGCACGGGAATAACGTCCGCCGTGGCGGGGCTCTAGCGTGGGCGCGGGTGAGGAACGGCGGTACCTGGAGTCGCCGCGGTTCCGCCGGCGGCTGGTCAGAGGCGGCCTCCTACTCGCTGTCGTCGGCGCCGGCGCACTCGTCAGCATCTTCTTCTGGAACACCGCGAACCCGGTCGAGACGCCCCTCTCGAACAAGCCGGCCCAGGTCTACGTCCCCAACCTCCCCGTCACCTTCGCGCCCGCCGAGCGCAAGCAGGTGATCCAGATCGCGGCGCGGTTCGTCGACACGGCAGTCAAGCGCGACCACAGCGAGCGTGCGTTCGAGCTCGTCGGCCCGAACCTCCGGAACGGGACGACCCGCCAGAACTGGCTCGTGGGTGACATCCCCGTCGTCCCCTATCCGGTCGATGACGCGCGCTGGAAGTTCGACTACTCCTACGCCAACGAGATCGGGCTCCAGGTGCTCGTCTTTCCGGAGGCCGCCTCGGAGCTGCGGCCGATGATCTTCAACATGTCTCTGAAGGTCGTTGGCTCCGGGGAGTCCCGGCACTGGCTCGTCGATTCGTGGACGCCCCGTGGTGGCGGCGGCGGGCGCTCCAGCTCGGTCAAGAGAAACGAGGGGTCGCCCTTCGACCTCGGTGGCTCGATCGTGGCGCCGACCGAGCGCGCCGGCACGAGCCTCAGCTCGGGTTGGCTCCTGTTCCCGATCGTGCTGCTGATCTTCGGCGCCCTACTCGTCCCGCTCACGGTCGTCGGCCTCGAGCGGACTCGCTCGCGTCGCGCGCAGCGGGCCTACGAGGCCAGCAGGATCCGTTCCAGCTAGAAGTCGAGTACGAGCCCGTCGCCGGCGAGCTCGAGATCCGACGAGAGCGGGAGCTCCTGGGGGCGGTGCGTGAGGACGAGCCGGCGCGCGTGCGCGGCCTCGGCCGCGGCCTGTGCCTCGGCGACGGACAGGTGCCCGCGTGGCGGTCCGTCGTGGTCGGCGTTGTCGAGCGTCGCCTCGCAGAGGAAGAGATCGGCATCGCGGGCGACCTCGTGGAGCGCCTCGCTCGGGCCGCAGTCCCCGGAGTAGGCGAGCGTGCGCTCTCCCTCGACCCTGAACGCGTGCGCCGGAATGTCGTAGTGGGGAACCGGGAGCCCGGTCACGCGCAGGCCGGCGACTTCGAACGACTCGCCGGCCGTGTACTCCTCGACGTCGAAAACGCGTTCGAGCATGTCCTCGCTTCCGAGCCTGCCGAGGATCGGGCGCAGCGTTTCGCGCGCCCCGGGCGGCAACCGCAGGGCGGGCCGCGGGTGCTCGGAGCCGGGGCCGAAAAGCGACGCCCAGACCCATGGCACCAGATCCCCCCAGTGGTCGAGGTGAAGGTGACTGATCACGATCGCCGCCGCCGTCGGCCACGGCTCGCGGACGCGTAGCTTCGCGAGCACGCCGGGGCCGCAATCGAGGAGCAGGCGACCATCGACGAGATAGCCCGAGCACGCGCCACCGGCGTTGGGCCAGGCCGGGGAGGAGCCGATGACGTCCAGGCGCACCTCCCTATACTGGCGGACGGCATGGCCCGGAAGATCAGAGTGGTGATCGCGAAGCCCGGCCTCGACGGTCACGACCGCGGCGCGAAGATCATCGCGCGTGCCCTCCGCGACGCGGGGATGGAGGTGATCTACACCGGCCTCCACCAGACGCCGGAGCAGATCGTCGAGACCGCGATCCAGGAGGACGCCGACGCGGTCGGGATCTCGATCCTCTCAGGCGCGCACATGACGCTCGTGCCGAGGATCCTCGCCGGGCTCAAGGAGAACGGCGTCGAAGACGTGCTCGTCGTCGTGGGCGGCACGATCCCGGGAGACGATGCGGCGGAACTGAAGGAACAGGGCGTGGCGGCGGTCTTCACGCCCGGTGCGCCGACGAGCGAGATCGTCGACTTCCTCCGCGCCAAGCTCCCGGCTTAGAGCTCGCCCCGGGCGTTCTACTTCTTGAGGACGATGCGGGCTGCGGAGAGCGCGCCCTTCTCGCCGGCCTGCGCGGCGAGCGTCACCTTGGCGGGGGTGGTCCACACCGTGACCGTCGTCCCCTGCTTGAGCAGGTCGAGCGTGGGGTAGGCGAGCCCGGCCGCGAGCGCGACACCCTCGATCGTCGCCTCCCCCGGTACGTGCACGTCGACCTTCTGCCCGCTCTGTGCGAGCGTTCGGCCTCCAGGCCACACTCGGAGCTGCTGGACGCCGAGGCGGAGATCCTCGCCCAGCGCCGCCACGACCTTGCCGGTCAGCGCTGCCGTGAAGGTCGTTCCACGCGTCGCCCCGAAGAGCAGCGTTCGCGCCTTCTTCAGGTACGGATACGGATTGACCGCGCCGCCGTCACCGGGATGGACCTCGAAGTGCACGTGTGACCCGGTGCTGTCGGCGTCGCCGGAGTTGCCGTTGAACGCGATCTGCTGGCCCGCGACGACGTGGGCGCCGTTCTTCAGTCCGGGGGCGTAGGCGACGCCCGTGACGCACCCGCCGCTGTTGTCGTTGCCCTGGCCCTTGTCGTTGTTCAGGTGGATGTAGAGGTAGGTCGTGCCGCTCTTCCCGTACAGGTAGAGCATGCAGCCGGCGCGCGCGGAGGTCGTCCAGAGCTTGATCGTGCCGTCCTCGGCTGCGACGACCGGAGCCCAGCGCGGCGCCATGATGTCGGTGCCTTCGTGGCCGCCCTGCCCACGGGCGTCGCCGAAGCTGTCGGTGTAGTTCGTCTCACCGAGAACCGGGAAGACGAAGGTCGGTACCGGCCCCTTCTTCTTCGCCGGAAGGGTGTCGTGCGCGGCTGCGCCACCCGCGCAGAGAAGGGCGATGAGGGTGAGGAAGAGGACTCCTCGGGCTGTGTTCCGGTGTGCCATCACGAGTTCCGGTTCGCGCTCGAAGGGCGGAAGCCTAGCACGGTCTGCGGAGAAACCTCGTCGAAAGACGTAAAATCCGCCTAGTCGATCTCTGCTGGGCGCTCGCGGCGGAGGCCGCCGGCCTCGAGCCCGTCGGCGTCGATCAGGTCGCCGACGAGCTTCTGGGCACGTCCGAGCGTCGCTCGGAGGGAGGCCGTCGCGGCTTCGGCGTCGCCCGCGGAGAGGAGGTAGCCGGAGAGCGCCAGGCCCTGGACGACCTCGTCGTTCAGCTCGACCGCGCGCCGCCCGAGCTCCTCGCGGAGCGCCAGCTCCTCGTGGGCGTCCGCCGCCTCCCGCTCGGCGAGGATCCGCTCCGTGACGTCGAGGGCCGTGCCGGCCATCCGGACCGTGGTCTCGTTCTCGAGGAACGCCCGGCCGTTCGACTGAACGAAGCGGACCTCGCCGTTCGGCCGGACGAGCCGGTGCGTGAACGAGAACGGCTGGTCGCTTCCGAACGAGTGCCGAACGGTCGAGTCGACGAGCTCCCGGTCCTCCGGATGGAGCAGCCCGAGATACGACGCGGAGGCGCCCTTGCTCCGACGACTCGAGCCGGGAGGCAAGCGCCCCGGCGAGGCCCCCGAGGAAGACGAGCCGACGATCCTGTAGCCGATTTCAAGCGCGTCGTGATCGGCGTCGTGATAGGCGACGGCAATCCAGAAAAGCGCGCCGGCGAGAACCCCTGCAAGGCTGCCCGCCACCGCGCCCAGTGCGATCGCGACGAGGACGACTGGGATCGCGTGAAGGATCGCGCCGGGCTCCTCCGGCGATTCGGTGAGAAGCCCAACTCCGAAGACGGCGACGAGCAGCAACACCGAGTAGACGCCGACAACCGACGGCGGGCCTGGGTCACGGGCTTGCCTCTGCCGCCACCTCGAGCACCGCCGCAACGACGGCGTCCATGTCGACGCCCTTCTCGAGGTAGCGCTTCGCACCCCGGGCGAGGGCGCTCTCCGCGACCGGCCCGCGTGGATAGCCCGAGAAGACGATCACTTTCGTCCGTGGCGAGAGGTCGGGCATCACCTCGAGGATCTCGAGCCCATCCCTCCCGGGCAGCGAGAGGTCGAGGACGAGGACATCCGGCCGCAGGCGCCCGAGTTCCTGGATCGCGACCTCCCCGTCACCCGCCTCGCCGACGACGGTGATCGACGGCTCGAGCTCGAGCACCGTTCGGACGACGAGCCGGAGCGCGGCCACGTCGTCGCACAGGTACACCTCGATCCGGTCCATGACCCCTCACGCCCGCCGTCGTTGTCAGGTCAGCTTACTCTCCCACCGTCAGCGGATGGAAGGCCCCGCGGCTCCCGTCCGCCGGTTCGGGCGCGATGGTTAGAGTCTCGCGCGGAATGAAGATCGCCGTCTGTGTGAAGCAGGTACCGGATGCCGCCGTGCACAAGCGGATCGATTCGAGCACGAAGAGGCTCGACCGCTCGGGCGAGGGAGCGCTCAACCCGGTCGACGCGAATGCGGTCGAGGAGGCGCTCCGGATCAAGGAGGCCGCGGGAGAAGGCGAGGTCGTCGTCGTCTCGATGGGCCCTGAGAAGGCGCTCGATTCCCTGCGCAAGGCCCTGGCGATGGGCGCCGACCGGGCGCTCCTCGTGTCCGATTCGGCCGCAGCCGGCTCGGATCTCGTCGCCACGAGCTACGCGCTCGCCAAGGCGCTGGAGCGCGAGAGCCCCGACCTCGTCCTCTTCGGCCAGCAGGCTTCCGACTCCGACGGCGCCGTTCTCTGGGCTGCCGTCGCCGAGCGCCTGCGCCGGCCGATGATCTCCCAGGCCGCCGAACTGAAGCTCGAGGGCGGCCAGGTCACCGGCAAGCGCCAGACCGAGTTCGGCTACGACGTGATCCGGGCGACTCTCCCCGCGGTCGTTGCAGTCGCGGATTCGATCAACGATCCGCGCTACCCCTCGCTCAAGGGGATCATGGGCGCCAAGAAGAAGCAGCAGGATGTCGTCTCACTCGCCGACCTGGGCGTCGAGGCCGAGCGCGCCGGCGAGCAGGGGTCGCGCACCGAGGTGCTCGCTCTTTCGGACCCCCCGCCGCGAGGGGACACCCAGAAGATCGAGGACGACGGCAGCGGCGCCGAGAAGATCGTCGAATTCCTGGCCGGGAAGCGGCTGTTGTGAGCACGCTCGTCTTCCTCGAGCACCACGGAAACGAGCTCCAGAAGGGCTCTCTCGGCGTCCTCGCGAAGGCGCAGGCCCTCGGCGGCGACATCGCCGCGGTCGTCCTCGGCTCAGGCGTCGAGGCGCTCGCCGCCGATGCCGGCCGCTACGGCGCGAGCACCGTCTACGTCGCCGACGATCAGAAGCTCGAGGCGCCGCTCCCGCAGCCGCGCGTCGACGCGATCGCGCAGCTCGTACGCGACAAGGGAATCGAGACCGTCCTTTTTGCGCAGTCGATCCTCTCCGCCGACATCGCCGCCGCGCTCGCCGCCCGGCTCGAGGCGGGGCTGAATTGGCAGCTGGTGGACATCGCCGCGAAGGACGGACAGGTCGTCGGGAAGCAGTCCGCGCTCGGCGACTCGGTTCTCGTCGACGTCGGCTGGACCTCGACGCCGCGGCTCGCGCTCTTCCGGGCCGGTGTCGCCGATCCGGTCGAGACGGGCGGGAGCGCGAGCGTGGAGAAGATCGAGGTCGCGTTCGAGGAGCACTCCCTCGCAGCGGAGATGCTCGAGCAGGCCCACGAGGAGTCGAGCGGCCCCTCGATCGAGGACGCTGCGGTGATCGTGGCGGGTGGCCGCGGGCTGGGCGCGCCCGAGGGCTTCGGGATGATCGAGGAGCTCGCGAAGGCGCTCGGCGGCGCGGTCGCCGCGACGCGCGCAGTCGTCGACGCCGGCTGGTACCCCTACGCGGCGCAGGTGGGCCAGACGGGCAAGAACGTCAGTCCCGGCCTCTACGTCGCCTGCGGGATCTCGGGCGCGATCCAGCACAAGGTGGGGATGCAGAACTCCAAGACGATCGTGGCGATCAACAAGGATCCGAACGCGCCGATCTTCGAGTTCGCCGACTTCGGCGTCGTCGGTGACCTGCACCAGATCGTCCCGAAGCTGACCGAGCTCGTCAGAGCCCGACGCGGATGAGCGTCCGTCCGGCCGACTTCCCGGCGCCGTTCTCTCCGACGGAGGTGATCGCAGTTCCTACCGACCCCGCCGACGAGCGGATCGAGGTCGGAGTCCTGATCGTCGGCGCCGGGCCGGCCGGGCTCGCCTGCGCGATCCGACTCGGCCAGCTCCTCGAGGGTTCGCCCGAGACCGCCGAGCGGCTCGGCGACGTCCCGATCGCAGTGGTCGAGAAGGGGAAGCAACCGGGCTCGCATCTGCTCTCCGGCGCGGTCGTCAATCCGCGCGCGCTCCGCCGGCTCTTCAAAGACCGGCCCGAACTCGGACAGGTGCCGAGTTATGGCGACGTCCACGGCGAGGCCGTCTATCTCCTGACCAAGGGGATGGCGACCCGGATTCCGCCGCCACCGACGATGCGCAACCACGGGAACATGCTCGTCTCGGTTGCGCAGCTCGGCCGCTTCCTCGGCGAGCAGGCGGAGGCGATCGGCGCTGCGATCCTCCCGGAGACGGATGCGCAGAAGCTGCTCGTCGCCGACGGACGGGTTCAGGGGATCCGCACGGGCGACAAGGGCCGCGGCCGCGAGGGCCAGGAGCTCGGGAACTTCGAGCCCGGCTCGGACATCGTCGCGAAGGTGACCGTCCTCGCCGAGGGGACGCAGGGCCACCTGACCGGCGCCGCCGTTGCCCGCTTCGGGCTCGAGGGCCCGGATCCGCAGCTCTGGGCGCTCGGGGTCAAGGAGGTCTGGAAGGTCGAGCGGCCACTCGGCCACATCGTCCACACCCTCGGCTGGCCGCTGCGCAAGCGCGCGAAGTACGGCGAGTTCGGCGGCTCCTTCATCTACCCGATGGGCGACGACATGGTCTCGCTCGGGTTCGTCGCCGGGCTCGAGTACCGCGACGTCGAATTCTCGGTTCACGACGTGCTCCAGGAGTTCAAGACGCACCGCCTCGTGCGCAAGATCCTCCGGGGCGGCGAGCGGGTTGGCTGGGGCGCGAAGACGATCACGGAGGGCGGCTTCCACTCGCTCCCCAAGCGCTTCCACGCGCCGGGGCTGCTCCTCGTCGGCGAGGGAGCA
Source organism: Gaiellaceae bacterium (assembly GCA_035575835.1). Taxonomy (GTDB): domain Bacteria; phylum Actinomycetota; class Thermoleophilia; order Gaiellales; family Gaiellaceae; genus Gaiellasilicea. The sequence goes on from DATLXM010000057.1 coordinate 11,412, forward strand.
GGTCTCGTCAACGTGCCGACTCTGAAGGGGATCCACTACGGGATCGAGTCGGGGATCATGGCCGCCGAGGCCGCCTTCCGCTCGCTCCAGCGGGGCGAGAGCCCGTCGCGGCAGGGCGCGTTCGACTCGTACGACGACGAGCTTCGCGCGAGCTACGTGATGCAAGACCTGAAGTCGGTACGGAACATGCGCCAGGTCTTCGACAAGGGCTTCTTCATGGGTGGCGCCTTTGCGAGCGCGATGACGATCACGAAGGGCAAGCTGCCGCTGAAGGACTACCACTCCCATCCGAACGCGGAGCATTCGCTGCTCACGAGCGACCGGGCGAAGAGCTATCCAAAGCCGGACGGGAAGCTCACCTTCGACAAGCTCTCGTCCGTCTTCCTCTCCGGGAACCGGACGCGCGACGACCAGCCGAACCACATCCGGATTCAGCGCCAGGTGCCGCTCGAGCTCGCGCGAATGTGGGAGCACATGTGCCCGGCTCAGGTCTACGAGGTGGGCGCGCTCGCCGGCGACGGAACCGTGACCGTGAACATCGCTCCCTCGAACTGCGTCCAGTGCGGCGCGATCACCGCCAAGGGCGGACGCCTGACGCCGCCCGAGGGCGGTTCCGGCCCCGAGTACACGCTCACCTAGAGCGGCTCCGCCACGCCTCGGCGAACTCGATCCGCTCGAGCACGGAGGGATGACTGCCGAGCAGCTGCTCCGACCAGGCCGGCGGGTCGGGGTCCGAGAGCGCGAGCGTCGTGAACTTCTTGAAGAGCTCCTGTGCCGAGCCCGGGTCGCTCGTCGTCTGGAGCGCGACCCAGTCGGCCTCCTGCTCCATGTGGCGGGAGATCGCGTTCTGGAGCGGCGACGACGCGAGTTGGAGGCCGACGAGCACGAAGAGGGAGAGCGGTACCGCGGTGGGCGAGCGCATCCCGCCCCGGCGACGCGTTGCCACGGCGATCAGCCAGGCGCCGGGAAGGGCGAAGAGCGCGTACCAGGCGAGCCCTTCGAGGATGTGGTTCCGCGAGTGATGGGCGACCTCGTGGGCCAGGACGAGTTCCACCTCGCCGTCGGAGAAACGACCGTCCAGGAGCGTGCTCCAGAGGACGACCCGCCGCGTCGGCCCGAACCCGGCGGCATACGCGTTCGGAGCGTCGGTGAACTCGGAGACGTCCTCGACCGAGATCCGCGGCGGCTCGGTCCCCTGCGCGTCGGCGAAGCGCCGGTTGTCGGCCCGGAGCGCCGCGTCGGCGGACTCGGTCGGCGACAGGTACGGCGCGATGAACGAGAAGAGCGCGACCAGACCGACGAAGAACGGCGCCGCCGCGATCCACCAGCGCCGCTGCCAGCGTCCGGCGAGGGCCATCACGATCAGGAGGGCGAGGCAGATGAAGAGAAACTCGGCTCCGAGCGCGAACCAGTTCGCGAAGAGCGTCTCGAGGTAGCCGGCGTCCGTCTGGTCGTAGCGGCGATCCCACCAGGTCTCGGCGAGCCGGAACGGAACCTGCGACAGCCAGACGAGCGCGAGCCCGATCATCCCGAGGAGCATCCCTGTCCCGATTCGGCCCGCCGCCGACTCCCGCGTGAAGCGGGCTCCGCGCCACGCGTAGAGCGCGAGCACGACCAGAAGGACGAGCTGGGAGGCGAGGAAGTCGAGCCGGAGAAACCGGGCGTAGCTCTCGGCCCGCTCGAGCTCCGTCGGCGGGAACAGGCTGTCGGTCTCGAGCTCCGGAAGCCGCAGCCCGTCCGGCACCCGGGTCTGCCAGAGCGACCAGGCCGCGAGTACCCAGGCCGCCGCCAGGACGAGGAGAACGAGGGCGCCGAGCGCCCGGCGCTCCCTGCTCAGCCGGTCACCCCGCCGTCGTGCTCGGGGC
>DATLXM010000058.1:0-2788 GCA_035575835.1 Gaiellaceae bacterium
GCATCGGCAGGAGCTCGAGCGGTGGGCAGCGGCCCTGGCGCGCTCGGACGTCGCCGAGCTCCGCGCGGCAGGCCGGGCGATCGCGACGCTCTGCGCGGAGAACGAGGCGCTCGAGCGGCGCCTCGCGAGGCTCGAGCCCCAACCGCCGGATGAAGACGGCGGCGACGCGCCCGCAGGCGTCCCTGCCCCCCGTCCGGCGCGCGCGCGGCCGCGGCGGCCGAAGCGCAGAGCCCGCCGCCAGCTCCCCTGGCGGCGCATCGCGGTCGCGGGGGGCGGAGTCGTGCTCGTCGCAGGCGTGCTCGCGCTCGCGGCCAGGGCGGCCGCGCCGGACCTCGACGTCAGCGGGCTGGACGGGGGCGCCCGCGTCGGCCGCGCCGCGTTGCCGAAGCTAAAGGTCGTCGCCGAGGCGACAGACGCGGAGTGGCGTCTCGACGGCAGGACGGTGGCGCCTCGCGTCGAGGGCCGGCGCGCGATCTGGCGCCCGGGCGAGCTCCGCGAGGGCCTGCACGAGCTCGTCGTCCGCCGGACAGGCCCCCTGTTCGCCTCGACGACCCGCACGTTCCGCTTCGTCGTCGACACGAAGGCGCCCGTGCTCGCATTCGGCGGCCCTGCCGTCGTGGCCGCAGGGAAGCCGCTCGTGCTCGCGGGCACGGCCGAGCCCGGCGCGCGCCTGCGTCAGGGGAGCCGGGTGGTCGCTGTCGACGCCCGCGGCCGCTTCCGCTTCGAGCTCCCGGGCGCTCCCCGCCAGGTTCGGCTCGCAGCGACCGACCTCGCGGGGAACACCAGCCTCTGGCGCGTTCCGATCACGGTCGTTCCGCGCCGTCCGGTCGAGCCGATTCGCTCCGTGCACGTCACGGCCTACGCGTGGGCGGACGACGACCTTCGGGCGGGGATCATGGAGCTCGTCCGCTCCCGTCGGATCAACGCGGTGCAGCTCGATCTCAAGGACGAGTCCGGCGAGGTCGGCTGGGCGTCCGGAGTTCCCCTCGCGAAGCAGATCGGGGCGCAGCTCGAGATCTACGACCTGCCGGCCGCGCTGAAGGAGCTGCACGGCCTCGGCGTGCGGGTGATCGGCCGCATCGTCTGCTTCCGCGACCCGATCCACGCACAGGCGGCCTGGAAGACCGGGCGCCGGGCAGAGGTTGTGCAGGCTCCGGACGGGTCGCTGTACTCGAAGTACGGCGGGTTCACCAACTTCGCGCACCCGGCCGTCCGCAAGTACAACATGGACCTTGCGGTCGCAGCCGCGAGGCTGGGTGTCGACGAGATTCTCTACGACTACGTCCGACGCCCCGACGGACCGCCGGCTTCCATGGTCTTCCCCCGGATGAGAGGCACCCCGGAGGCGTCGATCGCCTCCTTCCTCGCGGAGAGTCGCTCGGCGCTCTCGACGACGGACGCGCTCCTCGGGGCGTCGGTGTTCGGCGTGGCGGCGACGCGACCCGAAGAGGTTGCGCAGGACATTCCGGCGATGGCGCGACACGTCGACTACATCGCGCCGATGCTGTACCCGTCTCATTGGGGGGCGGGCGAATACGACGTCGCCGATCCAAACGGCCAGCCGTACGACATCGCCTTCCGCTCGACCGCGGACTTCGTGAAGGAGGTGCGGGGGACGGGAGCGCGGATCGTGAACTGGCTGCAGGACTTCTCCTACGGCCGCGCGTACGGGCCTGCGGAGGTCCAGGCCCAAATCGAGGGCTCGCGCGACGCCGGAGTGGACGAGTTCATCCTCTGGGACGCGGCGGTCACCTACACCGCGGACGGGCTTGCGACGAGCGCGGGGGTACCAGCGCTCGAGGTGACGGAGGCCCCTCCGAAGGACGCTCCGATGCCCGTGCGGCTTCGGGACCCCACGCCCGCGGCGAGCAAGCCTCCGGCGAGGGTTGCCGGCCCGCAAGAGACGACGCAGCCGCGAACCGGGCTGCCTGCAAACGAGCTCGGCCAGGTTCCGGTCGTGATGCACCACATGATCCACGCCGACCGCGTCGGCGAGTACGACCAGACCCCGGTCGAGTTTCGTGCCGAGCTCGAGTACCTCTGGAAGAACGGCTACGTGCCCGTGAACGTCGGCGACCTGCTCTCGGGCGAGCTCGACGTCCCCAAGGGAACGACACCGGTGGCGTTCACCTTCGACGACGCGACCACGTATCAGATCGCCTTCACGCCGGAGGGCGAGGTAAAGCCGTCGACAGCGGTGGGGATCATGCTCGAGTTCGCGCGCACGCACCCCGGCTTCGTCCCCGGGGGCACCTTCTACGTCAATCGGACGCCGTTCGGCAGTCAGAGTGCGGCGAAGCAGGCGTTGCCGTGGTTGCTCGAGAACGGCTTCGAGATCGGTAATCACACGCACTCGCACGTGCCGCTGCGCACCCTCCCCGACGAGGAGGTGCGCAGGCAGCTCTGGACGGGCGAAGCGCTGATTCGGGAGCTCCTACCCGGCTACGAGGTGACGTCGATGTCCCTGCCGCTCGGGTCGTTGCCGAGGAACCAGAAGCTCGCGGTCGCTGGAAGGTGGCAAGGCCGGCGCTATGGGCCCTATGGCGTCCTGCTCGTGGGCGCGAACCCCGCACCGTCGCCGTACTCGAAGACGTTCGACTCCGAGGGGATCCCGCGTATCCGCACCTCGCATGCCGGGTGGGACGGCGAGCCGGACTACTCGTTCTGGTACTGGATGAAGGAGCTCGAGCGCAGCCCGGCGAGCCGCTTCGTCTCGGACGGGGATCCGCGGACGATCACCGTGCCCAAGGGCACCGAGGACGAGGTGCGGCCGCGTTTCGTCGCCCGC
>DATLXM010000059.1:0-22958 GCA_035575835.1 Gaiellaceae bacterium
CAACTTCGAGCGAGCGCGCGAGCACCTCGAAAAGAGCGCGTCGATCTCCCTGGCGCTCGGGCGCGAGTCCGACGTGAACGTCGCGAAGATGAACCTGGGGTCGGTCGCTTTCGACTCGGGTGACTACGCCACTGCGGTTCCGCTCTGGCAAGAGGTGCTCGCCTACCATCGCGGACGAGGCGCAGAGGAGGGGAGCGCGATTGCGCTCCTCAACCTCGGCCTTGCCGCCTACTGGCTCGATCAACCCGGCGAGGCGGGCCGACAGTTCGCCGAGGCGGAGACGCTCTTCGACCGGATCGGGTTCCGCGAATACCACGTCCACGCACTGCACGGCCTCGCCGCGGTTGCGGCTGCCGAAGGCCGAGGCGAGCCGGCCGCGGGCCTGCTCGGCCGGGCTGCACGGCTGCTCGCGGACACGGGATCGGCGGGTGTTGCGTTCGACGTCGCCCTCGCCCGCAACGCCGAGTCGACCGCTCGCGAGCTGCTCGGCGACGAAGCCTTTGCGGCGGCGTTCGCGACCGACGGCCACCCCGACACCTGAGCACGCACGCGCTCGCTCAGCAGCGGCACGGAACCTCGGCAGGCCAGCAGAAGTTCCCCTGGCCGCACGACGGGCAGCACTTGGCGCCGCTCGGGCAGACTCCTGCGCAATCGACCGCGGCGTCGACGCACTGCCCACCCTGACACTTCTTTCCCGGCGGGCAGGGCGGATTGCAGTCAGCGGCGGGCGGAGGCGGAATGCATCCCGCGGCGCCACAGAGCGAGCCAGCCGGACAGCAGGTGGCGCCGCAGCTCGTCAGGCCGACGAATCCGCAACCACCGGGCGGCGGAGGGGGCGGGCCCCTCTTGGGTGGTGGCGGGGCCGGTGGTGGGGGTTGCTTCCGACCGCAGTCGTCGCGACGGACGCAGTTCCTCCTGTCGATGACCAATCGCTGATGCGCGAGCGCCTGGCAGAGGGGGTTTAACCAAAACAGTTCTGAGCCGAGGAAGTCCACCGGCTGAGGAAGACCGGAGTTGCAAATGATCGACCTTCGCCGATAGATTTCGTCAGCCGCCGCCAAGCAGGCCGGCTCGCAATCTGGGGTCGTTGCAGCTGCTGCGCTGAACGGACGAATCAGCGGTGTAACGCTCACAAGGCCGGCCGCAAGGCCGATCGCACGTATTGCCGCGAGTCGCGAGAATGGCCGGTCGCTCGGCGGAACCGGGACGCTCGACACCCCGAGCGGGAGACTCGCTGCCATTTCGGCTGCGCCAATCCCGACCAAGTCATGCCGGGTCAATCTTGCGCCGAGGGGCGCTGCCGGCGCGCGGGACGACGGGCCAGTGACGAGTCTCGAAGAATCGGCTGCTGCCCGGATGGCGAGTCGGTCGAGCCAGTGGGTCATCGTCAGCAGTCCTTTCCGGTGCAGCCGAGCAGGACGTTTGCCGCGTAAGCGAGCGAGCGCGCCTGCTGGAGCGGCTTCGTCGCCTGCTTGAGGGAGCGGCTCGAGTCGCTCGCAGAGGGACTGGCCACGGCGCGTCCGAAGCGATCCAGGCCGACCGCCAGGAGGGTGAGGCTCCTCGTCGCGAGCTGCTTGGCTTGCACCGCACGCTCGGTGCTCGTCGGAACGGCGCGGAGCGACTCCCTCAGCTCGAGCAGGTGCGCTCGTTCCCGGCGAAGCGCCGCCTGGGCCGCCGCGCGGGCGGCCTGCTTCCGCTTTGCCCGGGACAGCGAAAGAAGTGCGCGTTGCACCGCGCGCGAGTCGGCTGCGAGCCGCGGGTTCGCGACCTTGATCGCCATCCTCAGGCCAAGCAACTCCGGGTCGTCGACCGCGATGGCCTGCTCGTATCGTGGTTGTGACGTCGCGGCTGCGGCCGAGGCAGCGGTCGCGAGGACCGCACCGCCGGCAGCGAGACCAAGCGCGAAGCCGGCGTCCCGACGACCAACTGCTTCGGGTTGCGAGGCGGGCTCCGGAAGGAGTGCCGCGATCGCGTCGGCGCCGAGTGCGAGGGTGCTCGTGATCCGGCCGTCCCGATCGATCAGGAGGGCGGCGGGGGTTGCGGTGACGCCGTACGCTTCGGAAACCTCACGCTCGACCTGGAGCGCGACATCCCGTACGGATGACGCCGCCTCTGGTGCCCCTTCGCTGACGAGGGCGACCGTGAGCTCCAGCCCTCGCTCCTGTTGCCAGCGGGCGAGTTGAGGGAGGAGTTCCTGACACGGCCCGCAACCCGAATGGCCGAAGACGAGTAGGACGGGCCGGCCGCGGGCGAGGAGCCCCGAGAGCGAGAGCCGGCCGCCCTCCGCGGACGGCAGGTCGAACGCGGGAGCCGGCGAGCCGATCAGCGCGTCGGCGTGAGGATCTTTCAGGCCGCCTCGCTCGACCTCGTCCAGCCGGGCGAGGATGCGGCCGTTCTGGCGCAGGAGCTGAGACCAGAGCCACGCCTGGGCTGCAATCACGACGGCCGCAGCGGCGACCCCCAGGACGGCGAGGCGCTCGCCGGCGGTGAGCGCCGGTGCACTCGGATCGAGCCAGACGACGGAGCCGGCGACGGCTGCCAGTCCGATGTTGCGGAGCAGCGTCCGCCATCCTGCCGGCGCGGAGTGGAGGCGACCGAAGCAGTGGCAGCTCGGACGCCGGCCCCGGGCGAGCGCGACCCCGATCCCGACCGAGAACAGGACGAGCAGGCCGAGCGCCGCCAAAGCGCCCCAGCGCGCCGAGGCGTCCGGCACGAGCGCCGCCGCAGCGCCAAGCTCCACGAGCGGGAGCACGAGCGCCGTCGGCCCGACGACCCGCACCGGCACCCCGAAATCGAGAAGTGCACGGCGCGATCCGTCACGATCGAGCAACTTCGCGACGCCGGCCACACCGAGCACGGCGGCGAGCAGCAGGCGACTCAGGAGGAGGAAAGCGGCCATCTCGATCAGGCGGCAAGCTTGGCGACGAAACGGCCACCCTTGCCGTCGCAGGTCGCATTCAGGTGGAGGACGGCGACGACCTTGGCTGGCGTGGTGAAACGGCCGACGATCGACCAGACGGTAAGAGAGCCCGTGTTGCTGAACGCCTTGAAGCTGCCGTCCGGCTTGACTGCGAACGAGATCCAGTTCGCAGGCCGTTGAGTACCGCAGATGAACGTCGCCCGAGCGCGCGTCCCCGTGGTGGAGACCTTGATCAGGATCTTTTTCGAGAGTGCGAGCGTTGAGTTCGCGTACAGCGTGCCGTTGTACGAGCCGCCACGCTTCGGCACCGCCCCGGACGCCAGAGCCGGAACGACGAGCAGCGCGACTGTCACGGCCCCAGCTATGAGCAAGAGTGAAATGCGATTCATGGTTCCTCGTTTCGATTTGGGGCCGCACTGCACGGCCGGTCTCGAGCACGATTCCAGGCCCCAGTCGAGCATCGGTATAACCGGCTGATCCGCGCCCTCATTGAGCGGCTCGCGGCGAAGAGTGGCGCCGGGGAGACACTCTCGGGCCAGGTCGACGTGGCCGCGCAGTTCTTCGTAGCTCGGCCCAACGCACTCGACGTCCACGCACGGCTCTGTCTGCGGTCGGCCGCGCGCGGCAAAATCGGGCCGGCCGCGGCGGCGCTAAGTGGAGGTCGGGCCGCAGGCATAGCGCCTGCACGACGTGGGTTCGGGCGGCGAGCGCCCAGCAATTCAGCAGGAGATCAGTGCTATCTCGTCCCCCGCTGACGGTGAAACCGCTGCTCTATCCACTGCGACTCGGTGATATTTCACGCCGCCATCTCAGCACTGTCGTCGCGTCGCTTCCCATCGCAGCCTCGTCCTTCACAGTTTCCTTACCAGTGACATCGCCGGTTTTCGTCCCGGCCCGCATCCACTGGGTACAAGCGAAGATGCTCAGGAGGTACGGAAGTATGAAGCTCAAGACTCTCATCGTCGCGTTTGCCGTCGCGGCTGTCCTCCCGGTGGCCGCTCTGGCCGACCCGGCGGCACCCTCGGACAAGGCGAACGGCGCCCGCGCGTGTCAGGCGCTGAAGACGAGCCTCGGCGAGGCGACGTTCAAGGTCACCTACGGCACGAACGCGAACAAGTCGAACGCGATGGGCCAGTGCGTCTCCAAGGGGACGCGCGGCGAGCACCAGAACCGCCACGAGGCCTCCACGGCGTGCACGGCCGAGCAGGCCGACGCGAACTTCGCCGCGACGCACGGCGGCAAGACCTTCGCGCAGTTCTACGGCGTCGGCAAGAAGGACGCGAACGCGATGCAGCGCTGCGTCCAGTCGAAGCGCCAGGCTGCTTCCACGGAGGACCGTCAGGCGACCGCGAACGCCGCCCAGAAGTGCAAGGCGGAGCGGACGACGCTCGGCGAGACGGCCTTCAAGGCCAAGTACGGCACCAACGAGAGCAAGTCGAACGCGTTTGGCAAGTGCGTCTCGAAGCTCGCGCAGGCTCAGCAGAGCAGCTGAACCAGGCCCGACATCACTGTGCTCGAGAAAGGCCCGCAGATGCGGGTCTTTTTCGTTGCCCGGCTCTCAGCTGTCGCTGATCTCGGCGTGCCGCTCCGAGATGCACTGCGGCTCGGAGGCCCGTCAGCCGCTCCGGCGGAGAGCGCGGCCCGTGTGGCTGGCTCAAGGACCGGTTCGGCGTGTCCTGGCAGGTCGTCCCGCAGCGCCTGACCGAGCTGATCGACGGCGGGTCTGGCGAACGCGCCCAGCGCGTGATGGCCGCAATGACCTGCCATCAGATCCACCGCCCCGACGAGGGCTGGGAGCCTCTCGTCGACTACCTCGCGCGCGATGGCCTCCTCGTATCCCACGGCCATTGCCCGGACTGCGCGCGAGAAGCGCTCGCGAACTGGGCTGGCCAGCCCGAACCGATCGACTGACCGCTCTAACCTGCGGTTCATGAAGCCTTGAGCCCGGGATCCACCGTGGCCTCCGACGGCGCGGAGTTGGTCGAGGACGTTGCCCGCTCGAAGAGGCATCTGCCGGAGGAGGTCGTTCCGGCGCTGGAGCGGATCGATCGACCGCTCGTGGTGTGTGAGCGTTGTCGGGTGCGCTCGCTGCGCGTCGTCGATCGGGATCAGCAGGGGACGACTTCGTAACGCTCGGTGCCGTCGGTCATTGGGTCGACAGCGACCTTCGGATGTTGTTTAGCCGCTATGCCGTCCCGTTCGCGTGCGACCGGCTCATACCGCGACTGTCACGCGCAGGAAGGTTGCTGGGATGGAGGTGGCATTCTCGTTCGGGCTTGCGTTCTGGCCGTTGAAGAGGGCCTCCAGCTCGGCCTGCAGTTCGGCCTCGCGGCCGTCGGCTGCTGCAGCCTCGAAGGCGTTCATGGTCGGCCCGTAGTACGTCCTGAACACAGCAAGCAGTTCCGCTGGTGGGCCGGGGAAGTTGAAGGTGTAGGTATCCCTCTCGAACGAGATGCTCTCTTCGGGTACCCCCGCGGCCGCGAATCGCTCGATCACGTTGTCTTCAACGCCCCAGGTCATGGGGCTGACGAACCCTTCCGGAGGAGGCGGCGAGTAGGAGGAGCTGATCTTCAGGATCTGGGCGACGAGCGTCGGGTCGTTGGGGATCCAGTTGCCCATCACGATCCGGCCGCCGGGCCGCGTCACCCGAACGAGCTCCTTGGCCACGTCGAACGGCCTCGGAGCGAACATCGCGCCGAAGATGCTGACGACGAGGTCGAAGCTGTCGTCCTCGAGCTTGCTCAGATCGGACGCATCGCCTTCCCGGAATCTGCAGTTGGTGATGCCGAGGCTGTCCGCTCGTGCGTTGCCCGCCTCAACGAGGTTGCTGGCGACGTCGACACCGAGGACGTCCGCCCCAAGCTTCGCCGCTGGAAGCGCCGTTGTCCCATCGCCGCATCCGAGGTCCAGAACCTGGAGCCCGTCGGTGACTCCCAACGTCCTGACGAGCGCCTCGCCGCTCTCGCGCATGCTCTCCGCGATGCGAGTGAAGTCGCCCTTCTCCCAGAGTGCCTTGTTCGGATTCGCGATCATCGTCCACCCTTCGCCGGTGCAAGTGTCATCTTCCGGGGCCGAGCGTAGCGCTATCAGACCCGACGGCCTAGGCGTGGGTGCCGATGTCGGTCATCGGTCCCGCCGATAGGCGCGGGCCTCGGGGCCCGCCCAGGCGGTCGCGGCGACCCAGACGCCGCTTGCCGCGGTCAGCGCAGCGATGACTGCGATCGCCGCGCCCGCGCCGAGCGTGTCGGCGACGAGGCCGCCGATCAGAGCCCCGGCGACGAAGCCGAAGTCGCGCCAGAAGCGGTAGACGCCGACGGCGGCTGCGCGCTCGACCGGCTGGACGGCGTCGGAGACGGCCGCGATCAAGGTGGGATAGACGAGTGCGGTGCCGGCGCCGAGCAGGATTGCGGCGAGGAGTGCCGGTTCGAAGGCGCCGCCGCCCGCGAAGAGCAACGCGAGCGCGCCTGCCTGGACGAGCATCCCCGCAACGATCAGGGGCTTGCGGCCGGTGTGGTCTGAGAGCCAGCCGGTCAGGAGTTGTCCGGCGCCCCAGACGGCGGGGTAGACGGCGGCGACGGCTCCGACCTGGGTGAGGCTGGAGCCGTTCGCGGCGAGGTAGAGCGGGACGAGCCCCCAGGCGAGCGCGTCGTTGAGGTTGTTGACGAGCCCGGCCTGGGAGCAAGCTCGCAGCACCGGGTGCGAGAACGTGCCGTGCCGGAATGCGTGCAGGAGCGTGTGGCGGTCGCCGTCGCCGTGTGCGCGCTGCTCGAGCGCGACATGGGAGGCGGTGTCGCGCACGAACAACGCCGACGCGGCCAGGCCGACCGTGACGATGATCAGGGCGCCGACCCAGACGACGGTGCGGGGCGCGACGGTCGCCGCGAGCGCTCCTGTTGCGAAGGCGGCGAGCGCGACGCCGAGATAGCCGGCCGACTCGTTCAGCCCGAGTGCCAGCCCGCGACGCTGCGGCCCGGCGAGGTCGATCTTCATCACCACCGTCATCGACCAGGCAAGCCCCTGGCTGGCGCCGAGGAAGACGTTGGCGGCGACGATGAAGCCCCAATTCGGTGCAAGTGCGATCAGGAGCGGCACCGGCAAGGCAAGCAGCCAGCCGATCACGAGCAGCCGTTTGCGACCGACCCGGTCGGCGAGCCCGCCGGCGACGAGGTTCGAGAGCGCCTTGGCGATCCCGAAGGCGACGACGAAGGAGAGGATCGCCGCGCGCGAGTCGAGGCGGAAGTCGCGCTCGCCGACGAGCGACAGCACACTGCGTTCGAGCCCAACCATTGCGCCGACGAACCCGTTCAGCGCGACGAGCAGGCCGAACTGGCGCGCGTTCGCGCGCAGCCCGAGCCGAGCGGAGCTCACACCTCGACTGTGACGCGGCCGGCGCGGTTGGCGGCGACGATCGCCGTCTGGCCCGCAGGCGGCGGCGGCACATCGACGAGCAGCGCTCGCGCGAAGCTGTCGGCGTCGGCGTGCGCGAGCGCCCGGTTGTGGGTGCGTTCGAACCCGATCGACGAGAACGGATTGCTGGAAAGGGCGCGGCCACAGACCGAGCCGCCGAAGTGGCTCGGATAGACGAGCACGCCGTCGGGCAGTTCGAGCAGACGGCCAATCGAAGCGTGCAGTTGGTGGGCGAGCGGCACCGGGTCGCCGCCGGCGTGCAGGTCGGGCCGGCCGACGTCGCCGACGAGCAGCGAGTCGCCGGTGAACACGAGCCAGGGCTCCTCGTCGCCGCGGCGCCTGTCGGCGACGACGTAGGCGTGATGGGCCGGGGCGTGCCCCGGCGTCGCGACCCCGCGGACGATCGTGTGGCCGAGCTCGACCGTCTCCCCATCTGCCAGCAGTACGTGGTCGAAGTCGACTTCGGCGCCGGCCGGCAGGTAGGCGGTCGCTCCGGTTGCCTCCACGAGTGCCGGCAGGCCGGAGATGTGGTCGGCCTGCACGTGCGTCTCGAGGACGGCGACGATCGGCGCGCCGACCCGCTCGGCCTCGGCGAGGTAGGCATCGACGAACTCGACGTGTGGGTCGACGACTGCCAGCGCTGCCTTCGAGAGGCAGCCGAACAGGTAGCTCGCGCACGCTGTCGGGTCGTAGAGGTAGGGCCGGAAGATCATGGGCTTGAGCGTAGGGACAGCGCGATACCATGGGCAAGACGAATGTTCCGATGGGAGGTATCGCCTTGACCGATAGCGCTCTCTCGCTCATCTGGGACTCCACCCGGCTGCGCCTACTGGTCGAGATCGGCCGCCAGGGCAGCGTCTCGGCCGCCGCGCGCGCGATCGGAATTGGCCAGCCGACCGCGAGCGAGCACCTGCGCACCCTCGAAGGCGCCGCCGGGCAGCGGCTCGTCGAGCGTAACGGCCGCGGCAGCACCCTGACCGAGGCCGGCACGCTGCTCGCCCTCCACGCAGGCCAAGCCCTGCAGACGCTTCGAGCGGGCGAAGAAGAGCTTCACCGGCTCTCCGGTCTAGAAGCCGGCACGATCCACATCGGCGCCTCTACGACTCCCGGCGTCTACCTGCTACCCGACACGCTGGGCTGCTTCCGCCGCGACCACCCCAACGTCACCGTCGAAGTCGAGATCGCCTCGACCGGCGAGATCCTCGACCGACTTCTGGCCGGCCGCGTGCCGCTCGCGCTTGTCGGCGAAACCGAGGCCGACGAGCGCATTCACCTCGAGCCGTTCATCGGCGACGAGATCGTCGGCGTCGCAAAGCCCTGCCTGCTCACGCTCCGCGGCGGACGCGCCAGCCCGAAGCAGCTCGCAGAGCAGACGCTCCTCGTCCGCGAAGCCCGGTCGAGCACCAGGCGCGTCAGCGAGCGTGCGCTTGCGAGCGCGCAGATCTGGCCTGAGCACACCTGGGAGCTCGACTCGAGCGAGGCGATCAAACGGGCCGCGCGCGAAGGGCTCGGGATCGCTTTTCTCTCCCGCTACGCGGTCGCCGAGGAGATCGAGCGCGGCGAACTGGAAGCGTTCCGGATCGGCAAGCCCCTGCAGCGAAACCTCCACGTTGCCCGGCTCGCCCGCCGGCCACTCTCGCCCAGCGAACGCGGTTTCGTCGAGACCCTCACCCGCTGCTGCTCAAAGAACGAGGCTTACGCGGCCGAGTGCGTCCGTTAGCTGCGGCGCCGCCGAGGCGCCGGCCTGAAGCAAGACCGAGGGCCAACGCTCGCGACACACCTCGGCGCCGAGGTGCTCGACGCTGGCACGGCGACGCACTGGGACATGGTGCGTGAGGAGGGCCTACGCGGGCGAGTGGCCGAGTGGCTTCACGCCGTCGGCTGAACGTCGCGCCCTAGAGATCGGCACGCCAGGGGAGCGCGGGGACGACTTCCTCCCGGGTGACCGCAAACGCGCCCGCGCGAACGGCGAAGCGGGCGGCCTCGAACGGGCCTGTCCCTTCGACGAGCGCGACGGCGTAGGCCGCGGAGAATGCGTCTCCCGCGCCGGTCGTATCGACCACCTCCTCGACTGGCACGGCCGCGATGGCTTCGCGAACGCCGTTGCTGTCCACGAGCGCTCCGCCCGCTCCCAGCGTCAGCACGATCGCGCCCCGGCAGAGCCCTCGCAGGGCGTCCACGAGATCATCCGGCGCAGCATCGTCACCGAGTCCGGTCAGGGCGGCGGCCTCGCCACGATTCGGCGTCACGTGGTCGACGGCGGCCCAGACGTGCGCCGGCAGCAAGCCGGCGGGTGCCGGGTTGAGGACGGTGAGGACACCGGCACCGCTGGCGCGAAGCAACGCGGCCGAGGCGGTCGCGAGGGGGATCTCGAGATTGACGAGGAGCGCAGAGGCGCTCTCGAGCCCTGCGAACGAGAGCAGAGAACCCGCGTCCAACTCGTCGAGCACGCCAGGTGCGACGACTATCCGGTTCTCGCCCGACGGCTCGACGAGAATCGCGCCGACCATCGTTGCGGCATCGCCGACGAGAACGGCGCTCGCGTCGACCCCTTCGGACTTCCAGAGCTCGAGGAGCGCGCGCCCGCGGCGATCGTCGCCGACGATCGTGAAGAGCCTGGCCTCGACTCCGAGCCGGCGCACGGCGATCGCCTGGTTCGAGCCCTTTCCACCCGGCCCCTCCGCGAACGTCGCGCCCGTAACGGTCTCGCCTGCCCCAGGCATCCGCGCGAGCCTGAGCGTCAGACCGATACCGCAACCGCCGACGACGGCGACCGTGGGCTGATCGAGCACGAGTGGCCGCGCTCACTCAGCCGCGGCGGCGAGCTGCTCCGACTCGCCGACGAGCCTTTCGGCGCACTCGCGGATCGCCTCGAGCTCGCCTGGCTGGGCCTCCTCGACCCGGCGCGCGACGAGCTGGGAGCACTCCTCGAGCACGTCCGCGTAGTCCTGAGGGGGCCGTCCGTTCACCTCGAGCAGGCGCTTGAGCCAACGGCGGCCGTACTCGGCGTGGATCGTCTCGTCGGCCCAGTCGAACTCCATGTCCCGCTCGCTGAGCTCGTCGCCCATCGCCCCGAACTCGCGCGCGCGGACGTTCTTCTTGCCGATGTTCTTGGTCTCGAAGAAGCCGAGCATGCCGAGCCGGTGGATCGGGTCGCCACCGGCGGCGCTCGCGTCGTAGATGTAGCGCCCCAGCGGTACGTTCTCGGGTGAGATTCCCCAGGCCTCCAGGCGGCGCTGGCCCATCAGCATGTGGCGCGACTCGTCGTACGTCCAGCGAGCGGCGTCGAGCATGAACTCCCAGCCGAGGACGTCGGCGAGCTCGTAGAGCGCGGCGCCGGCGATCTCGACTGCCCACACCTCGTTCAGATGGCTGACCGCGCTCCGCAGCTGGAGATTGACGCCCGAGCCGTACCCGTAGCCGGGATCGAGCGTGTCGGGCCAGTAGAAGTTGCACGAGAAATAGCGGGGGTCGCGGGCCGGGTCTTCCGGGGTCTCGTAGAGCGTGCCCGGCGGCACGACATCGGGCACCGTGACGGGACGTGGCTCGACGGCGCCGACCCCGCCCGCCTCGTCCAGCAGTGCGCCAAGAGCGACGACCCACTTTGCGTCCGCGTCACGGTCGTGGGGCGTGGCGATCGCGCGCTCCTGCTCCGCAGCATCGAGCAGCGCGGCTATCGCCTGCTCCTTCTCGCTCACCGACTGGAGGAGGAACCGTGTGGTCGGCCCGTCGGCAAGTGAGTCCGTGAACTCGAGGTATGCCCGTTCCGCATCGGCCAGCGACCGGAGATAGACCGTGCCGAGGGCTTCGAGGAAAGCGACGGCGGACGGGGCGTGGGCCGACGCCCGGAACAGGCTGACGAGCGGCTCGTCCGCGCCGACCTCGACGAGTCGGGTGGGAAACCGGAGCTCGAAGACGCGTTCGCGCAACGCGTCGGCGGTGAGGGCGGTCTCCCAGCCGATCCGCGCGAGGAGCGCTTTGGTCTCGATCAGATGAACCGAGGGGATCCAGCCGGCGCTTGAACGTACAAGCGCCTGCCCCAGGAAATGGAAGCGCTTGAGAATCCCGCCTGCATCGAGACGCATCGGTCGCCCGCCAACGGAATCTGCCCAACGCAGGACAGGAGGACGCGTCTCGTGGGCGGCTACGTCCATGAATCACTATCCATTATCCACGATGGGGGCATGGTAAAACGAGGGGCCGGCCCGGCACGAGGCTCCCCCGCGAAGAGGTCACGACGATACGGCACCAGCCTGCAGTCGTAATCAAGAAGTCGTCTCGAAGCAACTCGGCAAAGGTGGCCAAGTCGGCGTGCCCAAGCGCATCCAACAGCTGTGACTCTGCTAGCTCGAGGTCATCCACCCATATCACCGCCGGTCGCAACACGGTCGCTTGGGCCAGCGTTCCGGATTGACGTCAGAGCGCCAGGTTCGATCCTCAGGTAGCGAAGGACAGCTTCTGAAACCGCGAGAACTAGCGTTGGTTGTGGATCTGGCATAGCGTTGTGGCGATGCTTGTTGTTCGCGACGCGACGCGGGGCGACGCCGAAGCCGTGTCTTCGATTGGCCGGGCATCGATGCCTGTGCAATTCGAAGGGCTTGTCGACGCGGTCGTCGTCGACGCCGTCGCGACACAGACCTACGAGCCGACGGCGGTCGCTGACTGCATTTCAAGGTGTACAGATGACGAAGGCGCAGTGTTCCTGGTCGGCGAGATCGACGGCACCGTTGCTGGCTATCTGCACTACGACTCGTTCGGTCAAGAGCCCGAGCTCCACCGGATCTACATCGACCAGCGTTTCCGCAGCCAGGGAGTTGGCGCCGCGCTCGTCGAAGCGTTGCACGGACGCCTCCAGCCCGCCAGTTACGTCCTACTTGTTGTGAAGGGAAACGACGGCGCCGTCCGGTTCTACGAGCGCCACGGTCTTATCCAAGAAGACATCCTCGACGGCATTGAGCACTACCAGGCCGCCGGCGTCAGCTTCCCGCCGAATCCGAAGCCCTTCCAGCTGGTCGTAATGCGATACCGCGCCGACGACGCCCGCTAAACCGCGCCCAGCGCCCGAGTCACGCAGCAGTAATGTGCATCCTGGTGCATTACGATCGCAGCGGGTGACCGACTTTCCCGGAGTGGTGGTACCACCGGAGCGCAAGCACTTGCGGCGGGTCGCCGTTCGCGACGAGATCTCCTCGATCGTCTGGTGGGTGCTGGTCGGCGCCGCGGCCGGCGCGATCGCCGGGTTTCTGATCGGTGGGATCGGCGGCCGGCTCGCGATGCTGCTCCTGCGGCTGACCTCGAGCGACTTCGTGCTCGGCGTGACTTCGGACGACGGCTTCGAGATCGGCGTCATCTCACTGCAGACCTTCAACCTTCTGTTCGCGATGACCATGCTGGGCGCCTTGAACGGTGTCCTCTACGCGGCTCTTCGCACGGCGATTCCGGGCCGCCTCAGGCTCCCGCTGTGGGTTGGGTTCGCGGCGCTCGTCGGAGGCGCCGGCTTCGTGCACGAGGACGGAGTCGACTTCACGCTCATCTCGCCTGCCTTACTCGCGATCGTGCTGTTCGTCCTGCTCCCGGGGGTCGCGGCGGCGCTCGTCGTCCTGCTCGTGGAGCGCTGGGACCGCGAGATTGCCTGGCGGAATCGCCGCCTCACCGTCCTTGTCGTCGTCGCCTCGCTCGGCTCGACGTTCGCCCTCGTTCCCGCCGCGCTCCTCACCATCGCTGCGTTCCTCGTCGGGCGCGCCGGTGCGCGGGTGCGGTTGCTTCAGGTCGGCCGAATCGTCGTGCCGCTCGGGCTCGCCGCTATTGCCGTCATCGCCGGCATCGGCCTCGTCGCCGAGTCCAGTCGCATCCTCCGCTAGGCCGGGCCGGAACCAGGCGATCCGCGCGAGTAACCGCCCGGACGGGTCGAACCAGAGCACTGTGTCCCAAGCCTCGGGTGCACTCAGGTGGAGCCGCGATCCGCGTGCCGCGCGGCAGGCCAGCCACCCGTGGCGAGTACGCGAAACGCCAGGATCAGGAGCGGCGACGGCAGGATCGCGAAAAATATGTAGTTGCTCGTCTTCGGGCCTTCGGGGAGCAGGAAGACGCCCAGCCAGGCCAGCTCGGAGCGGTGGCGGTGCTCGGGCAGTTCTGCGATCCGGCTCGATCTCAACCAAAGCCAGAGTCAGGTGCTCGCTGTGGACTGCGCGCGGCGAGATGGCCGCTCGCGAGCATCTGCGGTGGGATCGAGCTGAGGTCGTCGAACGGGCTCATGCCCCTACTCGGCAACGGCGACCTGCCTTCAGGCGGTCCTCGCAAGCCCTCTGACGGACTCGAACGGTTGACCCCTCTCAACGCAGGAGGTGGCCAGACCGCCGGCGCTAGGAGGAGGTCAAACGGGCACCGGGAGCGACGGGACTCGAACCCGCGACCTCTGGCGTGACAGGCCGGTACCGGCTCAACCGGCACGGTCGGCTCCTACCTTGAATTGTCGGCTGGAGCAGGCATTTCGAGTAGGCTCGGACAGGCCGTGACCAGCTACGACCGGCTGCCACCCGGCAAAGCCTGCGTAGGACGTGTGTAGTCGTGCTGGTGTCGGGAGAGGCAACAAGGTAGCGCCGGTAGCATCTGTCCGGCCGACTACCTGCGAGCTTCCCGGTATCGCGGACGGCGTCTCCGGTTGCGGACTTCCGATCGAACGCTTCGATCCGCCCGCCGGCGTCATCGAAGACGCGAGACGGATCATCCTCGCGGCGGGCAAGGGATCTCGGCGGCGTTGAGTACCTCGTCGACGCACACACCGGTCAGGCAACGTTTTACGACATCAACGCTCTGTCGAACTTCGTGGCCAACGCTCCCGAGGTCGTCGGCTTCGACCCGTTCGTGCAGCTGGTCGACCTGATCGTCGCGCGCGCCGCTCTGCAGGCGGGCGCGACAGTCCCGGCGTAGACACCTGGCCACGAGCGGGCGGAAGCCGTGGCCGTGACCGCGCCGACGGATCGTGACGAGGCGTCTTCTAACTCATCCCATCAGAAATTTATGATATTTAGAAAGCGATGACGCGCGTCGCGCAGTCCCCGTTCCGTCTTCCAAGCGTGCCCGCGACCACGGACCTGATCGCCAAATACTTCCGCGGTCTGGGGGATCCGACTCGGCTGCGGATCCTTCAGCTGTTGCGGGAGGAAGAGGAGCTGTCGGTAGGCGATCTCGTCACGAGGCTCGCGCTGCCGCAGCCGATGGTGTCGAATCACCTCGCCTGCCTGCGCTGGTGTGGCTTCATCGAGGCTCGACGGGTCGGGCGCACGGTCTTGAATCGGATCGCCGACGAACGGGTGGCGGCGCTGCTCGAGCTCGGTCAGGCGATGTTGGCCGACAACGCCGCGCACGTCGCGGCCTGCTGTCGAATCGAGGAAGCGTCGTGACGCGGCCGCTCGTCGAGATCCTCTACTTTGATGGCTGCCCGCACCACCACGCGGCGCGCGAGCTCGTCGATCGGGTGATCGGCGAGATCGGCGGGGCGGCCGAGGTGCGCCTAGTCAACGTCGCCGACGAGGAGAGCGCGAGGCGGGCGCGGTTCCTGGGCTCGCCAAGCATCCGCGTCAACGGCCGTGACATCGAGCCGAGCGCCGACGCGCGCGCCGAGTACGTTCTCTCCTGTCGTCTGTATCGCACCGAGCAGGGCTTCGCCGGGCAGCCTGAGGAGGCCTGGCTCCGCGATGCGCTCGCCGAGGCGCTTCGATGAGCGTGCAGCGAGCGCTCGCCGCGGCGCAGATTCCGCCTGAACGCCTGGGGCCCGCGGATGCGACGGCGCTCGCAACGCAAGCCGCGCGTCTCCGGCTCGATCTGAGGGTAGCGCTTGCGAGCCTCGCCTCTGACGATCTTGTCCACACGGGCGCCGACGGCGCGATCACCGTCGCTTGTCCGTTCTCGGGTCGGCCGACCGCGCACCGCGTTCAGCTTGACGTTCACGAGGTCCACGCGATATGCGCGATCGAGGCGCTCGGGATGGCGCCGATGTTCGGCCGGCCAATCAGGGTCGAGTCCAGCGACCCTGTCAGCGGCGACACCGTCCGGGTCGAGCTGGCGCCTGACAGCGACGCCTCATGGACGCCCCAAGAGGCCGTGGTCGTCTCCGGCAGCTCGTGCGCCGAGCAGTACCTGAGCGCCCGACCCGACGTGCGGGGAATCGTCATCTCGATCCCGGAGGCGATCGAGGCCGGCCGCTGCGTCTTCGGCGATCCGCTCAGCGAGATCCGATGACAACGCCGATTACGCGCGACGACCTTCGGCGCCTGATGGCAGACGAGTCGGCTCAGCTGGTCGAAGTGCTGCCGGTTGCCGAGTACGAGGACGAGCATCTGCCCGGCGCGATCAACATCCCGCTCAAAGAGATCGGCGACAGGGCGCCACATCTTCTCGACACAGCCAAACCGGTGATCGTCTACTGCTACGACTACACCTGAGACATGAGCCCACGGGCCGCGGCGCGGCTCACCGCCCTCGGGTTCACGGACGTCTACGACTACGTCGCCGGCAAGACCGATTGGGGCTCGGCGGGATTGCCACTCGAAGGCGCCGAAGGAAGCGAGACACGCGCCGCGACCTTTGCCCGCCCGGACGTCCCGCGCTGTGAGCTCAGCGAGGCGCTCCAAGCCGTACGGCGAAGGGTCAGCGGGACGGACTTCGACACCTGCTTCGTCGTCGACGACGACGGGGTCCTGCTCGGCCGACTCGGTCGAACGGCTCTCGCCTCAGACGCCGACGTGCTCGTCGACGAGGCGATGACGGAAGGGCCGAGCACGGTGCGGCCGAGTGCGCGGCTGGCTGAGGTTTTTGAGCGAATGCAGCGCCAGAACCTGTCAGGCCTGCCCGTGACGACGTCGGACGGACGCCTCATCGGACTCCTGACGCGCGCCGACGCTGAGCGAGCGCTGGCGCGGCTCTAACCGCCCCCGCCGGTCGTCTCTTCCTGCGCCCGCTTCCACTCGAGAGAGACTGATGCATGACGCTTCGGCAGGTACCAACGCAGCGCGCGGCCCCAGGAGGTCTTCTTGCACCAGCACTCCGGCGCGCAGCCGCATTCGCGTCCGCTCGGATTGTGGATCCGTTCCAGAACGCTGCGCGTCATGTCCCGATCGTACCGCCGCTGCGCCCACGCGTAAGGTACTCGCGGAACCTCACAAGCACCGGACGAGGCGGGAGGATCGCCACCTCAAGTTCTACGAGCTACGGGAAAACCTCCAGTCCCGACCAGGCGTCCACTCGCGGGCGAGGTTCCACGCTCAGATTCGCAGATTCGTCTTGCTTGCGGGCTTTCGTGCCCTCGCAGTCCCTCGCGTGCCCGCGCCCGTCCGCAAGGATCGGGGTCCGGCCGTGGGCCGGGCCATGAGCGAGCACTGTCCGCAGGTGGCGCTCTGACCCACCGTGGCTCCCTCGCTCGTCTCGCCTTGCGCTGGCCGGCGCGAACTGGGAATATGGCAATAGCGTTTCCCTGAGGGCTATTACATATCTTTCCTGCTGTCATGCCCGAACTGCGGGCCCCGTGATGTCAACGAGTTCGCGTACGCGGGCGAGGTGTCGGTGCGCCCGAGACCCGAGGAGCCGAGCGGGATACCGCCGCTCGAGGATCTGGCCGCGTACTTCTACCTTCGCCGTAACGTCGCCGGGATCCAGCGCGAATGGTGGTTTCACCGACTCGGCTGCGAGTCGTGGTTCCAGGCCGAGCGCGACACGCGCACGAACGAGGTCTTGACGACCGCCTTCGTGGAGCGGAGCGGGCAGGCCCCACCGGCTCCGGAGGCCGCGGCCACCCCCGACACACCCGCCGTCTGATGCGCCTCCCGCCTCAGCCCGGGGAGCGCCTGAACCGGGACCGGAGCCTCACGTTCCGGTTCCAGGGCGAACCTGTTCAGGCGTTCGAGGGCGACACCGTCGCTTCCGCGCTCTTCGCCTCGGGACGGCGCGTCTTCTCGCGCAGCTTCAAGTACCACCGTCCCCGGGGCCTCCTCTGCTGCTCGGGTCAGTGCCCCAACTGCCTGATGCAGATCGACGGCGTCCCGAGCGTCCGGGCCTGCATGGAGCCGGCCCGCGAGGGCGCCGACGTGAAGGCGCAGAACGTGCTCGGCTCGCTCGACCGCGACCTGATGTCGATCGTCGACAAGGTCGGCGGACCGTTCCTCCCGGTCGGCTTCTACTACCGGACGATGATGCGGCCGCGTCGCGCGTGGCCGATCTACGAGCGCTTCCTGCGCAGCGCGGCCGGGCTCGGCAAGATCGACAAGCACGGCACGCGCACTCGCCGCTTCGATACCGAGCACCGGCGTACGCAGGTGCTCGTGATCGGCGGGGGCCCTGCCGGCCTCGCAGCTGCGCACGAGGCCGCCGAGCAAGGCCGGCACGTCGTCCTCGTCGACGAGGGCCTGGCAGACGGGCTCGACTCGACGGAGTTCGAGATCCTCTCTCCCGCGCGGGCGATCGGCATCTACGAGGGCGGGCTCGTGCCCATCGACGCCGGGAACGTCCTCTATCGCTTCCGGGCGGAGCGGATCGTCGTCGCGACGGGCACGATCGAGCAGCCGCTCCTCTTCCCCGGTAACGACCTCGTCGGCGTGATGCTCTCCGGAGGAGCTCGGCGGTTGATCGAGCAGTGGTCGTTGCGTCCCGGTGAGCGAGCTGTCGTGCTCGCGGCCGGCGGCGAGGCGATCGCCGAGGAGCTGCGCCGCGCGGGAACCGAGGTCGCGCGCGTCTTCGACCTCGGCGAGCGCAGGCCGACAGAGATCGTGGCGACGGGACGGAAGGGCCGGATGAGCTCGGTGCTCGTCGACGGCGAGGCGATCGAAAGCGATCTGCTCGTCGTGTCCGGCGGACTCCAGCCCGCCTACTCGCTGCTCTCGCAGGCCGGCGCCAGGATCGAGTACGACGCGGCGAGCGGGATCTTCGTCCCACGCGACCTCCCTCCGCACGTCGAGGCCGTCGGCTCCGTCACCGGCGCCGATTCGTCGCCGTCTCTTCCTCTGCCGGACCAGACCGGCAAGGGCAAGTCCTTCGTCTGCATCTGCGAGGACGTGACCCGGAAGGACATCAAGCGTGCGCTCGCGGAAGGCTTCGACTCGATCGAGCTCGCGAAGCGCTACACGGCGGTGACGATGGGCCCCTGCCAGGGACGGCTCTGCCACCTCCCCTCGATCCGCCTCTTCGCTCGCGAGACCGGGATCGACGAGGCGACGCTCGGGACGACGACCGCGCGGCCGCCCTGGGCTCCGGTCTCGCTCGGCCTGCTCGCGGGCCGCGGCCACGAGCCGGCGCGACGCACGTCGATTCATCACCGGCACGAGGAGCTTGGAGCCCGGATGATGTGGACGGGCGACTGGCGCCGTGTCCACTCCTACGGCGATCCCGAATCCGAGGTTCGCGCCGTGCACGAGGCGGTCGGGGTGATCGACGTCTCGACCCTCGGCAAGCTGCTCGTCCGCGGACCGGACGCGGTCGCGTTTCTCGAGCGCCTCTACCCGAACCGCTTTGCCGACCTCAAGATCGGGCGCGTCCGCTACGGGGTCCTGGGCACGGACTCGGGGCGGATCATGGACGACGGCACGATCGGCCGCCTAGCCGAGGACGAGTTCTACGTCACCACCACCTCAACAGGCGCCCAGGTCGTGCTGGAGTGGTTCCAGTGGTGGAACTCGGTCTGGGGATTCGCCGTCGACGTCGTCAACCTCACGGGCGCCCTGACGGCGGTGAACGTGGCCGGACCGCGTGCCCGCGACCTCCTCGTCCGGCTCACCTCGCTCGGCTGCTCGGCCGAGGCGTTCACCTACCTGGACGCGAAACGAGCTCACGTGGCGGGAGTTCCGTGCCTCCTGCTCCGGATCGGCTTCGTCGGCGAGCTCGGCTACGAGGTTCATTTCCCGAGCACGTACGGCGAGTACCTGTGGGACACGCTGCTCGAGCGCGGCGCCGACCTCGGCGTGCGCCCGTTCGGGCTCGAGGCGCAGCGGATCCTCCGGCTCGAGAAGCAGCACATCCTGGTCGGTCAGGACACCGACTCGGAGTCGAACACGCTCGACGCGAACATGGCCTGGATGGTCAAGTTCGACAAGGACGACTTCGTCGGCAAGTGGGCGCTCCAGCACATGCGGGAGCGCGGCCCCCGCGAGCGACTCGTCGGCTTCGAGATGGAGAACGGCGTGGTGCCGGCGGAGGGCGGTCAGGTCGTCGTCGCCGGGCGCCCCGCAGGACGCGTCACGAGCGCGCGCCGCAGCGAGCTCCTCGGGAAGGCAATCGGCCTCGCTTGGATTCCGCCTGAGCTCGCCGAGGAGGGCTCGCAGCTCGAGATCCGGGTGGACGGGAGGCTCGAGCGGGCGTTGGTCCGGTTGCGCCCGTTCTACGACCCCGACGGGAAGCAGTTGCGCTCGTGACCGCCTTCGAGTTCCTCGATCCCGGGCTCGCGCGTGCGGAGGACGGCTTCGAGCCCGTCCGACGCTCGCCGTTCGAGCGCCTCCTTCGGCACGCCCCGCCCGAGGTGCGAGACATCTCGCTCGGCGTCCCGGAGGAGATCCAGCGGCACCTCCGCGAACTGGGCTACGCCGCCGAAACGGCGGGCGGGCTCGCAGGCCTGCAGGTCACGGGTGAGCGGCTGCTGCGGCGCCTGACCGACCTCGATCTGGACGCGCTGCCCGCAGTCGGAGCGGTCGCGCACGTCCGGGCGACAGTCCTCCGCGACGGCGACGAGTTCCAGCTCTTCTTCCCACAGGAATACGCCCAGCACGTCGCTGGGGTCGTCCTCGACACGCTGGCGGGGCTGCAGTGAAAGACATCTTCCGGGAGCGCCGGATGTGGCGCCCGCGCGGCGAGCTCAAGGACCGCTACGACGTCGTGATCATCGGCGGCGGCTCGCACGGCCTCGCGACCGCGTACTACCTGGCCAAGGAGCACGGGATCACGAACGTCGCGGTGCTCGAGCAGAGCTACATCGGCTCGGGCGCGGCCGGCCGGAACACGACGATCATCCGCTCGAACTACCGGACCCCCGAGGGGGCAGCGTTCTACCAGGCGAGCGTGAAGCTGTACGAGCGCCTCTCCCTCGAGCTCGACTTCAATCTGCTCTTCTCGCAGCAGGGGCACCTGACCCTCGCGCACTCCGACCGCGCCATGATCACGTCCACCGAGCGCGCCGAGGTGAACCAGCTGCTCGGGATCGACACCCGCCTGATCTCACCCGAGGAGATCGCGAAGCTCTGCCCGGAGCTCGACCTCTCGGAGGACGTCACCTGGCCGATCGTGGGCGCCCTCTACCACCCCCGCGGCGGGATCATTCGCCACGACGCCGTCGTCTGGGGCTTCGCGCGCGGAGCCGACCGGCTCGGCGTCGAGATCCACCCGTATACGACGGTGACGGGGATCGATCGCGCGAACGGCCGCGTCACGGGGGTTCGAACGACGCGCGGGGACATCGCGTGCGGGACGGTCGTGAGCGCGACCGCCGGCTGGTCGACGCTCGTCGCCGACCTCGCCGAGGTGCAACTCCCGATCACGACCCACATCCTCCAGGCCTTCGTCACCGAGCCGCTCAAGCCGTTCCTCGACGTGATCATCGTCTCCTCGCAGATGCACGTCTACGTCTCGCAGACCGACCGCGGCGAGCTCCTGATCGGCGCCGAGATCGAGCCGTACACGACCTACCGCGGCACGAGCACCTTCCCCTTTCTCGAGTACTCGGCCCGGCACGTGCTCGAGCTCTTCCCGCAGCTCGAGAACGTCGCCGTCCTGCGCCAGTGGACGGGGCTCTGCGACCTCAGCCCGGACTACAGCCCGATTCTCGGTGTCACCGAGGTGGGCGGCTTCCTCGTCTCCGCCGGCTGGGGCACGTACGGGTTCAAGGCGGCGCCGATCGTCGGAACCACGCTCGCGGAGCTCGTCGCGACCGAGCGCACGCCGGAGCTGATCGCGCCCTTCACGCTCGAGCGGTTCTCCACGGACACCCTCGTCTCCGAGCTCGCGGCTGCGGCGGTGTCGCACTGATGCTCTCGAGCCTCGAGATCGCGCAGGCCGCCCAGCTCCGTCCGATCGGGCAGATCGCCGAGGAGGCGGGCCTCCAACCCGACGAGGTCGAGCCCTACGGCCGCTTCAAGGCGAAGATCGACCTCTCCGCGCTCGACCGCCTGCGGAGCGCACCCGACGCGAAGCTGATCTGCGTCACCGCGATCACGCCGACGAAGGCGGGCGAGGGGAAGACGACGACGTCCGTCTCGCTGACCCAGGGGCTCGGTGCGATCGGCAAGCGAGCCGTTCTCTGCCTGCGCGAGGCCTCAGTGGGGCCGGTGTTCGGGATCAAGGGGGGCGCCGCGGGCGGAGGCTACGCCCAGGTGCTGCCGATGGAGGATCTGAACCTCCATTTCACCGGGGACATCCACGCGATCGGGGCGGCGAACAACCTGCTCGCAGCGATGCTCGACTCGCACATCCTGCACGGGAACACGCTCGGGATCGACCCGCTCTCGATCACCTGGCGGCGCTGCGTCGACATGAACGACCGAGCGCTCCGGCAGATCGTGATCGGGCTCGGCGGCCGGGCGAACGGCTACGCCCGGGAGACCGGATTCGACATCACAGCGGCGTCCGAGGTGATGGCGATCGTGGCCGTCGCGCGTGATCTGCACGATCTCCGGGCCCGGCTCGGAGCGATCACGGTCGCGCACACCTTCGCGGGCGATCCGATCACGGCGGAGCAACTGCGGGCTGCGGGCGCGATGACCGTGCTCCTCAAGGACGCGCTGAAGCCGAACCTCGTCCAGACGCTGGAAGGCCAGCCGGCGATCGTCCACTGCGGGCCCTTCGCCAACATCGCTCACGGCAACAGCTCGCTCGTTGCCGACCTCGCCGGGCTGAAGCTCGGCGACTACGTCGTGACCGAGAGCGGCTTCGGCTC
Source organism: Gaiellaceae bacterium (assembly GCA_035575835.1). Lineage (GTDB taxonomy): Bacteria > Actinomycetota > Thermoleophilia > Gaiellales > Gaiellaceae > Gaiellasilicea. The sequence continues at coordinate 22,236 of DATLXM010000059.1, forward strand.
CGACATGGGCATGGAGAAGTTCCTGAACATCGTCTGCCGGATCGGCGGGCTCGCCCCGAGCGGGATCGTCCTGGTTGCGACCGCGCGCGCGCTGAAGCATCACGGCGGCGACCCCGACGGTGGTCTCGACGCGATCGAGCGAGGGGCCGAGAACATGCGTCGCCACCTCGAGATCGTGCAGGAATTCGGCCTGAAGGCGGTCGTCGCCGTCAACCGCTTTCCGACCGACACGAATGATGAGATCGAGCTGGTGCGCCGGCTGGCGCTCGAGTTCGGCGCCCATGCCGCAGAGGTGAACGACGCGTTCGAGCGGGGCGGCGCAGGTGCGACGGAGCTCGCCGAGGCTGTCGTCGATGCGACGCGCGAAGCACCGTCGTTCGACTACACCTATCCGCTCGAGGCTTCGATCGAGGAGAAGATCGAGGCGATCGCGAAGCGCGTCTACGGCGCCGACGGCGTCTTCTTCCTCAAGACGGCAGCCGAGAAGGCCTCCGCATATACCGCCGCGGGTCTCGACCGGCTCCCGATCTGCATGGCGAAGACGCACCTCTCGCTCTCGCACGACGCGTCCCTGCTGAATGCGCCCAAGGGCTTCACCGTCACGGTCCGCGACCTCCGCGCCTACACCGGGGCCGGCTGGATCGTCGCGCTCTGCGGGGACATGCAGACGATGCCGGGCCTCGCCGAACGGCCGGCCGCGTTCACCGTCGACATCGACTCCGA
>DATLXM010000060.1:0-2215 GCA_035575835.1 Gaiellaceae bacterium
GCCCAGATCCCGGGGACGTTCGTGCGCAGGCGCTCGTCGACGCCGATCCCGTGCCGGTCGTGGGCGACCCCGGCCGCGTCGAGCTCGAGCTCCTCGACGTTCGGAGAGCGACCTGACGCGACGAGCAGGAGCGCAGCGCTCACCATCCGCTCCTCGCCGTCGCCCGAAGTCAGCGTCGCAATGAGCCCGGCTCCCTCGCTCGCGACCGAGGTGACGCGGGCGGAGGTGGCGATCTCGATCCCCTCCTCGCTGAGCGCCGCGGTCAGCTCGGCCGACGCATCGAGGTCCGCGCGCGCCGCGATCCGCGGGCCGCTCTGGACGATCGTCACCCGGGAGCCGAAGCGCGAGAACGCCTGGGCCAGCTCGAGCCCGACCGCGCCGCCGCCGAGGACGAGCAGCGAGTCCGGGAGCTCCGTCAGCTCGAGTGCGCCGATGTGGTCGACCCACGGCACCTCGTCGAGGCCGGGGATCGGCGGGACGAAGGTGCGCGACCCGGTCGCGACGAGGATGTGCTCGCTCGCCAGCTCCCGCTCGCCCACCCGCACCGTGTGCGCATCGGCGAAGCTCGCCTCGGCGGTGATCGTCTCGTAACCCGCGTCGGCGAAGCGGGCCTGCCACGTCTCCTGGGTCCCGATCAGCCAGTCCTTGCGCGCCTTCAGCCGAGCGAGGTCGAAGGTCGGCGCCGAGGTCTCGATCCCGAGCTCGCCCGCCACCACGCGCAGGTCGCGCAGGAGCTCGGCGGCCGCCACGTACTGCTTCGTCGGCTTGCAGGCGACGTTCGGGCACTGACCGCCCCAGCGCTCGCGCTCGATCACGGCGACCGAGGCACCATGCTCCGTCGATGCGCGCGAGGCCGCCTCGCGCGCGGCCGAGCCGGCGCCGATCACGATCAGGTCGTACCGCTCGGGCGTCGTGGCAGTCATACCGCTCCTCTAGTTCGTGCGCGAGCTCGCCGCGCTCTGGACGCTGCCGCGCTTCTCGAGGTAGCGCTGGTGGCGTTCCTCGGCGCGGTAGAACGAGCCTGCAGGGACGATCTCGGTCAGGACGGGCTGGCCCGGCCGGCCGGAGCGCTCGGCGAGCGAGGCGCGCGCGGCGCGCTCCTGCGCGGCCGAGTGGACGAAGATCACGGAGCGATAGCGAGCGCGCCGGCCGAGCCGAGGCCGTGTCGGGTCGTGCATGCCCCAGAAGACGTCGAGGAGCTCCTCGTAGGAGATCTGGGCCCGGTCGAACTCGACCCGCACCGCTTCCGCGTGGCCGGTGGCGCCGGAGCACACGAGCCAGTAGGACGGGCTCTCGACCGTGCCGCCGGTGTAGCCGACCTCGGCGTCGAGCACGCCCGCGACGGCGCGGAACGCCCGCTCGACACCCCAGAAGCAGCCGGCCCCGAACGTGGCGCGGCCTGAGGTGTCCGCGATGCTCATGGCCGGATGATCGCACCCGTTCAGGAAATGTTCACCCCGGGGGCGCCGACGCAGCGGTACAACAGAGCCATGAGATTCCGTGCATTTGCCGTCCTCGCCCTCCTCGCCGCGCTCGCCGCAATCCTCGTCCCGGCTGCGCTGGCCGCGCGCGACGCGACCAGACCGCCCGTCGCGAAGCAACGCGCGGCGGGCTTCGGGAACATCCTCGCGCGCCGCGACCACCAGGCGCTCTACTACTGGAACGTCGAGAAGCGCGACTTCAAGGTCCATTGCACCGGCGCCTGCGCCGTCGCCTGGCCACCGCTCCTCGTCCGCTCGGCCGCCTCGGTGCCGCGCCGGATCGCCGGGATCAGCGGCGTCTTCGGGACGATCCGCCGGCCGGACGGAAAGATCCAGGTGACCCGGAACCGGCTCCCGCTCTACACCTACGCCCACGAGCGCCCGTACCAGGTGCTCTGCGACGACGTCGACGGCTGGTTCGTCGTCCGCGTCTGACCGATCAGGTGTGACCACCGGATCGACGGCCGGGCCTCGAGCCCGGTCGTCGGTCAACCGCCCTACAGGTGCGAGGTCAGCCCGGCCTCGGTGATCTCGCCGTCGGCCGGCTCGTACCACGACATCGCGTACGTGCCGTTGTCGAGGCCCTTCGCGAGCTTCGTCAGCTTGAGCGGATAGAAGGTGTCGCACATCACCGCGAGCTCGCCGGTTTCGTGCAAGCCGATCGCCTTCTCCGCGAGCCCCGGCTGCGGGCCGTGCGGCAGGCCGGACGGGTGCAGCGTGATCGAGCCCACGTC
>DATLXM010000061.1:0-4378 GCA_035575835.1 Gaiellaceae bacterium
ACGAGCTCTACCGCGCCCACGCCCCGGTCGTCTACCGCTACGTCTACGCCGTCCTCGGAAACCCCGCGGATGCCGAGGACGTGACCCAGACGACGTTCGTGAATGCCCTGCGCGCTCTCGAGCGCGGCGAGCATCCGCGCATGCCCGAGAACTGGCTGATCACGATCGCCCACAACATCGTCCGGCAGCGCTGGCGCCAGGAGCAGTCCCGGCCGCGTGAGGTCGAGCTCGACCGGGACGTGGCGACGCTCGAAGCCGACGACGACGGTCCGTCGATCGACGACCTCGTCCGCGCGCTCCAACGCATCCCGGAGTCGCAGCGCGAGGCGCTCGTCCTCCGCGAGATGGAGGGTCGCTCGTACAAGGAGATCGCCTCGATCCTCAGCGTCTCCCTGACCGCGCTCGAGACCCTGATCTTCCGCGCCCGCCGCTCGCTCGCCGAGGAGCTCGAGAACCTCGTCACCTGCGACCGCGCCGAGCTCGCGCTCTCGCAGCAAGAGGATCGGCGGCTCGGCCGGAAGGAGCGCAAGCGTCTCGTCGCCCATCTGGAGGAATGCACGAGCTGTGCTCGCGTGGCGGCGACCTCGATGAAGCGCCGCAGCGCCTTCAAGGTCCTCGCGCTCCTGCCGCTGCCCGTCTCGCTGACGCTGTTCAAGGGCGCGCCGAGCGCGTCCGCCGCAATCGGCCTGCCCACGATCGGCGCCGGCGCTGCCGCGGGTGGCGGCGCGGCCGCGGTCGGGACGGGCCTCGCCGCGAAGCTCGCGATCGGCGCAGCGGCGGTCGCGGTTGCGAGCGGCGCCGGCTACGAGGGCGTCAAGGCGGTGCGCGAACCGGCGACTCCCGTTCGGCCCGCGAAGGCGGTACCCGCCGCAGTCGTGCCCGCCGGAGCGCTGTCGGGCGGTCTCCCGGGGAACAATCGCTCGGTGGTCGAGAGTGCGCCGGGCGAGAACGCGAACCCCGTCACGGCGAAGCCGGCCGCGAAGGTGAAGCCTGCAGTCCGGGGCAAGAGCGCGACCGCGCCAGGGCAGCTGAAGAAGCCGGCGAAGCTGCCGAAGCTCAAGGCGCCGCCGACGCAACGCGGGAACGGCCCGGCAGTCGTTCGGCCACGCGGCAAGAGCGCGCTCGCTCCCGGCAAGCTGCGTCCGCTCCTCCCGCCGAAGGCAAAGGTCAAGAAGCCCCGCTAGAGCCCGATCCGGGTGCTGCGCTTCGTGCCCGACTTGCGCTGCCGCTCGAGATCGTCGTCGCCGTCCTTCCGCGCGGCCCAGACGAACGCCCAGTACATCGCGAAGATCCCTGCGAGCGAGAACAGGCTGATCAGGATCCCGAACAGGATCATCCGAACGGCCACCAGCGGCGACGGCCGGGAGCCTTGACGACGACGAGCCCCTTCCGCAGCTCCGGCGGAAGGTTGCGGAGGTCGCGAACCCCGAGCACGACCGGACCGTCGTGCGCCTCGATTTCGGCGCGCTTGCCGAGGAGGTCGTCGGCCTCGTCGAAGAAGAGGATCGCGTCGCCACGCTCGGCCGCGTCGAAAGCCCGGGCGAGGTTCTTCTCTGTCTCGCCGATGTACTTCGAGACGACGTCCTGGAGACCGACGAGGGCGACGCGCGCCTCGCGGCGGGTGGCGAGCAGCTTCTCGAGCTCCGTCATTCCGGGTCGTCAGCGCGCGGATCCATCTCCCGCGCGACCTCGCCGGCGACGCCGACCTTCTCCACGATCCAGTAGTGATCGTGCTCCTCGGAGACGCGCTCGACGTCGGGCGTCTCATGCCCGGCCACGATTGCGAACCGGTCCCCCTCGGCGCGTACGTGCCCGTACTCGTCGAGGATCTCAGAGAGATCCGATCGACGCAGCCGAGCCGCGAGCACTCGCAGATGAAGTCGTAGCGATGGTCGCCGCCCCCGAGACCCTCGGCGATCCCGCCGATCCGCTCGTTGACCTGCCGCATGATGCCCTCGTTCTGGGCGAGGCGGAGCGCTCGTTCGTCGGCCATGGGGCGAGAGTAGCGCTCGCACACGCGAGTAAACGCCGGCGATGCGGCTCCACTACTTTCCCGGGCACCGAGACCGAACTCGCCGGGCACTACGATTTCGTCGTCCGGCACCTGTTCATGCTCACGCGCTGGGGGCTTCCTGGAACCGACGGCGTGGGACCGCCCGAACCTGCGAGCGCACTGGCTCCGGATGCTGCAGACGGATGGAGCGCAGACGGTCCTCGCCGAACAAGCCTCGACCCGCCGGAGTTCGCCCGCTAGTCGGAGCGGGGATCCATCTCGCGCGCGGCCTCCCCGGCCTCGCCCGTCTTTTCCACGATCCAGTAGCGCTCGTACCGCGCCACCACCCGTTCGACGTCGGGCGTCTCGTGGCCCGCAACGAGGGCGAACCGCTCGCCCTCCTCCCGGACGTAGTCGTACTCTGCCCCCGTGAGCGCGATCCGCTCGACGCAGTCGAGCCGCGAGCACTCGCAGATGAAGTCGTAGCGATGGTCGTCGCCACCGAGGCTCTCGGCGATCTCCCCGATCCGCTCGTTGACCTGGCGCATGATTCCCTCGTTCTGCGCAAGGCGGATCGCTCGTTCGTCGGCCATGGGGCGAGAGTAACGCTCACGCGCGAGTAGAGTCGCCAGCGATGCGGCTCCACTACCTCCCGGGCACCGCCGCGATGGCGCCGCACGCCGCCCTCGCCGAGATCGGGGAGCCCTACGAACTGGTGCGCGTCGAGCGCGACGCGGACGGCCGCCCCTCGGCCGAGTACCTCGCGCTCAACCCGTGGGGCAAGATCCCGACGCTGGAGGACGGCGCCCACGTCCTGACCGAGTCGGCCGCGATCTGCCTCCATCTCGCCGACCGTTTCCCCGACGCGCGCCTCGTGCCCCGGATCGGGACGCGCGAGCGCTCGGAGGTCTACCGCTGGCTGACCTGGCTGACGAACACGGTCCAGACGGCGCAGCTCCGGCACTTCTACCCGCACCGCTACGGGACGGAGGGCGTGAAGGAAGCGGCGGACGCCGACCTCGCGGCTCACTACGACCTCCTCGACGGGCGCCTCGAGGGCCGCGACTGGTTGGTCGGCGGCGAGCGCACGGTCGCCGACCTCTATCTCTTCATGCTCACCCGCTGGGGCAGGTTCCTGGAGCCCGCCGCGTGGGAGCGGCCGAACCTGCGCGCGCACTGGCTGCGGACGCTGGAGCTTTCCGGCGTGCGCAGGATGATCGAGGAGCAGGGACTGGAGCTCCCGGAGTTCGCTCCCACGTCCTGACGTACCGCGTGGGCTAGTTGAGTGAGAAGGTGGCGGCTCACCCGCAGTCAGTCAAGGGAGGAGCGATGCTGGAGGAACTGAGGAACTTCTTGTTTCGGGGGAACATCGTCGAGCTGGCGATCGCCTTCGTGGTCGGGCTCGCATTCGCGGCGGTGATCAACTCACTCGTCGACAACCTCCTCATGCCGATCGTCGCGATGATCATTGGCAAGCCCGACTTCACCGGCTTGACGTTCACGATCAACGACGCTGTCTTTCGCTACGGGGCATTCATCACGGACGTGATCCAGTTCGTCGCGATCGCTGCGGCCGTCTTCTTCTTCGTCGTCAAGCCGGTGCAAGCGATGCTGGAGCGGCGCCGGCGCGAGCCGATCGAAGGGGGCATGCCGGATGAGGAGCGGCGGCACCAGGAGCTGCTGGCGGCGTTGCGCGCCCGCAGCTAAGGCCGGACACACCGGCCGGCATCATGCCGCTGTGATCTCGCTACGGCGGGAAGAAGGAACAGGTTTGCTCGATCGCAAGACCTGACCCCGGTCCCAGGACGCAGCAGCTCGAGCGGGAGCGGCGCCGAGCAGGTTGCTGTGGCTGAGAGTCTGCAAGCCGAGAAGCTCGTCGCCCACTGCCGCAGTACAGACCGCTCGCGGATACGCGATTATCAACGCACTCGCCATAGTTAGAGGGAGACGATGCGTTACACGTTCTTCGAGTTCGAGAACTTCAAGGGGATCCGGAAGGCTCGCCTGGATCTCTCACCTGAGGATTCGGCGGCTCGCGTGTACACGCTGGTCGGTCTTAACGAGAGCGGCAAGACGACAGTGTTGAAAGCAATAGATCACTTCTAACCGACCTCGCCCGACCAGGTCAGCCCGAAGGAGCTCGGAGGCTGGGTCGCGCCGGCCCTCAGCTCTTGATCCCCATAGCCGAACGATCGAACTTCACCGGGAAAATCACGATTCGCTGTGGGGTCACAGCTTGACGACGACGACATCGCGGCAGCGAAAGCCTATCTTCGCGGTCGCGACGGATACCGCCTTCAGACGCTAGCGCGGACGATCGAAATCGCAGACCGCTACAGCTACGTCGACAGCAAGTATCACGGCCGCCAAAGTACGTGGACTGCT
>DATLXM010000062.1:0-6449 GCA_035575835.1 Gaiellaceae bacterium
TCCTCGCCTGCCTCGTCGTCCCCACTGTCTTCGGCCACGATCCCTACGCGGTCGACTTCGAGCAGAAGCAGGAAGGACCGAGCTTCGCGCACCCGCTCGGGACCGACTTCTTCGGGCGCGATCTCGCCGTCCGCCTCGCGCTCGGCGGCCGGGCGTCGCTGCTCGTCGCCTTCGCCGCGGCCGCGCTCGTGCTCGTGATCGGGCTCGCCTACGGCTCGCTCGCGGCACTCGCGGGCGGCCGGACGGAGCTCGCGACGCAGCGGCTCCTGGACGGCCCGCTCGCGCTGCCTCGGCTGCCGATCCTGATCGTGATCCTGCTCGTCGTCGGCCTCAACGGCAGTCTCTGGACGCTCGTGCCCGCGCTCGCGATCACGAACTGGATGATCACCGCGCGGCTCGTCCGGGGAGAGGTCGCGACCCTCCTCCGCACCGATTTCGTCCGCGCGGCGCGCGGGGTCGGCGCGAGCCGGCGGCAGATTCTCTTCCGCCATCTGATCCCGAACTCGCTCGGAGTTCTGATCGTCGCGGTCTTCCTCGGGCTGCCGGCGATGATCCTCGGCGAGTCGTTCCTCTCCGTGCTCGACCTCGGCCCCGGTCCGCCCGCGGCGACCTGGGGCGCGCTCGCCCAGGACGCGATCCTCCAGGGACGCCTCTACGAGCTCGTGCTCTCGAGCGCCGCGATCGCGGTCTTCGCGGTCAGCGCGAACCTCGTCGCGGACGCGCTCCACCAGGCGCTCGACCCGCGCCAGAGCTGACGACCCAGCGCTAGTCGACGATCGAGATTCCCGCGGCGCCGGCGAGGAGCGTCGTGAGCTGGAGAACGTCGTTCCAGCGCATTCGCGTCCCCCGGAGGCACTCGACCCCCTGGAGGTCCGTGAGCTCGCAGTCGCGGATCTCGCAGCGCTCACAACGAGCCGCCGAGAAGCTCGCGGCCGTCAGGTTGCAGCGCTCGAAGCGAACCGAGCTCAACGTCGCACCGTGGAAGTCGGCCTCCTCGAGCCTGCAGTCGTCGAAGACCACGCGCTCGAGCGTCGCGAACCGGAACGAGGCGAGGTCGAACCGCGAGCTCATGAACGCCACGTCCGTGACCGTCGCCTCGCTCAGATCGACCCCGGTTGCTCGCACGTCCTCGATCTCGGCCCGCGTGAGGGCGCCGCGGGTGGCGCGCAGGTTCGCCCAGCTCCCGCCGCTGACGAGCGCGTCGGTGAGGACGAGGCCCGCCGCCTCGGTCGCGGAGAGGTCGAGCCGACTGAGCCGCACGTCGTCGAAGCGGAGGTCGGCCGCTGCCCGCTCGGAGAGGTCGCCGGTGAGCTCCGCCTCCGAGACGCGGAGGCCGATCAGGCGCTCAGCTCGGACTTCCCGGCGCTCGAGCGAGGCCGAGACGCTCGGCCTCTTCGGAGGAATGGGCTCAGGAAGCGACGCTATGCTGTCCACCCGCGCGGATGTGGCGGAATTGGTAGACGCGCACGGTTCAGGTCCGTGTGCCCTTCGGGGCGTGGAGGTTCAAGTCCTCTCATCCGCACTGATGCTCGGCTTCCTCGATCGCCTCTGGCGCCGCGTCGTGCTCGCGCTCACTGCGAAGCAGGACTGACCTCGCCGAAGGCCGGAAGCCCGTCGAGCGAGACCTCGTTGCGCTCGCGCACGTAGTCGCGGACGCCGTCCGGCGTCTTCCGCTCGAGCCAGAGCTCGCGCTGTGGCCGGTCGCCCACGTAGTCCAGCTTCGGGACGCCGTAGCCGCACGAGTCGGCGACCCGGTCGACGTGAACACGGATCACGGCCCTGACGCCCTCGACGCCGGGATCGGGATCGGGGAGCACCTCGCCGCGTCCGTGCAGCCGGACGATCCGGGGCGGCCCCTCGAACGCGCAGAGCATCACGCAGATCCGACCGTTCTCGCGGAGGTGCGCGGCCGTCTCGGCGCCGCTCCCCACGTAGTCGTCGTACTCGACGGTGTGCTCGTCCACGATCCGGAGCGAACCGATCGGCCCCTTCGGTGAGACGTTGACGTGGCCGCCCTCGCTCGGCGCCGAGCCGACGAAGAAGAGCCGCTGCCGGCCGATCCACTCGGCCATCTTCGGATCGATCTCCTCGTAGAGCTTGCCCACGCGGCAAGGCTAGCTTCTGGGCTCCGGGCCGCTTAACGCGACCTTCACAGGGCCCGGCTACCTTGACAATCGTGCGCCGTTGCCTTGCCCTCCTTCCGCTCGTGCTCCTCGCGCTCGCCGCGACGGCTTCCGCCGCTCAGCCGGGGCGCAGCTCCGAGCCGCTCGTCCAGGTGGTCGTCGCGCTCGGGGCCGAGCCACTCGCCGTCGCCCGCCCCGGCCGCACCCTGGCCGCGACCGGCGGCCGCCGGCTCAGCCTCGACACCTCGACCAGCCGCTCCTATCTCCGCACGCTCGCGGCGTCGCAGGAGACGCTCCAGGCCCGGATCGAGGCCGCCCTGCCGCAGGCGCAGGTGCGCTGGCGCTATCGCGTCGTCGCGAACGGGATCGCGGTCGTCGTCCCGCGCGACCAGGTCGCACGGCTGGCAGCCGTCCCTGGGATCGCCCGGATCTACCCGAGCGTCCGCTACCGCCCGCTCCTCGACCGCAGCCCGCAGCAGATCGGGGCTCCTGCCCTCTGGGGTCCGGGCCTCACGACCGCGGGCCAGGGAATCAAGATCGCAATCGTCGACGAGGGAATCGACCAGAAGCACCCGCTCTTCGACCCGGCCGGATACACGATGCCCGCGGGGTACCCGAAGGGCCAGGCCGCCTTCGCGACCGCGAAGGTGATCGTCGCGCGCGCCTTCGCACCTCCCGGCGCGACGTGGAAGCACGCGTCGAAGCCATTCGATCCCGAGTTCTCGTCGCACGGCACCCACGTGGCCGGGATCGCCGCCGGGAACGCCAACACGCTCGCGGAGGGCCGCCGGATCTCAGGAGTCGCGCCCCGGGCGTACCTCGGCAACTACAAGGCGCTGACGATCCCGACCGCGGCGGACGTCGGCCTGGACGGGAACTCCCCGGAGCTCGTCGCCGCGATCGAGGCCGCCGTCTCCGACGGAATGGACGTGATCAACCTCTCGCTCGGCGAGCCGGAGATCGAGCCCTCCCGCGACATCGTCGTGCGGGCGCTCTCCGCCGCCGCTCGCGCCGGGGTCGTGCCGGTCGTCGCCGCGGGGAACGATTTCTCCGGCTTCGGCAACGGCTCCGTCAGCTCGCCCGGCTCCACGCCCGAGGCGATCACCGTCGGAGCCGTCTCGACGAGTCGCTCCGGCCCGACGAACGTGATCGCCGACTTCTCCTCCGGCGGCCCCACCCCGGTCTCGCTCCAGCTGAAGCCGGAGGTGAGCGCACCCGGCGTCGCGATCCTCTCGGCGAGCCCTGGCGGCACCTACGTCGCGCTCTCCGGCACGAGCATGGCCGCGCCGCACGTCGCAGGGTCGGTCGCGCTACTCCGCCAGCGCCATCCGTCCTGGACTCCCGCCCAGATCAAGGCCGCGCTGGCGCTCACCGGCGATCGTGCCTTCACCGACGGCACGCGCACCGTCGAGGCCAGGACGACGAGGGAGGGCGGCGGCGTCGTCAACCTGCCCCGCGCCGACACGCCGCTCCTCTTCGCCTCGCCCGTGGCCCTCTCGTTCGGGCTGGTGGCCCGTGGCGCGACGCTCGTTCGGACTGCCGACCTCACCGATGCGGGCGGCGGGGCCGGGACCTGGACCGTGACCGTCGAGCAGCAGTCGGGCGCGCTTGGAGTCACCGTCGCCGTTCCTGCGACCGTGTCCGTCCCCGGCCCGCTTCCCGTGACCGTCACCACCGAAGCCGGCTCACCGGACGGCGAGCTCTCCGGCTTCGTGGTTCTCACCCGCGGCGCCGAGCGCCGGCGGATCCCCTACTGGCTGCGTGTCTCCGTTCCCGCCCTCGCAGGGGCGCGGTCGACGCCGCTCGTCAAGCCGGGCGCGTACAAGGCGACGACCAGGGGCGGCACGTCCCTCGTCGCGCGCTACCGCTACCCCGAGAGCCCGACCGATCGCGGGTTCGCGACCAGTCTCGCCGGCCCCGAGCGGATCTTCCGCGTCAACATCACGCGCACGGTTGCGAACTTCGGAGTCGTGATCACCTCGCGCGCGAAGGGTGTGGCCGTCGAGCCGAGAGTGACTCGGGCGGGTGACGAGAACCGGCTGACCGGCTACCCGGCCCTCCCGTTCAACCTCAATCCCTACCTTCGTACCTTCCAGCGGCCCGTGCTCGCAGCGGGCGCGATCCTGCCCGCCCGAGGCGCCTACGACGTGGTCTTCGACGGCCCGAGCGCAGGCTCGGCCGGCGCGTTCGGGTTCCGTTTCTGGGTCGACGACGTCAAGCCCCCCACGCTCTCGTTCCGCACGCGCACGGTGAAGCGGGCCTCGCTGCTCACGATCGGGGCGACCGATGCCGCGTCGGGGATCGACCCAAGCTCGCTCGCCGTCCGAATCGACGGCAAGGAACGGGGCGCGCGGATCAGCGCCGGTCGGATCCTGATCCCGACCGGCGGGCTTGCCCGCGGCCGGCATGCGCTCTCGCTGCAGGTCTCCGACTACCAGGAGACGCGGAACATGGAGAACGTGGCGCGGATCCTCCCGAACACGGCGTTCCTCCGCACCAGCTTCACGATCCGCTAGCCGGAGCCGCTAGCGGCGGTCCTTCTCCTCGATCGTCGGCAACTCGGCGAGATCGCGCTCGACGCTCGCGGCGAAGTCGTCGCTCTCGGTGCGGACGAGCTTCAGATTCGCCTTGCGCTTCTGCCGTGCCCGTGCGCTCCGCGCCTCCGCGCCTAGGCTGAGGGGCTTGAAGCCCCGGCCACCGGCCACGCGCCGCCACTCCGCGCCGACGAGCAGGACGAACGCGAGGGCGAGCAGGACGAGGTAGGGCCAGCTCAACTCGCCCCAGTGTACCCCTGCGAACTGTGTACCCCTGCGAAAACCCTGGACTAGAGTGATGGCGATGCGTCGCCTCGCCGTCGTCCTCGCCGCTCTCGGAACACTCGTCGCTCCGGGGGTCGCGGCCGCCGCCGAGCAGACGCTCACCTTCACCACAGGGCCGATCGCCGTCGACGGCTACGGGGTCGCCCAGCAGCCGATGCTCGCGGAGTCTCCCAAGGTCGACGGGTATGTCGTCGGCATGGAGGCAGAGGTCGTCGACGCCGCAGGCCGCGTCCAGGGTCGGGACAAGGTGATGCTCCACCACATCGTCTTCGCGAAGCTCGGCGCTCGCGACACCACCTGCGGCGATCCGGCCGAACGCTTCTTCGCCGAAGGCGAGGAGCGGCTCGCGATGCGCCTGCCGGCCGGTTACGGCTACCCGAACCGGGCGACCGACCGTTGGGGACTGCTGTACATGCTGATGAACCACAAGCCGCAGCGGCTGAACGGCTTCATCCGCTACACCGTGCGCTACGTCACCGGCGAGCCGCTCACCCCGGTGAAGCCGCTCTGGCTCGACGTCCGCAACTGCACCGGACCCGACCCGGTCTTCGACGTCCCCGGCGGCGGCAGAGCCTTCTCGACGATCACGAAGACCGTCGACTTCGTCCTCCCCGAGAGCGGACGGCTTGTCGCGGGCGGCGGGCATCTGCACGGAGGCGGGCTCCGGCTCGAGCTTCGCAACGAGACCTGCGGCACCACCCCCTTCCAGTCGCTGCCGAGCTGGGGCGGGCCGCTTCCGAAGCCAATCCTGCACGAGCCCGGGCCGACCAAGATGTCGCAGTTCACGAGCAGCGAGGGGATCCCGGTCGCGAAGGGCGATCGCCTCCGCCTCGCCGCGGTCTACGAAAACTCCCGTCTGCATACCCGCGCGATGGGGATCATGGTGCTCTATCTCGCGCCCGGTGAGGTCAGCGGCTGCGGCCCGACCCCGCAGCTCACGATCGACCTCGGCTCACCGGGCGCACCGCCCTTCTTCTCGATGCCGCTCCCGCGAGCGCCAAAGGGGCCGGTCGAGAAGTCGCGCAGCACCTGGGTGGGCGACTTCCGGTACGGGGCCGAACGCTTCGAGCTCAGGCGCGGATCGACCTTCACGTGGCGCTTCCTCGGCGCGTTCCAGCACGACGTCACCGTGATCGCAGGCCCCGTGGGTTTCTCGGCGCCGTGGACGCTTTCGGGCACGTTCAGCCACCGCTTCACGCGCGCCGGCACCTACCGGCTCTTCTGCTCGCTCCATCCCGCCCGGATGGTTCAGCAGATCACTGTGCGCTAGCCGGGCACTAGCGTGTCCGCGCGCAGCGGCACGAGCTCGAAGCGATCCACGTCCACGAGGCCCCAGTCGGTGATCTTCAGGCTCGGGATCACCGAGAGGGCGAGGAACGCGAGCGACTGGAACGGTGACTCGACCTCGGAGCCGAGGGCGTGCACCGCGGCCACGACTGCCTCGCTGCCGGCGATCACCTCGGCGAGCGGCCGGTCCGAGAGCAGACCCGCGATCGGAAGCGCCAGC
>DATLXM010000063.1:0-15596 GCA_035575835.1 Gaiellaceae bacterium
GCTCCCTGCCGAGAGTGGCAGCGGAAAACCACCGCCGAACCGGGGGTTCACGTCCGTGACCGGCAGCGACCCGTCAGGCTCGCGGAAGCACTGCACGTTCGCCGGCCCGACGATCCCGGCCGTCTCGGCGACGTGGGCGGCGTGCGCGATCAGGTCGGCGTCCGAGATCGTCGCGCCCTTGATCGACTCGCCGCCCTTCGAATGGATCATCGTCCGCGGGATCGCGTTCAGGCAGCGGCTCTCGAGGTCGCAGAAGACGTCGATCGAGAACTCCTCGCCCCGGCAACACTCCTGGACGAACGACGCAACGGGCGTGTAGCCGAGGAAGAAGTCGAGCTCGGCCCGGTCGTGGGCGCGGTAGATGTGACGCGAGCCGAAGCCCTCGCGCACCTTGACGAGAAGCGGCCAGCGCGCATCGTCCGGCACCTCCTCCGGGAGCCAGCTGCGCGGGCTCGCGATTCCGTGCTCCTCGAAGAAGAGGTGCGCGAGGTACTTGTCTCCCATCGTCTCGCAGGTCGCCGGCTCGGGCACGAGCACGAGCGCGGGGGCGAGCGCGTCGCTGTCGCGGGCCAGGAGGAGCTGGTCGAGGTCGGTCAGCGGGACGACGAGCTTGACGTCGTGCTCGGCGACGAGCGCAACGAGCGCGGGGATGTAGCCGGGATCGTCCACGCGCGGCACGAGCGCATGGTGATCGGCGTGCCAGAGCGCGGGTGCGAGCTGGTCGAGGTCGGTCGCGATCGTCGTCGCTCCCGCCCGGCCGAAGGCGGAGACGATGTCGACGCGCTGGCCGGCGCAGGTGAAGAGGACTGCGGTCACGGTGCGCAGGGTAACCCGTTCACTTTAGAGTCGAGGCGTGTCGGACCTTCCCGCTAGCGCGACGCGCGTGCTCGACGAGGTGCGGTCGGCGGGTCTCGACCTGTCGCGCATTCCCGGAAGCTCGGCGAAGATCCGCTTGATCCTCGATCTTCGTGCGCAACTCGGGGAGGTCGGAAAGCTGCGTGTCCTCGATGTCGGCTGCGGTGGACTGAGTCAGCCGTTCAACGTCTGGGAGCCCCTCGTTCCTTTCGCGGACAGGCTCGACGTCGTCGGAGTCGATGTCGACCACCTCGAGCCGACCCGCCGGCGGGCGGCCGAGCTCGGCTTCCCGATCACGCTTCGGCAGGCGAGTGTGTTCGAGCTGACGGAGGCGTTCCGGCCAGGCTCGTTCGACGCGGTGGTGTGCACGCAGGTGCTCGAGCACCTTCCCGACTGGGTCGGGGCGCTGCGTCAGATGCATGACGTTCTGCGAAGTGACGGCCACCTCTTTCTCACCTGCGACTCCGGCGACCTCGGTCGCGGGCCAGCGAATCGCGGCCGACTCGTCGTGAAGCGGGCCTACGCCCGTGTGGCCACCCGGGTTCCGGCGGTCGGACGGGCGCTCCGGCCGTTCGCGAGCGGCGAATGGGAGCGTGGACAGCGGCTCGGCGAGGTCGGCGACGCTGCGAGTTCGGTCGGCTTCGAGGTTGAGCTGCTGGCGCACTACGCGCTTCGCGACGTCAAAGACGCCCGCGGCGGCTCGGGGGCACGGCTGCTCGCGCTCGCCTTCGAGGAGGCGCTGCGCGAGGAGGCCGAGACGACTCCCTTCGCCACTCGCTACCGCATCATCTACCTCCGCGCGCGCCGGTCCTAACAGTCAGCGGTCGCGCCAGCCTCCGCCCTCGCCCTTGTAGGTGCCCCCGAAGAGCGAGAGCGGCGTGCGCAGGAGGATGAGCAGGTCGGTCTTCCAGCTCCGGTGGTCGACGTACCAGAGGTCGAGCACGATCCGCTCCTCCCAGGGCAGCGTCGCGCGGCCGTGCACCTGCGCCCAGCCGGTGATCCCCGGCAGGATCTCGAGCCGCCGCCGCTGGCGTTCGTCGTACTGCTCGACCTGGTAGCGAAGCGTCGGGCGCGGGCCGATCAGGCTCATGTCGCCGCGGACGACGTTCCAGAGCTGCGGCAGTTCGTCGAGCGACGTGCGGCGCAGAAACGCGCCGACCTTGGTGATCCGGGAATCGCCCACCGCGACCGCGTAGCCCGCACCCTTCTGCTCGGCGCCGACCACCATCGTCCGCAGCTTCAGGAGCTCGAAGTCGCGGCCGTCCTTGCCGACGCGCGCCTGCCGGAAGAGAACCGGGCCGCGGTCACCGAGCTTGACCGCGAGCGCGGCCGCGGCGAGGAACGGGCTCGCGAGCGCGAGACCGGTGCCGGCGATCGCCACGTCGAGGGTGCGGTTCAGCGTGTTCCCTCCGCCACGTCCCACGTCGCCGGAACCCCGTGTCGCAGATAGTTCCAGAGCGCGACGAGCGTCGCCCAGGTCACGAGGACGTAGTAGCGCGCGATCCCGACGCCGACCGCCGCTGCCGCGAGCAGGGCGAGCTGCCCGGCGAGCGCGAGCTGGTAGACCCAACCCTCCCGGACGAGGGCGACCGACGCAGAGAGCAGGAGGACGTGGAGGATGCCGCTCCCGTAGCGGAGGATTCGGTGCGAGAGCATCTCGAGCCAGTAGACGGGCGGCAGGCCTCGCATCATCCGGCCGCGGAGCGTGATCAGCCAGCAGTGCTCGAACATCCGCACCTTGCGCCGATACTCGGTCTCGTTCGTCGGCGTCGGCTTCTCGAAAGCGTGCGCTTCGGGCTCGTAGACGGCTCGCCGGCCCCGCTGAACCATGAGGTACGGGAAGGCGAGGTCGTGCCCGAAGCGTGGGTCGACCTCGACGTAGTCCTCGCGCCGGAGTGCGTAGATGGAGCCGTTGCCGCCGGTGACCGAGTGCAGGAGCGACTCGGACGCGCGCAGCCGCAGTTCGTAGCGCCAGTAGGCGCCCTCCCGGTTCGAGCCGTCCGCCGCCAGGTAGCGAAGCTGGCCGCAGACGTAGGCGACATCCGGGTCGGCGAAGTTCCGGACGAGCTTCCGGAGCGCGTCGGGCGCCCAGATCGCGTTCGCATCGGAGAAGGCGAGGATCTCGCCTGTCGCCTCGCGCACGGCGCCGTTCTGCGCTGCGACCTTGCCGCCACGCTCGTTCACGATCAGGCGGACGCGTGGTGCGAACCGCTCGACCAGCTCGTGCGTCCGGTCGCTGGACGCGTCGGAGGTGACGATCAGCTCCAGCTTCTCCGCGGGGTAGTCGAGCGCGAGCAGATTCTCGAGCCGCCGCTCGATCACGGCCTCCTCGTTGTAGGCGGTCACGATCACGGACACGGACGGCTCGATCGGCTCCTGCCGGATCCGCCGAGTGTGCACCCGCGCGAGCGCGCCGGCCGCGAGCGGATAGAGGGCGTGCGTCCACGCGAGCGCGCCGAGCGAGGCCCAGAAGACGATCTGCACCGCGATCACGCGACGAGTTCCCGCAGGAGCTCGCGGTAGCGGCCGATCGCAACGGAGCGGTCGGCCTCGGCGACGACGTAGGCGCGGCCGCGGGCCCCCATCTCGTCCAGCTCGGCTCGCCGCTCGCGGAGATCGCGGATCGCGTCCGCGAGGAGCTCCGGCCGGCCCGGCGGGATCACGACGCCACAGCCGACGCTCTCGACCACCTGCGCCGTCTCGCTCTCCGGATCCGCGGCGACGATCACGGGCCGTCCGGCCGAGAGAATCCCGTAGAGCCGGCTCGGGACGACGTACCCGGAGAGTCCGGCGCTGAGGCCGACGACGTGCACGTCGGCGCTCCCGAGCGACTGGGGCAGCACGGACCGAGCCTGGTAGGGGTAGAAGCGAACGGCGTCCGTCTCGAGCCGCTTGGCCAGCTCGACGAGCTCCTCGTAGCGGGCGCCGAAGCCGACGACGACGACGGCGAGATCGTCGAGGTCGCGGAGGAAGGTGGTGGCGCGAACGAGGCTGTCGAGGTTCTGCGCGTGGCCCACGTTCCCCGAGTGCATGACCACGAACTTGTCGCCGAGCCGTCGCTTCCGGGCCCAGTGGTTGTCTCGCGGCTGCGGCGTGATCGCGTTCGTGTCGACCCAGTTCGGGATCACGGTCAGGCGATCCGACGGAGTGCCCTTCTCCTCGAGCCGGTGCCGCATCGTCTCCCCGATCGCGACGATCCGGTCGGCGCGTTTCAGGTAGAGGCCGACGAGGCCGCGGAGGAGGCCGATCAGGACGGGGTTCTCGAGCCGCTTCAGCTCGAGTGCGATCTCCGGGAAGACGTCCTCGCTGATCACGAGCAGCGGCGCGCGCGAGCGGCGTGCGACCGCGAGCGCGATGTCACCGACCATCGGCGGGTCGGTCATGCACATGACCACGTCCGGCCGCGGCCCGCGCAGTGCCTGCGCCAGGGCCCGGCTGAGGTAGGTCAGGTAGTTCGTTGCGCGCGCGGCGAGCTTCGAGCGCTCGAACGAGGTCGAGGGGACGCGCACGATCTCGACGCCGTTCCGGTGCGCGCGCCGCGGCTCCCCCTCGTGGCCGTGAAGGATCCCGGTGACCACGCGGACATCAAACTCGTCGGCGAGCGCCTCGCAGAGCTCCGTGAGGAGGTGCGCGGTCGCCTCGACGCCCGGCCAGTAGTACTGGTTGAGCACGAGCAGCCGCGGCCTGGGGTTCACTCCCATCGACGGGCAAGGCTAACGTCTCGGCATGCGCGCCCTCTTCGCAACACCCGCCTACTGGCCCGCGGTGGCGTTCGGAGGCCCGATCTGGATGGCACGCGAGCTGACGGAGGGACTGGTTCGACGCGGGCACGCCGTGGACGTCCTGACGACGTCGCTGCGGTCGATCGACGAGCCGCCCGCGGAGCGCCTGCGGACGACGGTGCGCGAGCTCGGCGGCGTCAGCGTCCACGAGCTCGCCACCCCGCTTCGCTACCGCTGGATGGGTGTGACGCCCTCGCTGCCGCTTGCGCTTCGAGCGCTCCCGCGGCCCGACGTCGTTCACGTCTTCGGCTTCCGTGACGTGGTCACGACGACGACCGCCGCGTGGTGCCGCCTCCGCAAGATCCCGTACGTCTTCGAGCCGCTGAACATGGTCAAGCCCCAGTTCCGGAACCTCCCGCTGAAGCGCGCGTTCGACCGCGTGCTCGGCGACCCTGTGGTGGGCGGGGCTCGCCTCGTCGTCGCGAACTCCGAGCACGAGCGCGCGCAGCTCATCGAGCTCGGCCTGGCTGCGGAGAGGATCGTCGTCCGCCCGAACGGCTTCCCGGCCCCTCACGAAGAGCGTGCGGGCGTTCTGCGCCCACGGATCGGGCTCTCGCCCGAGACGCCGCTCGTGCTCAACGTCGGACGCTGGAGCTTCAAGAAAGGGCTCGACCTCCTCCTCGACGCTGTCGCCGGAATCCCGGACCTGCACGTTGCGCTCGTCGGCTTCGACGACGGCGACGGCACCCGGGCGGAGCTCGAGCGCCGCCGCGAGCGGCCGGAGCTGGCTGGCCGCGTCCACCTGATCCCGCCGTTCGACGAGCAGCAGCCCCGGGAGCTCTACGGCGACGCGGACGTCTTCGTGCTCCCATCGCGGGACGAAAGCTTCGGGATGGTGGCGGCCGAGGCCGCTGCGGCGGGGGTTGCGTCCGTCGTCACCGATCAATGCGGCGTGGCGGAACTCCTCCGCGGCAGGGCCGCGCTCGTCGTCCCCGTTTCCGCGGAGGCGATCCGGGGTGCAGTCGAGCGGCTGCTCGCAGACCCCGGTCTCCGCGCCACCTTGGGCGCCGGCGGCCGGGAGGTCGCGGCCGAGACGTCCTGGGACTCGGTCGTCGAGCTCCAGGAGGCCTACTACCGCCGGGCGCTCGATGCGTGATCTCGCGGTTCTCGGGCAGGATCCCCGGTTCGGCGGCGGGGCGCTCGCCCTGATGGACGCCTTCGTCGATGGGGCGAGAGCGGTCGGACGCGAGCCGGAGCTCATCTATGCGCCTCACCCCACTCTGGTCGGCAGGCGCCTGACGATCGACCGGATCGAGCTCGTCCGGCAGCTCCGCGCCGGGAGAAGGCTCGTCGAGCCGCTGCGCCAGGCCCGCTCGATCTGGGTGGCAGCGACTCTGGCCACGAACGGGCTCGCGGCAGCGCGCTCCGGGCGGCGGTACGGATGCTGGCTCGCCGCTTCGCTCGAGGACGAGTGGCAGGGTCGCGCGCGAAGCCTGGATCCGCTGCGTCGGCTCGCCCAGAGGGTGAACGAACCGTTTCTGAGGCCGCTCGAGCGCGAGGTCCTGAGCGGTGCCGCGCGGGTCTACACGATCAGCCCGAGCTCGCGGGCGGCGATCGCGGCGGCGGGGGCGCTCGACGAGAAGGCGATCGGGATCCTGCCCCTCCCGGTCGACGTGGAGCGTTTCGCGCCCGAGTCGGCGCAGGCGTGGCTCGAGAGGCTCGGACAGCCTGCGATCGCGTTCATCGGGCGGTCGGACGATCCGCGGAAGAACGTCGCCCTGCTCCTCGAGGCGCTGCCGGAGATCCGGCGGCGGGTTCCGGGCGCCCGCGTGCTCCTGATCGGCAGGCCGCCCGCGGAGCCCCTGCCGCCCGGTGCCGAGGCGCTCGGCCTGCTTCCCGACGCGGCCCCCGTGCTGCGCACGGCCTCGCTGTTCGTCCTCCCCTCCTGGCAGGAGGGCTTCGGGATCGTCGCGGCCGAGGCCCTCGCCAGCGGAGTCCCGGTCGTGACGACGCCCTCGGGCGGCCCGGAGGAGCTCGTACGGACATCCCGGGGCGGTCGTGTGCTCTCGGGCTGGGACGCCGAGGAGCTCGCAGACGTCGTCGGAGACCTGCTGGAGGACGCTGATACCCTCGGCCGGATGCGGGTCGCAGGCCGGGAGTACGTCGCGCGCGAGCACTCGCACGAGCGCTTTCGCTCCCTGCTCGCGGATGCGCTGCGGGCCGTCGACGAGGCCTGATGCGGTTCCTCTTCACGACACTCCAGACCTACGAGAGCGAGTTCTACGGCAGCGTCGGCGCCGAGCTCGAGCGACGGGGGCACGAGACCGCGCACGTCAGCGTCTCTCGCGAGGCCGCCCGGCTGCTTCGCGAGCGAGGGCTCGACGGCCGCTGCCTGCTGGACGCGATGGACGAGCCCGTCTCCCTCGCCGACGAGGTGCGCCGGATCGAGGCGGCGTATCCGATCCCACACATCCGAGACGTCTATTACGCCGATCGGATCAACGCCGGCCAGTCGGAGAAATGGGCGATCCGACGGACCGTGCGCCACTTCCGGGCCCTCGAGCGGCTCGTCGACGACCTGGATCCCGACGTGCTCGTGCCGGAGGTCGGAAACGAGACGATCCGGGTCGTCGCGCACCTGATCGGGCTGCAGCGGGGGATCCCGGTGCTCTTCCTCCTCTACACGATCTTCCCGGATCCGCTCCGCCTCTCGGTCGACACGCTGCACGCGCCGATCGTCGAGTCGGACGAGGTGCGCCGGTTGACGGAGGCCGAGCGCGCCGAGGTCGAGGCCTTTCGCAGGTCGTTCACCGAGCGCGCCGAGCCGATCCGCGAGTATCGCCGCTCTCGGATCGAGGCCCGCCGCGCCAGGCTCTTCGCAGATCACCTGCGCCGCAAGCGCGGGGAGGACGCCGACAACGAGTATCTGCAGCCGTGGCAGCTGCTCGGCTCGAATGTCGCCGAGACGATTCGCGCCCGTGCCGCGCGACCGTTCTACGACGACCTCGAAAGCGGCCGCCCGTATGTCTACTTCCCGCTCCACGTGACAGACGACTACAAGATCCGGAAGGTGATCCCGCACACCGAGGATCAGGCTTCGCTGGTCGAGCAGGTCGCCGACTCGCTGCCGCCCGGGTACGACGTCGTGCTCAAGGAGCACCCGATGTCGGTCGGCCGCAACTCGATCTCGCTTCTGCGGAGGCTGCGCACGCGAGCGAACGTCAGGCTCGTGCCGCCGCACACCTCCTCCCACGAGCTGATTCAGCGAGCGGAGGCTGTCGCGGTGATCAGCTCGACCGTCGGCCTGGAGGCTCTCCTCTACGGGAAGCCCGTGCTGACGCTCGGCCAGCCGTTCTACTCCGGGTACGGGATCACGCTCGACGTCGACTCGTTCAGGGAGATCCGCGAGAAGGTGCCCGAGCTTCTTCGCTTCCAGCCAGACGCGGAGACGATCACGCGCTTCCTCCACGCCGCGATGCGCACCTGCGTGCCCGGCGCGCCGGTGCTCGTCGACCGCTCCGAGGAGAATGCGATCAGGCTCGCCGGTTCGCTCGAGCAGGCGGCGCAGGCAGCGCTCGCTGGGCGCGCCGAGGTGACCGCGTGAAGGCGCTCTTCTGGGACATCGACGGCACGCTTCTGACCACCGCGCGGGCCGGCGTCTTCTCGCTGGAGGACGCCCTCGAGGAGGTCAGCGGGGTACGCGCCGACCTGAACGGGATGGCGACTGCGGGCATGACCGATTACTCGATCGCCGAGGCGGCGCTCGCCCGGGTCGGGCACGCCCTCGACGAGGCGGTCGTGCAGCGCTTCCTCGAAATCCACGGCCGCCAGCTCCCGGCGTACCTCCATCGGCGCGAGGGCCACGTCATGCCTGGCGTGCGCGACATCCTGGACGACCTTTCGGCGCGCGACGACGTCGTCAACCTCCTCCTGACGGGGAATATCGAGACGGGGGCGGACGCGAAGCTCGCCCACTACGGGCTCGACCGCTACTTCCGGGCCGGCGGTGCCTTCTGCGTCGGCCCCGGCGAGCGCTCCGAGATCGCGCGGCGCGCGCTCCCCCTCGCGAACGGCTCGCCTGCGTACGTGATCGGGGACACCCCCGCGGATGTCGAGTGCGGCAAGGCGATCGAGGCGCTGACGGTCGCCGTCGCCACGGGCTCGTTCTCGGTCGAGGAGCTCGAGGCGAGCACCCCGTGGGCCGTGCTCGCGGAACTGCCCGCGCCTGCGCGCTTCCGGGCGCTCATCGGTCTCGGATAGCGAGTGCGCTCACTGCGCATCCTCTTCTCGTTGAGCCACCCCGGTTACCTCCGCCACTACGAGGAGCCGATTCGGATCCTGGTTGCGCGAGGCCACTCCGTGCACCTCGCCTTCCAACGCGACCACGCGAAGGACGAGGGAGACGACCGCCTTCTCGAGCGCCTGGTGGCCGATAGCGGCCGGGTGACAGCAGGCGTGGCCCCGCGGCGGAGCGGGGTCGACGGGTGGCGCCCGATTGCCTGGTCTGTCCGGGCGCTGGTCGACCTGCTTCGCTACACGGCCCCCGCCTACCGGGACGCGCACGGCCTCCGTCGACGGGCCGCGGTGATGATCCTGGCCCGGTTGCAGGACGAACGAGTCGGAGGGACGGCTCACCGGCTCGCCACGCGGATCGTCGACCGGGTGGCACGCGATCGATCGCGGTCTCGACTCCGTCAGCTTCTCCGCCTGGCTCACGCGATCGAGGACGCGATCCCTCCGAGCAAGCGCACGACGGGGATGCTCTCCAGCCTGCGACCGGACATCGTCCTCGCCTCGCCGGTGGTCGACTTCGGATCGCCCCAGGTCGAGTTCGTCAAGAGCGCGCAGCGGCTGCGAATCCCGTGCGCCGTGTGCGTCGCGAGCTGGGACAACCTGACGAACAAAGGGCTGCTGCGGGTCGTGCCCGACCGGGTCCTCGTCTGGAACGAACAGCAGCGTCAGGAGCTCGCCGAACTGCATGCGGTTCCGGAGGAACGTGTCGTCGTCACCGGTGGGCAGAAATTCGATCCCTGGTTCGACTTGGAGCCGACGACGGCGCGGCAGGACTTCGCCCGAGCGGTGGGCCTCGACCCCGAGCGGCAGTATCTGCTCTACGTGTGCTCCTCGCGCTTCATCGCCCCGGACGAGGTTCCGGCGATCCGGCGCTGGATCGCCGCCGTCAGGGGTGGGCCAGCAGAGCTGCGGGAGCTTGGGATTCTCGTCCGCCCCCACCCGCAGAACGCGGAGCAGTGGGCCACCGCCGATCTCTCCGAGTGGCAGAACGTCGCCGTCTGGCCTCGTCATGGCGCCCAGCCCGACGACGATGAGACCCGGGCCGCGTTCTTCGACTCGATCCACCACAGCAGCGGCGTTGTCGGGATCAATACGAGCGCCCAGATCGAAGCCGGAATCATCGGCCGCCCCGTGTACACGATCCTGTCCCCCGAATTCGCCTCGGCGCAGGAAGGGACGCTGCACTTCCAGTATCTGAGGCACGAGAACGGCGGCTTCGTCCACGAGGCCACCGATCTAGGCGCCCATCTCGTGCAGCTCGGCAGGGGGATCGCGCACCCGGAAGCCGACAGGTTGCGGATCGGAGCGTTCGTCGAGTCCTTCGTTCGCCCGCGAGGTATCGGCGAGCCGGTGGCTCCGATCGTCGCGGACGAGATCGAATCGCTGGCCCTCGTGGACGTGTCCGGGCGGCGGGCCGGGGCGGCCCGCCGGACGCTCCTTCGCCTCGCGCTGACGCCGCTCGCAGGCGTGCTCGCGCTTGCCGCGCTCGTGCGCCGGATGCGCTAGAGCGCCCGCTCGTCGTCGGCCCCGGAAGGGAGGTTCGCTCGCTGCCAGCGCGCGAGCCGGATCCGGACGACGACCATCAGAGCTTTCAGGCCGAGCCGGAGCGGCAATAGGTGGGCGGCAGGCCGCGACTCCGGCACCGTTGCGATCGCAGCGGTGCCCTCGATTGCAGCGACGACGCGTGGCGCCGCAGGATTGTCGAGCCCGTGTGGGCGAACGAACTCCCGGACGAAGTTCTCGCGGCGGCCGACCGTCGGATCCTCGCCCGCCAGGATCGCTGCGAGCTGGTCGAGATGCTCAGCGAAGGTCTCTGCCCCGGAAACGACCCCTCCGCCGACGTCGAGGAGATAGTTGAAGTGATAGGCGCCCGCCTGCGAGTCGGTGAAGGCCTCGTGGAACACGGTGAGGACGGGGCGCCCGACGATCGCCGCCTCGATCATCGCCGTTGTGTTGATCCCGACGACCCCGGCGCTGTGGAACATCGAGTCGAAGTAGTCCGCCCGCGTCTCCTCGTCCATCGCCATCGACGCCTCGGCGCGGGGCCAGACGGCCACGTGCGGCCCCAGGTTGTCCGCGACCTCCGCCCACTGCGCCACCCGGCGGGGATGAGGACGGATCAGGAGCTGGACGTCCGCGAGCCTCTCGTCGCCGCGGATTGCCGGGATCCAGGTGTCTCGGACGAACTCCGCCTCGGTGACCTCGCCGCGAAAGAGCGCACCGGCCACGAAGAGGAGGTAGGGCGTGCCCGGCTCGAGCCCGACACGCGCGCAGAACGTCTCGCGAGGAGTCGCGAGTCGCTCGAACCACTGGTCGAAGACCGGAGCGCCGGTGATCACGATCCGGTCGCCGTCCACTCCGTGGAGGCGCTTCGCCTCCTCCGCCTGGAAGCTGTTCCAGACGACCAACCGGTCGGGCATCTCCCGGAGCTGCTGCTTGCTCGAGAGATTGTCCCAGCTCGCGACGCAGATGCAGCTCGGAATCCCGTGGCGGCGGGCGAAGCGGATGTACTCGGAGTGGACGCCGCCGGGCATGAGGTGCGGGGAGACCACGAGCACGTCGGGCGCGAGCGCGCGCAACTCCTTCTCGAACGCGGCGTTCTCGGGCATCGATCGCTCCGCAGCGTCGATCAGGCGGGCGAAGAGGCGCAGCACGGGCGGGCGGCGCATGAAGGGCACCTCCATCAGGCGCCGGAGCCGGCTGTGGGCCCGAGCCTCCGCGCGCGAGACCAGAGACGAGGGACCGATGAACCTGGGGTCGATGAAATAGAGGTAGTCCCCGAACCTGCGCAGCACGCTTGCCATGGGCGACCAGGGACCCTCGTAGAGCGACGTTGTGAGGGTCCACGAGAACCCGGCCAGATCGGACATCTCCGCGAGCCAATCCGCTTCTCTCTCCGTGTACTGCGAGCGCTCGTTCAGGAGATGAACGGAGTGCCCTCGAGCGAGCAGGCTTCGAACGACCGGGTCGAACAACCGGATGTAACCGAGGCTCCTGAGCAGGAGGACGATCCGCAGTGGGGAGTGTGCTTCGGGCATGGCGGGGCCGCTCGAGGGTCTAGGCCCGGACGAGCTGGCCCGAAAGCGAGGCCAGATTGAGCTGCTTCTGCACCGAGGGAAGGGGATCAGCAAGCGTCGCGGCGATCCGTCGGGCTGCGTTCCCGTCCCCGAAGAGCTGGCTGCGCTCGTACCGGCCGTGCTCGATCTGCCGCCGGAGGGCGCCGAGGATCTCGTCGGTGTCGTAGCCGACGGTGACGACGTTCTCCCCGCGCTCGCGATCGCGCTGCCGTGTCCCGATGGTGACTGCGGGCGTACCGAGGAAGGCACCCTCACGGATCCCGGCGGACGAGTTGCCCACCATGACGCTGCAGTGCGCCATCAGCCGGACGAAGACCTCGGGGGGGAGGTTGCGGAAGAAGTGGAAGCCGTGCGCCGAGCCGGTCTCGCGGAAGAGGCGCAGCCCCTTCGCCACCTGCTCCGAGCCCGCGTCGACGTTCGGCCAGAAGACGAGCGCCTGCAGGCCGAGCGCCGCGACGGCAGCGACGGTCGCGTTGATCTGCTCCAGCCCCTCGCCGTACTCGGTCGTGACCGGGTGTTGCATCATCAGCACGAACGGCTTGCCGGGATCGATCTTCGAGCCCGCACCGCCGAACGCGGCGAGCGCGTCCTCTCTCCGCCCGATCTCGGTCTCGGCGACGATGTCGATCGAAG
The DNA here is from genome assembly GCA_035575835.1 of Gaiellaceae bacterium. Taxonomy (GTDB): domain Bacteria; phylum Actinomycetota; class Thermoleophilia; order Gaiellales; family Gaiellaceae; genus Gaiellasilicea. The sequence continues at coordinate 12,581 of DATLXM010000063.1, forward strand.
GGCAACCGAAGTTGAAGACCGTCGCCGGGTCCTCGCCCATCGCGATCACGCGTTGCGCCGAGAGCTCCGTGGCCGGGAAGTGCAGGTGCGCCAGCTTCGTGACGGCGTGGCGCACGCTCTCGTCGATCGATCCGGAGACCTCGCCCCCCTGGGTGTGAGCGACGGGGATGTTCATGTAGGCCGCCGCGATCGCGGTCGCGATCGTCTCGAACCGGTCTGCGACCGTGACCACGAGGTCTGGGCTCAGCAGCTCGAACACGGTCGGCAACTCGAGGAGGGCGAGGCCGGTGGATTTCGCCATGGTGGCCGGCGTCTCGCCCTCGATGATGAAACGAATAGTTGCATCGGGCTGGAAGCCGTCGAGATCCATCACGTCGACGGCGTTCCCGAACCGCTCGAGCACGAGCGAGGCTCCCGCCACGACCTGCAGCTCCAGCTCCGGGTGCTCACGTACTGCGCGGAGCACGGTCTTGATCCGAGCGTAGTTCGCCCGGCTCGCGACGACGACGCAGACCTTACGCTTCGGCAAGATCAGCCTCCTGGAGCAGCACGTTCGCATCGATGTTGCGCGCAGCTACGCGTCCGAGCAGGTCCTCGAGCCGAACCGCGGGAATCCCGTTCCCAGGACGCTTCGTGGTCAGCATGTCTCGGTCGACGGTCGTGCCCGCCGGAATCGCCTGCCGCGACACGACGCTCTTCTCGAACGTCGCGCGGGCGGGGTCGAGCGACTGATCGCGCTCCTTACCGGCGCTTCCGAGTGAGGCCTCCACCTCGCGTACCCCTCGCACGAGCAGGGCCAGCTCCTCGGGCGTGATCGACGCGTGGTGATCCGGACCGTACAGACGCTTCGAAAGGGTGAAGTGCTTCTCGATCGCGGTGGCGCCGAGGGCTACGGCGGCCAGCGACGCGAAGATGTCGGGCGTGTGGTCAGAGAGCCCGTACGGAAGCTGAAGCCGCTCGCCCATCGCGGTCATCGCGCGCAGGTTCACCTTCTCGGGTGGCGCGGGGTAGGACGACGTGCACTGGAGGACCAGCAGTTCCTCGGTGCCACCGGCGCGAAGGATCCCGACCGCGCGTTCCACGTCCTCGAAACCCGCCATCCCCGTCGAGAGGAGAACGGGCTTGCCGGTGGCGGCCACCGCCGTCAGGAGCGGTGGGTTCGTCACCTCGCCCGAGGCGATCTTGTAGAGCGGGTTGTCGATCTCCTCGAGGAGCTCGACCGCCTCGACCGAGAACGGGCTCGAGAAGAAGAGGAGGTGGCGCTCCTCGGCGTAGCGCTTGAGCCGGCGGTGGTCGTCGACCGAGAGCTCCATCCGCTTCGTGAACTCCCACCGGGGCTCGTCGAAGTGCGGCGGGGTCGGGGTCGACGGGTGCATCTCGGCTTCCGCGATATGGGTCTGGAACTTGACCGCGTCCGCTCCTGCCTCTGCTGCGGCGTCGATGAGGTGCTCGGCCTGCTGCACCCTTCCGTCGTGGTTGTTGCCGATCTCGGCGATCACGAGCGCCGGTGAGCCGAGGTCCAGAGACCGTGTGCCAACACGCATCCGGCCACTGTAACGACCGCTGCTCTCACTCACTGTTGTCTCCTCTCTCGACCAGAAACCGTGCGAATGCGAGGTCTCGCGGCGTGTCGATGTCGAACGATCGCTCCGTCGGCATCTCATAGCCGCGAACGTCGTTCTCGTCGATCAGGCGGCCGCCGTCCAGGACGAAGCGCCGGGAAAGATAGATCGAGCCGTTCCGCACCCAGAGCGGGGGCAGCTCGTGCGACGGCGTCAATCCGTCCTCGGCGAGATACGGCGTCAGCCTCCAGTCGGCGTCGAGGCGCTTCAGCTTCAGAGGGTGGCGTCCGGGCTCGAGACGCGACACGGAGACGACCGACGCGGCGCCGGTCTCCTCGAGCAGCGCGAGCGCCCCGGCGAGGTCGCCCGGCAGCGTGAAGGGAGAGGTCGCCTGGATGACCGCCACCGCATCGAATCGGCCCGGCCGCTCGAGCGTGCCAAGGGCGTGTTGGACGACGTCGAAGGTTCGCGTGGTCGCGGTCCCGAGGCTCGAGGGTCGCGGAACGGCGACGACCTCCAACCCCTCCGCCTCTGCGAGGATCTCGTCGTCGTCGCTCGAGAGGGCCACGCAGTCGAACGGGGACGCGCCGGCGGTCTCGAGCGCGCGACGGACGAGCGTGCGACCTTCGAGGAGCGCGAGGTTCTTCCGCGGCACGCGCTCCGACCCCCCGCGGGCGGGGATCACGGCGAGCGTTCTCATCCGGGCGCTCGCAGGTGCCAGATCCGGCGCCTGAGCTCGCACGCGGCTCGCGCCAGCTCTGCCCAGTCCGGTTCCGCGGGCTCGGCCGGTGCGAGCAGGAACCCGAGGTGGCCGTCGTCGGAGAGCCGTTCCGCAGTCGGGCTGAGACCGGCCTGCTGGAAGAACGCGAGGGCGGTCTCGCGGGTGAGGGAGAACGGATGGTCGATCTTGACGGCCCCTTCGATCGAGCCCCGGCGCAGCGCCATGAACTCGACGTCCAGCACGTCGACGAAGACCGAGCCGCCCGGCGCGACCCACGCGCGGATCGAGCGAAGGGTCGAGGCAATGTCGAGGAGGTGGTCGATCGTCTGGCAGAGGAGGACGAGATCGAACGTTCGATCCCCGAGCTCGGCCTCCTCGGCGAAACCCGCGACCGTCTCCATCCCCGCAGCAGCGGCGTGCGCGAGCTCGTCGGGCGCAGGATCGAGAATGGTCGCAGCGGAGCCGAACGCATCGCGGACGGCTCCCGCGACGATGCCGGTCGAACCTCCGACGTCGAGCACGGTCGCAGGTGCGTCCGGGAGGGCGGTCCGCAGGAACTCGACCAGCTCCCTCGCGTAGACCCGCTGCTCCTCCTGCACCGTCTCGGCGTTGATCTCACGCCCGTGGTAGGCGCTCACGAGGGGCCGGTAGACAGCTGCATAGAACTCCGCGTACTCCGCCGCGGTCAGCCGCGGGGACAGGAACCCGAGGCCGCACGTGGCGCAGAGCTGGA
>DATLXM010000064.1:0-30223 GCA_035575835.1 Gaiellaceae bacterium
CTCTCGCAAGTTTGTGCACGTATCGATCGGCTGACACTCGTTCCTGACGGAGCGTGATCGCCGTTGTCTCAAGCAGCTGAGTATTCCCGGCGACCCAGAGCGACCACCAACAGTCCGACACCGACGACGGTCAGCACCACATAGATCCCGACTACGGGTGGAACCCAATCGGGAACGTCATCCACGAAGAAGGCCGGTAGCGCCAAGAGCGCGGAGAGCACCCGGCTCACGACGACGGTGACCACCCCACTTCGGCCACCACGCCAGGCCATACGCGCACCCACGAGGGTGATGACGCCAAGCACCGCGCCGATCAAGGTTATGAGCGCGGGAGGTCCGTCATCGGCAGGGGACGCCAACGTAGCGAGGCCGATGATGTCGATGACGCCGAGCAGCGCGCAGATCGCAAGCCCGTAGGTGGTAGGGGTGCTCCGTTTCATTGCGTCTCCCTCAAGTGTTGGGGCCTGCACCTACAAGGCGCTGTTGTCGGCGCTGACCATAACGGACTGCGCCCCCTGCGGGGGACAGGCTCGCCGTGAACCCGGCACCACGAGTTCTGCCTTCGCCTGGGAGCAGCACTCTCAACTTGCTCGCAGCTCACTCTCGCTCGGGACGAAGCGCGGTCATCGGGGATCGACCCAGAGCTCTCGCCCGCATTCCTCGAAGAGCGAGCGTGCCGCCCGCCCGATACGTGCACGAAGTTCCGAGCCAGACCACTAAAGTCGCGCGTATCTGCACGAAACGGGCGTCTACGGGCGTCCTTTTCGTTGCCCTCGTGTGGTTCCCGTGTGGTCCGGAGCGGCGGTCTAGCCGCAAACCCGCATTAACACACGAACCTTGTACTTGTTCGTGTAGTCGTCCACCGGGCGGTCAGTCTAACGAGAGGACGGCGCCGTCCTGGACTCCGATCCGAGCCACGTGGCAATTCGCGATGTGGCCGTCGCCCCCCGCCGAGCAATGGCGCAGCACCGCACGAAGGGGGCCCCCGTGCGAGACAACGAGCACCCGGCCGTCCGGGTGGCGTCCGGCGATCTCGTGGAGGGCGCCGAGGACGCGCTCCGCAACCTCATCGGACGTCTCGGCGTCTCCCCACGGGCCGCCGTTCGCCTGGGGGAAGCGCTCGCGGATCTCGGTGTCGAGCAGCCCTTCCCAGGAGCCGAAGTTCTTTTCCCGAAGTGCCGGCACCACTTCGACCTCGAGACCGTGCTCGGCGGCGACCGCGGCGGCGGTGTCTCGAGCGCGCGCAAGGTCGCTCGCGTAGACCGCGTCGATCCGACCTTCGCGAAGCTCGGCGGCGAGCTCCCGCGCCTGCGCTAGGCCGGTGGCGTTGAGGGGTCGATCGGAGTGTCCCTGGACGCGCCGTTCGACGTTCCAGTCGGTCTCGCCGTGGCGGACGAAGAGGATCTCGGTCACGGCTGTACGCTAGCCGCGTGGACCTCGGGCTCGGCGGCAAGGTGTGCATCATCACTGGCTCGACGAGCGGGATCGGCCGCGAGACCGCACGCCTCCTGGTCGCAGAAGGTGCGCTAGTCGTCACGAACGGAAGGCGGGAGGCGCCGGGCGTCGGCGAGCAGCTCCACGTCGCGGCCGACCTCTCACAGCCGGGCGCTCCCCAGGCGCTCGTCGAGGAAGCGGTTCGGGCGCTCGGCCGGCTCGACGTCCTCGTCAACAACGTCGGCTTCGCGGTTCAGGCTCGCTTCGACGAGGTGAGCGACGACGAGTGGGACTCGATGTGGCAGCTGAACGTGATGAGCTACGTGCGCGCGATCCGCGCCGCGCTGCCGTACCTGCGGGAGAGCCGCGGAGCGATCGTCAACGTCTCCTCCACCGCCGGCAAGCGGCCGTCGACCGGGATGCCGCACTACTCGGTCACCAAGGCAGCCGTTCTCTCCCTCTCCCGTCTCGTCGCGGACGTCTACGCAGGGGATGGGATCCGCTGCAACGCCGTCACGCCCGGCCCGGTCGCGACCGACGCGTGGCTCGCCGAGGGAGGGCTCGCTGACCAGCAGGGCGGCGACCGCGACGAGGTGCTCGCAAAGGTTGGCGCCGGCAGGCCGTTGGGGCGACTCGCAGAGCCGGACGAGATCGCGAGCGTGATCGCCTTCCTGGCATCCGCGCGGTCGTCGTACGTGACCGGCGCCGCCTGGAGCGCGGACGGAGGAACCGTCCCGATCATCATCTGACGTGGCTGCCGCGCGCGAGGTCGAGGAGATCGTCGCCCGCGAGACGCGCGCCTGGGACACCCAGGACGTCCAGCTGCTGCTGAGCGTGTTCCACCCGGACATGGTCTGGCCGTGGCCCCGCAGCTACACCTCGCACGATCCGGCCGACTGGACGCTCGTACAAGGCCGGTTCGACGCGGAGCGCTGGGGCCGGGGCTGGCGGGACCTGTTCGACTCGCACGAGCTCGTCCACAATCGCCGCCGGATCGTCAGGATCGAGGTCTCGAACGAGGTGACGGAGCGTTCGCGGTCGTCGATATCGACACACTCTGGCGCTCCCGCGTCGACGGCTCGGAGTCTCACTGGCTCGGGCGGACCTGCAAGGCCTATGCCCGCGTCGGAGGGGACTGGAAGATGACGATGCAGACCGGGGCTCTGCGCTACGACGACGACCGCGGCTCCGGCTAACCTCGGAGGCATGCCGGAGCTGGCCGGAAGAGTCGCCGATGCCTTCGAGGCGCGCGTCCGCGAGCAGGAGGAACGCTGGTTCTCGCCGCTCGCGGTCCGTTCGTACGAGACTCGCGGACGCCTGCGAGCGGAGGAGGAGTCGAGCGTCCGGACGCCGTTCCAGCGCGACCGCGACCGCATCCTCCATTCGAAGCCGTTCCGCCGCCTGAAGGGGAAGACCCAGGTCTTCATCGACCCCGCCGGCGACCACTACCGCACGAGGATGACCCACACGCTCGAGACGACCGGGATCGCCCGCGTCGTGGCGCGGGCCCTGCGGCTGAACGAAGACCTGACAGAGGCGATCGGGCTCGGTCACGACACCGGTCACCCGCCCTTCGGTCACGCCGGTGAGGAGCAGCTCGATCGTTCGCTCCGGGAGCGCTTCGGCACGGCTTTTCGCCACAACGAGCAGTCGCTCCGGATCGCCGAGGAGCTGAACCTGACCGCCGAGGTCCGCGACGGGATCCTGACGCACTCGGGTCCCCAGGAGCCGGCAAGCCTCGAAGGGAAGATCGTGCGACTGGTCGACCGGGTCGCCTACATCAACCACGACATCGACGACGCGATTCGGTTCGGGATCCTCCGCGTGGACGAGCTGCCTGCCGCGGAGATCGAGCTCCTCGGCTCGCGCGGCTCGGCGCGAATCGACACACTCGTCCACGATCTGATCGAGACCTCCGAACGGCTGGGTGAAATCGCCCAGAGCGACGAGGTCGGCGGAGCGATGCTCGCTCTCCGGGCGTTCATGTTCGAGCACGTCTACCTCGGCCCGCACGCCCGAGGGGAGCACGAGCGGGCACACGACACCGTCCGGCGGATCTTCGAGCACGTGGCCGAGCGCGGCGACTCCGAGGACGAGATCCGCGCCTTCGTTTCGGGGATGACCGATCGGTACGCCCTGGCCTTCGCCGAGAGTCTCTGATGGCCCGGATCAAGGAGCAGTCAGTGCGCGACGTCGTGACCGCGACGGACATGGTCGAGGTCGTCAACGGCCGGACGGCGCTGCGCCGGGCCGGGGCGCGCTGGACGGGGCGCTGCCCCTTCCACGAGGAGCGAACCCCGAGCTTCTCCGTCAACCCGGTCGAGAAGCTCTACCACTGCTTCGGGTGCGGCAAGGGCGGCGACGCGATCACGTTCGTGCGGGAGACCGAGGGCCTCGATTTCGTCGAGGCGGTCGAGTGGCTCGCCGAGCGCTTCCGCGTCACGCTCGACTACGAGGAGACCTCGCCCCAGGTGGAGGCGTCTCGCAAGCGTCGCGATCGTCTGCACGCGCTGCTCGACCAGGCGACGGCTTTCTACGAGCGGTACCTCTGGGAGTCCGCGGCCGGCGAGCCGGTGCGGGCGTATCTCCTCTCGCGCGGGCTCGGGGAGCCCGTCTGCCGGGAGTTCCGGCTCGGGCTCTCGCCGGGCGACGGGCTCGCCCGCAAGGCGGAGGAGAAGGGGTTCACCCGGGACGAGCTCCGTGCGGCCGGGCTGACGAATGCGCGCGGGAAGGACTACTTCCCGCCGCGCCTGACCTTCCCGCTCGCCGACGCTCGCGGCCGGATCGTCGGCTTCCAGGCGCGCAAGCTGCGGGAGGACGACCCGCTTCGCGGCAAGTACGTGAACACTCCCGAGACCGAGCTCTTCCACAAGTCCTCGATCCTCTACGGCCTCCACCTCGCCCGCACCGCGATTGCGAAGCAGGAGCGCGCGGTCGTCGTCGAGGGGAACACGGACGTGATCGCGCTCCGGCAGGCGGGGTTCGAGCCCTCGATCGCCTCGATGGGGACGGCGCTGACCGACCGCCAGCTGAAGGAGCTACAGCGGCTGACACGCAGGCTCTATCTCTGCTTCGACTCGGATGCAGCCGGGGAGGAAGCGACGCTGCGGGGGATGGAGCTCGCGGCGAGCCTCGGCTTCGACGTCAGGGTCGTCACGCTCCCGAAGGGCCAGGATCCCGCGGACGCGCCGTCGGGGTTTGAGCAGCGCCTCGAGGGCGCGGAGAGCTACGTCGTCTACCGCGTCAGGCTCGAGCTCGAGCGCACCCCCGACCGGCAGGAGGCGTTCGTCCGCGCGCGCGAGATCCTTCAGCGGACCGAGGACTCGCCGGACTGGCAGGACGCCCTCCGCCTGCTCGCGAACGGGCTGAGCCTCCCGAAGGAAACCCTGACGAGCCTGGCGCCGAAGGGCGGCGTCAGGACGCTGACCGACGCGCTGACGCCCAAGATGCTGCAGAAGGGCGATCGCCTGGAGCGCGACGCGCTCGGCGCCTGCGTCGCCCATCCGGTGCTCGTCAAGCTCCTCGCCGAGGTCACCCCCGACCACTTCGACTCCAATCTCCATCGCCGCTTCCGCGAGCAGCTCGTCCACGGGGGCGAGGACTCGGAGCTCGTCGAGCTGAAGGCCGAGCTCGACGCTCGCGGGGCTCGCGAGGGCCTCGACGAGCGGACCGGGAAGGAACTCCTGCTCAACCTGCGCGAGCGTCGCTTGCGCCGCGAGCTCGCCGGGGCGGAGCTCGAACGGGTGAAGGAGCTCCAGGTCGCGCTCGAGCAGGTGCGCGAGGCGATTCTGCAGCTCGCGTAGGAACGAACTCCCCGGGTTGGACTCGAACCAACAACCCTTCGATTAACAGTCGAATGCTCTGCCAATTGAGCTACCGGGGAAGGCGCCGGGATTGTAGCGGCGCCCGGTTCCGGCGTCCGTGAGCTACGGGTTCGTGATCCGCCGGTATCCGGCCGGCGTCCGGATGAACACCTGCCACGAATGGAAGCCGTAGAACGCACGAATGTCTCGCTCCATCACTCGGGCGTACGCGAGCACGGCGTCGACGTAGAGATCGGAGTGGTTGTAGGCGTAGAGCGCGCGGCGGAGATCGCGTGAGCCGCCCGAGGCGCGCAGGTAGTTGGCCGCTCCGAGGATCGCGTCGCGCGGGTCGTCGATGTCCCCGCCGAGCCCATACGCCCGCCACGTGGCCGGCAGGAACTGCATCGGGCCCTGGGCGCCGGCGGTACTCCGTGAGCGGACCTTGCCGAAAGCGGTCTCGACGAAGTTGACGGAGGCGAGCACATGCCAGGGGATCCCGAACCGCCGCTCGGCCTCGCGGTAGTGGGCGAGAAGGCGCGGGGCCGGCTCGGGCGGCCCGGTTCGGAACGCGGACGGCGGCAACGTCGTCGGCGGCGTCAGGCGTACGAGCGCGCGGCGGGCGATCACGATCGACCTCGCCTGGTTGCGCAAGCGGGCGGGCAGCCGCGCGAGGACGGCGTCCGCCCGCGCCGACGGATCGAGTCCGAGTGCGAGGTAGAGACGCTGCTGGTCGAGCGCCCAGAGCCGGAGCGCGCGCGGTGCCCGCGCGGCAGAACCGCTCTGCCACTCATCGACGGCGCGCTCGAGCTGGCCCGTGGTGGTGGCGAGCCGCGACGCGATCGCCGCCGACGAGCCGGGGAGCGGCGAGTCAGGCGCTGGGGGAGCCGTCGCGCCGAGGAGGAGAGCGACGAGCAGCGCGACCATCAGGCCGGCTTGCAGCTCTCGCCGATCCCAATGCGCAATGTCTCGCTACGCTCCCCGACCTGGAAGGTGAGTGGCACGCAGGCGGTGCGCTCCTTCAGATAGATCCCGCCTGCGTACGCATTCCAGGCGAGTCCCAGGGAGGGGCAGGTCTCGAAGCGAACCGCGGGGACGGGCTTCGACTCGTCCCACGAGATCGCAGCTCCCTTGCGGGACGCCTTCGGGACACTGACGTCGACGGGAGGCTGGTCGACGCGGAGGATCAGTCCGACCTCGGCGAAATACGGCCAGTCCTTCATACCGCTTGGAGACGCTCCCTCGGCTGGATCGGGGGGAACGGAGACGCCGTCGAGCACGACCCGGTTCCCGTTCTCGGTTCCGGAGTAGCGCGCGCCGCCGATGCTCGCGTTGCAAGTCGCGACCGGAAGGCTCGACCCGGCCGTGGCCGCCTGGGTGGTGGTCGTCGGAGCGGCCGTTTCGCTGCCACCGCAGCCTGCGGCTGCGACCGTCGCGAGGGCGGTGGTCGCGACGAGGGCGGCGAGCCGGAACGTCATGCCGCCCATTCAAGCATCGAGTCCCCGGGCTTCGGTCGTAAGCTCTCCCCGTGGCCGTCAGCCGCGAGGAGTTCGTCGCGATCATGAGCGCGTTCCCGACCGGGGTCGCGATCGTGACGACGCTCGACGAGCACGGCGAGCCGAAGGGGCTGACGACGAACGCCGTCTGCTCGGTCTCCGCCGACCCGCCGATGCTGCTGATCTGCGTGGACAAGACGAGCCGGACGCTCGCGGCCCTCAGGCACGCGCGCCGGTTCGTCGTCAACTTCCTCAGCGACTCGGGCGCCGAAGTGAGCGCGCTCTTCGCCTCGAAGGCCGACGACAAGTTCGCGCGGGTCACCTGGGAGCCCGGGCTCGGCGGGGTGCCTCTGCTGACGGCCCACGCGCTCGCGATCGCCGAATGCCGAACCGAGGAGGAGATCGAGGCGGGCGATCATCTGATCCTGCTCGGTGTGGTCGAGGCCGGACGCGCGCCGGATCCGGAGCGCGCCCCGATCCTCTACTACCGGCAGAGCTACGGGAGCGCTGCGACCGCCGCTTCGTAAGCGCGCTCGGCGGCCTCCACCGGGCCGAGCGACCAGATCGAGTCGGAGCGCTCCGCGTCACCGAAGATCTCGACGTCCCAGGCCCCGTGCCAGCCGGCGCGGTCGAGGATCCCGGCGAGCTCACGCGTGCGGGAGACGCCCTCGCCGGGGAGTGCGCGGTCGCCTCTTGGCTCGGCCCACCAGTCGGCCACGTGGACCCCAGTGATCCGGTCGATCCCGTCGCGGAGGTCGCGCTCGATCGTCGGTGTGTCCCAGACGTGCCAGAGGTCCACCATGATCCCGACCTGCGGGAGGCCGGCCTCGTCCAGCAGGTCGATCGCCTCGGGTATCGACGTGACGAGCGAGAGTTGTTCGCGCTGCGACGCGTGGATCGGCTCGAGCCCGAGGCGGACACCCGCGCCCGCGGCAGCGTCCGCGATCCGCTTCAGGCCCTCGATCACGACCGTCCGCGCCTCATCCTCGGGGAGTGCGCCGGCCGGCCCGGTCAGGCAGAGGACGGAGTCGGGCTCGTAGCGGGCGAACCGGCGCATGCTCGCGCAGAGGGAGGCGATCCTTTCCTCGACCCGCGTCGGCCCCTCGATCACCGGGTTCGGAAGGATCGACGGCACGAGCGGGACGCAGTTCGTCGCCTTCAGCCCGCTCTGGCGGAGCGCCGCGGCGTCGGCGGTGTCGTTGTCGAGCTTCATCTCCCAGATCCCGATCCCGGCGAACCCGGCGGCGGTGTAGGCGGCGAGATCCTCGCGGAACGTCGCTCCGGCGGTCGAGATCTCCGAGAGGGACAGCATCAGAAGCCCGGAAGCCTGGCGAGGAGGCGGCGGGGAAGCGGTGGCCGGGTCAGTCGCTTCGCTGCCAGGTAGCCGGAGCCGGCGCCGAGGCCCGGCCCCGGGTGGGTGCTCGCGCCGATGTGGAAGAGATTCTCGACGGGCGTCTCGTGGCCCGGGTTCGCGGGTAGCGGCCGCCAGAGCAGGTTCTGGTCGAGCGCGCAGGAGCCGCCGTAGATGTCGCCCCCGACCCAGTTCGGGTTCGCGGCGGCGATGTCGGCGGGGGAGAGGACGACGCGACCGAGGGTCGAGCTGGACAGGTTCTCGATGTGGGAGCCGAGCCGTTCGACGATCCGGTCGGCGTAGGCCTCGCGCAGCCCCTCCGTCCACCCGGCGGAGGTGTCGAGCTCCCCCGAGGCGTCTCCTTTCGGGACTGAGGGCAGCTCCTGGAGCTGGATCCAGACGACCCAGGAGCCATCCGGGGCGCGGGACGGGTCGACCACGACGGGTTGGCCGCAGACGATCGTCGCCTCGGCGGGAAGCAGGCCGCGCTCGGCCTCGTTGACGGCGCGCGAGACCCCGTTGAGACCAGGAGTGACGTGCACGATCGGTGTCCGCGCGAGCCGCTCGTCACCCTTCCAGCGCGGTAGCTCGCTCAGCGCGAGGTGGATCTGCATCTCGCCACGCCCGTAGCGGAAGCGTGCTGCGCCGTCGCGCACGTTCCGGGGTGTGTCGCCGCTGCCGAGCAGGCTCCCATAGAGCTGGGTCGGGGTGACGCACGCGAGCACCGCCCGCGAGGCGGCGATCGTCTCTCCGCCGTTGAGCCGCACCGCCGTCGCCTTGCCGCCCGAGACCAGGATCCGTTCGACCTCGGCTTCGGCTCGGAGCTCGCCACCTGCCTCGCGCACGATCGCGGCGAGCCCCTCGACGAGCTTCACGCCGCCACCGTGGGGAACGGGCATCCCGCCGAGCTGGAGCGCGCAGGCGATCACCTGGGTCATGAACCCGGAGGTCGCCTGGTCCGGGCCGAGGCCCGTGTGCAGCACCCAGGGGGCGAGGAGCCCGTGCGTGCGCTCGTCCTCGAAGGTCTCGGTCAGCCAGTCGCGAGCCGACGAGAGGACGCCGCCGGTGAACTCGACGAGTCCGCGCCGGCCGAAACGGGAGTAGGCCTGGCGGCCGAGTCCGAGGCCGGCACCTGACCAGAGCTCGGTCCCGAGGACGCCGAAGGCGAGATCGGCGTTCGCCATGAAGCCGTCGAACTGACGTTGCCACGCGTCGCCGAGCTCGGCCGTGTTGGCGTCACCGTCGGTCGAGAGGAAGGCGCACGAGCCGTCCGGAAATGCGGTCCCGGTCGCGAGTTCCGTGTTCAGGTACTCGACCCCGAGCCGGTCGAGGTCGGGCTTCAGCTCCGCGTAGGCCGGCGATCCCGTCCAGAGCGGATGCCACGACGCGAAGAGCTCGTGGGTGAAGCCGGGGGCGATCAGCCCGTCGACCGTACGGAGGGCGCCGCCGAGCCAGTCGTTGCGCTCGAGCACGCACACCTTCCAGCCCGATTTCGCGAGCAGGGCCGCCCCGGCGAGCGAGTTGATTCCGCTGCCCACGAAGACCGCATCGAAGCCCGTCATCCGCGCGACTCTACTTCCTTGACATGTCACGAAGAAATCTGCGTAGGATCCCGCCATGCTCCTGCGCGAGGTCGAGTACGCACGGCCGGGGTCGGTCGAGGAGGCTCTCCGGTTGCTGGCGTCCAACGATGGGGCCCGAGCGCTCGCGGGCGGCCAGACCCTCGTCAGCGTGATGAAGGCGCGGGCGGCCGCGCCGGACGTGCTCGTCGATCTCGGCAAGCTCGACGAGCTTCGCGCGATCTCCGTCAGCGGCGAGACACTCACGATCGGGGCGATGGCGACCTACTCGCAGATCATGGCGAGCTCCGAGGTCGAGGTCTCGCGGCCGATCGTGGCCGAGGTATGTGCGTTGATCGCCGACGTCCAGGTTCGGAACCGCGGCACGATCGGCGGCAACGTCTGCTCGAACGATCCGACGAACCACCTGCCGCCCCTGATGGTTGCCCTCGAGGCCGAGTTCGCGATCATCGGATCGGGTGGCGAGCGCACCGTTCCGGCCGCCGAGTTCTTCCTCGGCGTCTACATGACCGCCGCCGGGCCTGGCGATCTCCTGACCGAGATCCGGATTCCCGCGGGCCGCAGCGATGCCTTCGAAGCGGTGACACTCGGCGCGGACGGCACCTGCATCGTCAGCGCCGCCGCATCGATCTCGGACGCGGGCGTGCGGGTCGCGCTCGGGTGCGTCGACGCCGTGCCAATCCTCGTTGAGCCTGCGTCTGCCGACGAGGCCGCGGTTCGCGCAGCCGTCCAGGTAGCCGAGTTCGACCCGGCGAGTGACGTGCACGCGAGCGCCGAGTACCGCCGCCACCTGGCCGGGGTCGTCGCGGTCCGAGCCGTCCGGAAAGCGAGCGAGCAGGGCTGATGGAACCGACGACGAGCAAGACGATCACCGTCGAGGTGAACGGGGAGAGCTACGAGCGCGAGGTCGAGACGCGCCGCCTCCTGATCCACTTCATCCGGGACGACCTCGACCTGACCGGCAGCCACGTCGGCTGCGACACCGGCAACTGCGGCGCCTGCTCGGTGATCGTCGATGGGACGCTCGTGAAGAGCTGCATGATGCTCGCCGTCCAGGCCGACGGCTCGAAGATCGAGACGGTCGAGGGGCTCGCCGAGGGTGGGGAGCTGACGAAGCTGCAACAGGCGTTCTCCGACCACCACGGGCTCCAGTGCGGCTACTGCACCCCGGGAATGCTGATGAGCGCGACCGCCCTCCTCCGGCAGATCCCGCAGCCGACGGAGGACGAGATCAAGAAGGGGATCCAGGGGAACATCTGCCGCTGCACGGGCTACTGGAACATCGTCGATGCGGTCACCGCCGCATCCGGGCAAGAGGTGGCGTCTCGTGACTGAGACGCACACCGTCTCGCCCGAGCAGGCGCTCGTCGTCGAGGAGACAGGCGCGCCGGTCCGGGGCTTCGCGGGCCAGAACGTCCCGCGCAAGGAGGACAAGCGGCTCGTCCAGGGCCAGGGCGTCTTCGTGGACGACATCAAGCGGCACGGGATGGGCTATGCGCACTACGTCCGCTCGCCGTACGGCCACGCGAACATCACCGCGATCGACCTCTCGAAGGCCGAGGCGCTGCCCGGGGTCTACGGCACGCTGACCGGCGAGGAGGTCGCGTCCCTGACCGACCCGTTCTTCCAGCTCTCGACGCCGCCGGGCGCGCACATCAAGGACTACGCGCTCGCGGTCGGAAAGGTCCGGCACGTCGGCGAGCCCGTTGCGATCGTGGTGGCCGAGACACGCGAGCTCGCGCGTGACGCGGCCGATCTCGTCGAGGTCTCGTACGAGCCGCTCGCCGCCGTCGTCGACGCGCGCCACGCGCTCGACGAAGGGGTGCCGCTCCTGCACGACGAGGCCGGCTCGAACATGTCCTGGAGCAGCGAGTTCGAGTGGGGCGACGTGGACGGCGCCTTCGCCGAGGCCGACCACGTGGTCAAGATCAGCGAGCTCCACTTCGAGCGCTTCAACTCGACCCCGCTCGAGTGCGACGCGGCCCTCGTCGAGTTCAACCAGGGCACCGGGCAGTGGACGATCCACACGAACAACCAGTTCCCCGGATTCGCCGCGATCATGATGGGCCCGGCGATGCACACCGGCCTCGACAAGCTCCGCTTCGTCACTCAGGACATCGGGGGCGGCTTCGGGAACAAGATCACCTCGCACCCGCAGCTCGTGGCCTGCTGCCTGCTCGCCCGGAAGCTGAACCGGCCGATCAACTGGACCGAGTGGCGGACCGACTTCCACCTGACGATGTCGCACGGCAACGAGCGCTGGTTCCACGACACCGAGGTCGCGGTCAAGGCGGATGGCGAGCTCCTCGGCTTCCGGACGAAGGCGCTCGACGACGCCGGCGCCTACCTCCGCTACGAGCCGCTCGGCGGGATCATCTGGGCGCAGGTCACGCCCGGCTGCTACCGCTGGAAGAACGTCAAGCTCGACTTCACCCAGGTGGTCACGAACAAGGCGCCCTGCTCGCCGAACCGCGGCTACTCGCGGATGCAGCACCTCTGGTTCACCGAGCGGGTGATCGACATCGTCGCCTCCGAGCTCGACCTCGACCCGGTCGAGGTGCGGAAGCGGAACTACATCAAGGCCGAGGAGATGCCGTACACGACCCCGAACGGCTGCATCTACGACTCCGGTGACTACGGGCGGATGCTCGACGTCGGGCTCGAGCTGATCGGGCACGCCGGCCTGGAGGCTCGCCGCGCCGACGCGAAGGCGCGAGGAAAGCTGCTCGGCCTCGGAATCGGCTCGACGCTCGACTCCGGCACGAACAACTTCGGCCAGTCGCGGATGATCAACCCGGAGCTCCAGTTCTCGGGCAACAACGAGGTCGCGACGGTCAAGCTCGACATCTTCGGCGAGGTCGTCGTCACGCTCGGGACGACGCCGCAGGGCCAGGGCCACGAGACGACCGCGTCGATGGTCGTCGCCGACATCATCGGCGTCACCCCCGACGACGTGCACGTGCGGGCCGGCCACGACAGCTACTGGAACTCCCACGCCGGCTTCTCGGGCACCTACGCGAGTCAGTTCGCGGTCACCGGCCTCGGCGCCGTCAAGGGCGCGGCCGACAAGCTCGCGGGCGAGATCAAAAAGCTCGGCTCCGTGATCCTCGGCTGTGCGATCGACGACCTCGAGCTCGCGGAGGGGCACGTCCGGATGAAGGCGAACCCCGAGGCGGCGCTGCCGCTGATGGCGTGCGGCGCGATCATCAACGCGAACAACGCCGGGCTCCCGGAAGACCTCGACGTGACCCTGAACGCGCGCTTCGTCTTCCGGCCGAATTTCGAGGTTCCGGACGTCGAGAAGAAGTACGGCAACTTGACGCTCACGTATGCGGCCCAGATCCATCTCGCCGTCGTCGAGATCGATCCTGAGACGGGCGTCTACGAGGTCGTCGACTACGCCGCCGTGGACGACTGCGGCAACCGGATCCACCCACAGATCGTCGAGGGCCAGGTGATGGGCGCGACCGCGCACGCGCTCGGCGCCGCGACCCATGAGGCCTTCACCTACGACGAGGACGGGAACCTTCTGACCCCGAACTTCTACGACTACCACGTGCCCCACGCGATGGACATGCCGCCGCTGAAGACCGGCTACATCGAGTCGCCGTCGCCGTTCACGGCGCTCGGGACGAAGGGGATGGGCGAGGGCGGCGGCGCCGGGATCCACGCGGTCTGCTCCGCACTCCAGGACGCGCTCAAGGAGAACGGGAAGCCGATCATCTACGACAGCTTCAACCCCTATCACCGAGTCTGGGAGTTGCTCTCGGATCCGGAAGCCTCACGCTCGCGCGTGACCGTGGAGTCCCGCGGAGCGGCACAGTGAGGGTTGAAGGCGAGAAGCGCTTCGAGGCCCCGCGCGCCAAGGTCTGGGCCGTTCTGAACAGCCCGGAGGCGATGGCCAACACCATGCCCGGGGTCGAGGGCTTCGAGGTGCAGGACGACACTCACTGGACGGCCAACGTGAAGATCCCGCTCGGGCTCGGCGGCCTCAAGATGAAGATCAACTTCGAGAAGCTCGAGGAGCGCGAACCAGAGTATGCTGAACTTTCTGCAAAGGGACAGGGGGTCGGCGCGGTCATGAACATGCAGACCTCCTTCGAGCTCGTGGAGGCAGACGGCGGCACGAACATGAAGTGGGCCGCGGACGTCTCGATCGCAGGGCCGGTCGGCTCGATGGGCCAGCGGGTCCTCCAGCCGATCATCAACCAGCAGGTCGGAAACGTCCTTCGCTCGCTCGAGCAGCAGATCGAGGCCGCCCCGTGACCGACAGCGGCGACGCCCCCAACAGCGGAGAGGCCGGCGCCCCGAACCCGCCACCCGAGCCGGAGACCGAGCCGGACGTGAAGGACTACGGCCCGCCCGCGGAGTCCGACGAGGATCCGGAGCCCGAGAGCGGGACGAGCGGCGCAGACGAGGGAATCAGCCCCTGGTCGCCCGAGGCGTACGACGAGGATCCGCAGGGCCCCACCACGTCGACCGAGGACTGAGGATGGCCGTCCCGTTCCGGATCGGCGTCATGCAGCTGACGATGGAGCCTCTCGACGAGATGCTCGAGTCGGCCCGCGTCATGGACGAGGTCGGGATGGACACGATCTGGCTCGCGGAGGCCTATCCCTGGTGGCGCAAGCACGGAATGGAGGCGCGCTCCTCGACCGTGGTCTCGGCGCTGATGGCGCGCGAGACCAAGCGGCTGGCGATCGGCTGGGGAATCATCTCGCCGTTCACGCGGCACCCGGTTCAGGTCGCGATGGATGCCCGCGTCGTCCAGGAGGCTGCCGGCCCGGGGCGCTTCCTGCTCGGCTTCGGGACCTCCAAGATCTTCCTCAACAACACGAAGCTGAGCACGTCGAAGACGCTGGGCCCGATGCGCGACGCGGTCAACATCGTCCGCGGCGTGCTGGGTGGCGAGGCGTTCGACTATGACGGGGACACGTGGAGCGCCTCGATCCCGCCGCTCCAGGACGAGGCCCACACGCCGCGCGACGTCCCGCCCGTCTACGTCGCCGCGACCGCGCCGAAGATGCAGCAGCTCGCGGGCGAGATCGGCGACGGCTGCCTGACCCCCTCGATCACGACGCCCGACTTCGTCCGCTACACCGTCGGGAACACCGGCTCGGAGATCGACATCGGCTGCACCGTCGTCGCCTCGATCGACGAAGACCGCGGCAAGGGCCGCGACGGCGCCCGGGAGATCGCCGGGATGTATCTCGCGAACAAGGTGCAGAACATCCAGGGCTCGGCCGACACGCTCCTCGACCTCGCTCACCTCGAGCAGGACGAGATCAGGCCCGTCGCCGAAGCCATGGAGCAGGGCGGCCGCCTCGCCGCGAAGGCGAAGGTGACGGACGCGATCCTCGACAAGTGCAAGCCGATCGCGGGCACGCCATCCGACTGCATCGAGGCGATCGAGGAGTACCGCGACGCAGGCTGCACGCACGTGCTGCTCGAGCTCTGGGGCGACAAGCGACACGACCAGATCCGCCTCTTCGGGGAAAAGGTCTTGCCGCACTTCAGATGATCGATCGCGAACGGCTGGTCGCGGACGCACTGGCAGCGGTCTCGATCCCGAGCTTCACAGGCTCCGAGGAGGCGATGGCGAGCTGGTACGCCGACCAGTGCCGCGAGCTCGGCCTCGCCATCCAGTGGCAGCAGGTCGAGGACGGCCGCGCGAACGTGCTCGCGACCCGCGCCGGGACGAGCGGCGGGCCGACGCTGATGTTCAACGGGCACATGGACACCTCCTACTCGGGGCGAGAGCCGTGGCTCGCCGGGATCCCGGGCTTCCAACCGGAGGGCTTCGAGCGCGAAGGCCGGATCTACGGGCTCGGGATCTCGAACATGAAAGGCGCGCTCGTCGCCTACCTCGCCGCGGTGCGCGCGCTCGGTGACGCTGCGTTGAAGGGCGACGTGCTGATCGCAGCGGTCGCGGGCGAGATCGAGAAGACGCAGCAGGGTAACGCGCAGGGCGCGGAGTACCGCGGCTACGCGGCCGGCTCGCGCCACCTGGTCGGCCACGGAGGCGCGGCGGACATGTGCATCCTCGGCGAGCCGACCGAGCAGAAGCTCGTGCTCGCGCATTTCGGGACGCTCTGGCTCCGACTTTCGACCTCGGGGCCGTTCATCCACACGGCGTTCTCCTCGGGGAGGATCGAGGAGAACTCGATCGTGCGGATGCGCGACGTCCTCGACAAGGTGCTCGCGTGGCTTCCCGAGTGGGAGGAGGAGATGAGCTACGGCGACGTGCGCGGGGTCGCGAACGTGGGCGCGATCCAGGGCGGCTTCGGCTGGCGCGTCTCCCGAACACCGCACGCAACCGATCTCTTCCTCGACCTGCGCGTGCCGCCGGACGTCGAGATGGCCGAGGCGCGCCGCAAGGCGCTCGACTTCGCCCGCGGGCTCGACGGCGTCGAGGCCGAGGTCTACGTGACCGCGCCCGGTGCGGAGATCGACGGGGCGCATCCGCTCGTCGGAGCGCTCGAGGCCTCTCACGAGGAGGTCTTCGGCACCGCGCCCGAGCGCGACGTGACGCGTTGGTTCTCGGACGCATCCGTGCTCTCGCGCTACGGGATTGCGACCGTCAACTACGGCACCTCGTCGGGGCTGCCGGATCCCGAGTACGGCGAGAACCTCGAGATCGAGGGACTCGTCCGGATCGCCGAGGTCTACGCCCGCGCTGCCCGGAGGATCTGCGTATGAAGCTCGTCACCCTGGACAGCGGCCTGGTCGGTCACGTCGACGGCGAGGAGGTCGCGATCCTCGGCGCGCCCACCATGCGCGCCTACTTCGAGCGCGGCGGGGCGGACGAGACCGGCGACCGGATCCCGCTCGCAGAGGCGAGGCTGCGCGCGCCGATCGTGCCGAAGAAGTTCTTCCACACGGCCGGGAACTTCCGCGAGCACGAGGAGGAATCGAAGAACGTCGACTGGTCGCACGCGATCGCGCCGTGGATCAACTTCTTCCAGAACGTCGACGCGATCATCGGCCCGGACGAGCCGGTCGTCTATCCCGAGCACCTGACCGAGGAGCTCGACTACGAGCTCGAGCTCGCCGTCGTCCTCAGGAAGGCCGGCAAGTGGTTCCCGCCCGAGGAGGCGGCCGACTACATCGGCGGCTACGTGATCTTCAACGACATCACCGCGCGCGACATCCAGCGCGGCGAGATGCGCTCGGGCGTCTTCAGCTTCTGCAAGGCGATCGACACCTTCTGTCCACTCGGCCCGTGGATCGTGACCCCGGACGAGATTCCCGACCCGCACGACTTGGCGATGGAGCTGCGGGTGAACGGCGAGCAGCGCCAGACGTCGCATTCCGGCCGGATGAGCGTGACGATCCCGGAGATCCTCTCGAACTTCTCCGCGCTCGGCTACTCGGCCGGAGACGTGCTCTCGACCGGCACCGTCGCGGGCGTCGCCGGGTTCAAGTCGCCCGAGGAGCGGGCCCGCCTCTACCTGAAGCCCGGAGACGTGATCGAAGCCGAGATCGAGCGGATCGGAGTCCTTCGCAACCCCGTCGTCGGGTGGGAGGAAGCGCACGGGACCCCGCCGCTTCCGCGCGTGCGCCCGTGGGGCGAGGACGTCTGACGGGTGTCCTGGGCCAGGGACGAGGAGAAACTCGAGCGCGTGCGCGCGGCGATGGCGGAGCAGGATCTGGACGCACTCGTCGTCCGCGCGCCCGACAACGTGCTCTACCTGACGAACTTCTGGGGGATGAAGGGCTACGACGCCGTCGTCTTCCCGCGTGAGGGCGACGCGGTCCTGATCTGTCTCGAGGCCTCGGCGGAGGACGCGGCGCGGATGGCGTGGACCGAGGACGTTCGCGTCTTCAAGGGCTACGACGAGCGCGATCCGCGGCCGCCGGGACTGCGTGCGCTCGACCTCGCTCGTCAGCTCGCATCGGAGTACGACCGGGTCGGGCTCGAGCTCTCGCTCGGGACGCAGGCCGCCGATCGAATGGTCGGCGAGCCCACCACCTTCCCGAAGGCCTGGTTCGACGCGTTCGCCGACGCCGACGACGCGACTCCGCTCCTCAGCGGCGTCCGGGCGCTCAAGACCGAGCAGGAAGTGGAGCGGATGCGGCTCGCGAACGAGCTGGCGGCGCTCGCGATGACGTACGTCCAGGAGCGGCTGCAGCCCGGGATGACCGAGGCCGAGGTGGCGGCGATGTGGGAGGGCCACGTCCACGCGCACGGCACCGGGTTCGAGGGGAAGGTGGAGCTCGCGCGCGGCTTCTCGCTCGTCTGGTCGGGGCCTGGGATCAAGACGTTCACCTCGACGGGCAGCCGGCCGATCGCCGAGCACGAGCCGACCCTCTTCGAGATCTGGGTCTGCGCGGACGGCTACTGGTGCGACCACACGAAGAACGTCGTGCCAGGTGAGCTCGACCCGCGCTATGTCGAGCTCGAGGAGGGCCTGCTCGAGGTCTACGAGGCGGCACTCGCCACGCTCGTGCCCGGGGCGGGACTCGCCGAGCTCGACCGGAGCGTCCGCGCCGGGCTCGCCGAGCTCGGCTACCCCGGCCAGCCGAGCCACCCCGTCTGCCACGGCGTCGGCGCCCGCGCCCACGAGCCTCCGTACGCGCACCAGGCCGGGGGCGGGACGATCGAAGCCGGAATGGTGCTCGCGATCGAGCCCGGGGTCTACTGGCCCGAGGGCGGGGGTCTGCGAGTGGAGGACAATTTCCTGATCACCGAATCGGGCGCCGAGAAGCTCTGCGCCTATCCGGACGGGATCGTGCGAGCGTGAGCATCGAGAGCGAGAAGATCTGGACCGGCGATCTCAATCGTCGCGCGCTCGACCCGCAGCCGTCCGGGCCGATCGGCCTCTACGACACGACGCTTCGCGACGGCGAGCAGACGGTTGGCGTCGTCCTCTCCCCGGAGGAGAAGCTCGAGATCGCGCGCGCGCTCGACGCGGCGGGCGTCGACCGGATCGAGGCGGGCTTCCCGCGCGTCTCCGAGGAGGATGCGGAGGCGATCCGCCTGATCGCGAGCGCAGGGCTGCGCGCCGAGGTCTGGGGGTTCTCGCGCGCCGTTCCCGCAGACGTGGAGGCGCTCGTCGAGCTGGGCGTGCGCGCGGCCGTGATCGAGAGCCCGATCTCCGACCTCAAGCTCGAAGCGCTCGGCGTGCCCCGGGAGAAGATGCTCGAACGGATCGCGAAGGCAGTCTCCTTCGCCGTGGAGAACGGGATCACGGTGGCGTTCTTCGGCGTCGACTCGACGCGCGCCGACCTCGAGTTCTACCGTCAGGCGTACTCGACCGCGGTCGAGGCCGGCGCGACCGAGGTGGTCGCCGTCGACACGATCGGGGTCGCGACGCCGGAGGCCGCAGCGTTCCTCGTCGGCCAGACCGTCGAATGGCTCGACGTGCCGGTGCACTGGCACGGCCACAACGACTTCGGGCTCGCGACCGCAGCAGCAGTCGCCGCAGTCCAGGCCGGCGCGACCTGGATCCACGGCACCGTGAACGGGATGGGGGAGCGCGCCGGAAACGCGAACCTGCTCGAGGTCGCACTCGCGCTCGAAGCGCTCTACGGGATCTCGACGCGGCTCGACCTGACCCAGGCTCGAACGCTCGCGACCCTCGTCCAGGAGCGCTCCGGCTACGCGCTCGAGCCCTGGAAGCCGCTCACCGGCGAGAATCTCTTTACTCGCGAGAGTGGCGCCGTCGCGAGCCAGTTCCACGACCCGCCCGCGATCGAGCCCTACTCCTCCGAGCTCGTCGGGGCCGAGCGCGCGATCGTGCTCGGCAAGAAGAGCGGCCTCGACTCGATCCGGCTCAAGGCCGAGGAACTCGGGCTCGACGTGCCCGAGGAGGCTCGCGCAGGCCTTCTGGCGCAGGTGAAGGCGCTCGGCGCCCGCGAGGGCAGGCTGGTCAGCGACGACGAGTTCCGCAGCCTGACGCAGGCCATTGACTGACATGACACGGGCGTGGGAGGATCGCTACGCTCGAGACATGTCACCGCGAGCGGACGAGAAACGGGGGTCCTGGACGTGAAATTCAGTCTCTATTCGGAGCTGCAGAGCTGGCCGGGCAAAACGGCCCCGCAGCTGTACGGCGAGGTTCTGGAGCAGATGGTCAACGCGGACCGGCTCGGCTACGACGCCTACGCCGTGATCGAGCACTTCTTCTTCCCCAAGTTCTCGATCTCCGCCAACCCGCTCGCCCTCTTCGCCGCCGCCGCGCAGCGCACGAAGCGGATCAACTTCAGGACGCTCCTCCACTCGATGCCGTACCACAACCCCCTCGTCCTGGCCTCCGAGATCGCGGTCGCGGACATCCTCCTCGACGGCCGCTACGAGTTCGGCGTCGGTCGCGGCCACGGCTGGATGCCGCCGAAGGCCGGGATGCCACTGAGCCCCGAGTCGCGTGAGATCTACGAGGAGGCGGTCGAGCTCTTCTTCACGGCGCTCGAGAACGAACGCTTCTCCTACGACGGCAAGCACTTCTCGGTCGCCGACTCGGGGATCGTGCCGCGGCCGGACCGGAAGTTCCGCGTCTTCCTCGGCGGCACCTCCGACCGCACTTACGAGCTCGCGGCCGAGCGTGGCTGGGCCGTCGTCGTCCCGCCGCTCCTCCCGTATGCGGCGCTCAAGGACCAGCTCGACCTCTACCGCGCCAAGTGCGCCGAGCACGGGACCGAGCCGGACATCGTCTGGATCCACGCCTGCTACATCGACGAGGACCGCGAGGTCGCGAAGCGGGAGGCGAAGCAGTGGATGGAGGGCTTCCTCGCCGGGAACGCCTCGCCGCTGACCGAGCACGCGCCGCCGCCGACGGACGAGCTGAACGCGGCCGGCTACGGCTTCTACGCGGCCGGGATCCTGGAGAAGCTGGCGCAGACCCCCTACGAAGAGATCATCGACGGCGACATCGTCTGGGTCGGGACGCCGCAGGACGTGATCGAGCGGATCGAGGGCGTCCAGGAGGTCTGCGAAGGGCTGACCGAGATCTCGATCACCGTCAACGCGGGCGGTGCGGAACATTGGCAGGCGATCAAGGCGCAGGAGCTCTTCGCCAAGTCCGTGATCCCGCACTTCAAGGCGGGCGCACGCGACCGGGTGGCCCAGACCGCGTGATCGAGCGTGTCTGCGTCGTCGGGGCCGGCGTGATCGGAAGCCTCTACGCAGCTCACCTGAGCCGGGTCGCCGACGTCTGGGTGCTCACCCGCCGCGACGAGCATGCGCGGGCGCTCGAGCAGCACGGGCTCCGCGTCTCCGGCCGGGCCGACTTCAGCGGGACGGTGCACGCGACCGCCGATCCCGACGCGATTCCGGACTTCGACGTCGCGATCGTGGCGACCAAGGGAACGGGCCTCGACGCCGCCGCGACCTCTCTCGAGGGGCGCTTCGCGGAGGCGACCGTCGTGACCGTCCAGAACGGGCTCGGCGCCGAGGCCGTCGTCCGCAGCCACGGCGACTGGCCGATCGTCTCCGGGGTCACGTTCATGAGCGGGACGCGCCACGACGACACGCACGTGGAGTACATCCTCGACACCGAGACGTGGCTCGGCCCGTACAACGGGACGCCGTACGACCGCGTCGAGGAGCTGGCAGCGCTGATCGAGCGCTCGGGCCTGAAGGCCCGCGCGTTCCCCGACCTGCGGCCGGCGCAGTGGTCGAAGCTGATCTTCAACGCGACTGTGAACGCCGTCGCAGCCCTCACGGGGCTCCCGCATGACCCGCACTTCGCCGCCGAGGGAGAGCCCTCCGACCTCGGCCATCTCGTCCACGCGCTGATGGACGAGGGCAAGGCGGTCGCGGCCGCCTCGGGGATCGAGCTCCACGAGGACCCGTGGGAGATGAACGTCCTCGCGACGCAACGCGGCAGCGCCCATTACCCCTCGATGCTCGAGGACGTGGAGGCGCACCGGCAGACCGAGATCGACTCGATCACGGGCGCGCTCGTGCGCGAGGCCGAGCGGCTCGGGGTGCCGGTGCCGCTGCAGACGACTCTTTACCGGCTGATCAAGGCGAAGGAGGCGTCCTGGACGTCACCGACCGGGTAATCCAACAGGAGGCAGGCATGCACGGAAAACGATGGTTTGCGTTGGCGGCGCTCGTGGCGCTGCTTGCGCTCGGCGGGGCCGCCTGCGGCGGAAGCGACGACAACAGCGACGCGTCGGGCGACACGACCGCGGCCGACACAGGCGAGGCGGACACCGGTGCGGCGGCGACGACCGACGCGGGCGGGCCGGCGACGGGCGAGCCGATCGTGATCGGCTGGGCGTTCGACTCGAGCGGGAACATGGCCCCGTTCGACAACCCTGCGCTCGCGGCGGCCAAGATCCGCGTCGAGCAGCTGAACGAGAAGGGCGGTGTCGGCGGCAGGCCGTTCGAGATCAAGACCTGCGACACGCAGAACAACGACCCGGCCAAGGCGAAGGCATGTGCGAGCCAGTTGCTCGGGGACGGTGCGGACGTGATGTTCGTCACGTGCGACGTCGACTTCGCGACGCCCGTCGTCCAGGAGTCGATCAACGACGGCAAGCTGACGATCGCTCCGTGCATCGGCACCGACCAGATGGGCCCGAAGCGCTTCGGCGAGAAGGGCAAGCTCGCGTTCAGCTTCGGCAACGTGGCGCAGGACGAGGGCTCGGCGATGGCCGAGTTCGCCTGGGCGCAGGGCTGGAAGACGGCGGCGCTCGCGACGAACACGCTGCTCGTCTACTTCAAGAACATCGTCCAGGCGTTCGATGCCCGCTTCACCGAGCTCGGCGGCGAGATCGTTGGCCGCGAGACCTACGCGACGGGTGCGAACAACGTCGGTGCCGCGGTGAGCAGGCTGAACGGCGAGAAGGCCGACGTGATCGTCACCTCGACGGCGTTCGGTGAGCTCCCGGGGCTCGTCTCCGGGATCCGCGCGCTCGGGAACGAGACGCCGATCCTCAACTCGTGGGCCGGCGACGGCACCTACTGGGTGACGAAGAACCCGCAGGTGACGAACTACTACGCCGTCACGTACGCCTCGATCTTCGGGGACGACCCGAACCCCGAGGTGAAGGACCTGATCGCCAAGCTCACCGCCGGGAATGCCGCTCCCGGAACGGGTGGATTCATCACCGGCGCGGCTGCGATCGACGGGGTGGCGACGGCCATCGACCGCGCAGGCGGCTCGACGGACGGCGCGGCCCTGGCGACCGAGATGGAGGGCTTCACGTCGGTGGAGACGATCTCCGGCAACGTCAACTTCTCCACCGAGCTGCACTCCGTCTTCGGACGCGAGTACCGCGTGATCAAGGTCGACAACAACGAGGGCAGCTACGTCGGGCCCATCACCGCCAAGGTCGTCCCCGACATCTCCGGGTGACCGAAGGCGCGACCGCAACGGACGCGAGGAGGCCCGGATCGCTCCGGGCCTCCTCCGTGTCCCGCTCGTTCAGCGGCGTCCAGGCGCTGGACGACGTCACTCTCGAGGTCCGGCGGCACGAGGTCGTCGGCCTGATCGGCTCGAACGGAGCGGGCAAGTCGACGCTCGTGAACCTGCTGACGGGCTTCGACTTCCCGGACGGCGGCACGGTCGAGCTCGAGGGTCACGACATCTCCGGCTGGTCACCGTCGCGGAGGGGGAGGGCCGGCCTCGCCCGGACTTTCCAGCACAGCCGCTCGTTTCGAGAGCTCTCGGTCCGCGAGAACGTCGAGGTGGCCGCCCTCGGCTGCGGCGCGCGCAGCGGGGCGGCCCGGGAGCGGGCAGACCGGCTGCTCGCCCTGCTCGGGCTGACGAGCCAAGAGGACGCTCCGGCCGGGACGCTCGCCCACGGCGACGAGCGCCGGCTCGGGCTGGCGCGGGCGCTCGCGACGGAGCCTCGCTACGTCCTCCTCGACGAGCCGGCTGCAGGCCTTCCGGAGTCGGAGATCCCGGGGCTGGCGGCGGCGGTGCGGTCGGTTCGCGACGACCACGATGCCGGTGTGCTCCTGATCGACCACAACATGGCACTCGTGATGGACGTCTGCGACCGGATCCACGTGCTCGACTACGGCCGGACGCTCGCCGAGGGGACGCCGACGGAGATTCGCGCGAACGCCGAGGTGACGTCCGCCTATCTCGGCGAGAGCGCAGTGGCCGCTGGTGTCTGAGCCGCTGCTCGAGCTCGATCGCGTCGAGTTGCGCTACGGGCCGGTCCCGGCGGTTCGCGACCTTTCGTTCGCCGTCGGCAAAGGGGAGATCGTCGGGCTGATCGGGCCGAACGGGGCCGGCAAGTCGACCACGCTCCACGGCGTCATGGCCGTCCTGCCGCTGCACGCGGGCACGATCCGCTTCGACGGAGCCTCGCTGCGGGGGTTGCCGCCCGAGCGGGTCGCTTCGGCCGGGATCGCGCTCGTCCCCGAGGGGCGGCGGATCTTCGGCGGCTTCACCGTAGACGAGAACCTCCGGCTCGGGCTCGCGGCCAGGCGGCAGGGCGACGCAGCCGGCGCGATCCGCGAGGTCTTCGAGCTGTTTCCGATTCTCGAGGAGTACCGCGAGCGGCCCGCGGGGGCTCTCTCCGGCGGCCAGCAGCAGCAGCTCGCCATCGGCCGCGCGCTCGTCGCCGCGCCCCGCCTGCTCCTGCTCGACGAGCCGTCGCTCGGGCTCGCCCCGACCGTCGTCGACGCGGTCTTCGCCGCGCTCGCCGCGATCCGCGAGCGAGGGCTCACCGTGCTGCTCGTCGAGCAGCGGGCCCACCGGACCGTCGCCTTCGCCGACCGCACCTACGTGCTCGCAAACGGCGAGCTCCGGGCCACCCTGACTCCTGCCGACGCCGAGAACACCGAGAAGCTCCTCTCGGCCTACCTGCGATGATCGTCGCGACGCTCGACGCGCAGACGTTGGTCGACGCCGTCGGCCTCGGCGCGATCTACGCGCTGATGGCGGTCGGCATCGGCCTCGTCTTCGGCGTCCTCCGCCTCGTCAACTTCGCCTACGGCCAGCTCGTGATGGCCGGCGCGTACACGCTCGCGTTCACCGCCGACTGGCCCGCGGTCGCCAGTATCGCCGCGTGCTTCGTGGTCGTGATCGCGCTCTCGCTCGTCCTCGAGCGCTCCGTCTTCCGCCCGCTGCGGACGCAGTCGCCCGCGGTCATGCTCGTCACGACCTTCGCAGTCGCCTTCCTGCTCCAGAGCGTCGCGCTCGTGATCGACGTCCGCGACGGGACGATCGGCGAGCCCGCGGGCTCGATCGGCGGCCTCAACCGCGCCGTCTCCGTGCTCGGCGTCGACGTCCGCAAGGTGACGATCGTCGCCGTCGTGGTCGCCGTGATCGCACTCGGTCTGCTCGCGCTCCTGCTCGCCCGGACGACGATCGGCTTGCACATGCGGGCCGCTGCGACCGACTTCAGGACCGCACGGCTCCTCGGTGTCCGCGCGGACCGCGTGATCGGCTTCGCGGTGGTGCTCTCAGGCGTGCTCGCGGCGATCGTCGCGGTGATCCTGACGGTGCAGTCGCCGCTCGTCGCCCCGGATTTCGCGCTCAAGGAGACGATCGTCGTCCTCGTCGGCGTCGTCGTCGGCGGGATCGACCGGCTCTGGACGGCGACCCTCGGCGGCTTCGCGATCGGCTTCACGAGCGGCGTGATCAACGGGGTGCTCCCGACCGACAAGACCGTCTTTCTCCCCTCGGCGGTCTTCGCGCTCGTGATCCTCGTCCTCCTGCTTCGGCCGGCCGGTCTCTTCGGCTGCCCGCCTGCGGCGGAGCGCGTATGAGACGCATCGAGCCGCTCGTCACACTCCTCGGCCCCGTCGTCCTCGTCGCGATCGTCGGCGTGCTCGCGGCGACCGCGTCACGAGCGAACGAGATCTACTTCCTCAGCGCGATCGTCGCGGTGGCGATGGTCGCGTCGATCTACGTCTTCGTCGGCAACTCGGGGGTGCTCTCGTTCGGTCAGATCAGCTTCGTCGCCGTCGGCGCGTTCGCCGCCGGGGTGCTGACCGTGCCGGGGGAGTCGAAGACCTTCGTGCTGCCCGACCTCTTCCCGTTCCTGCGCGACCACACGGTCGGGAACATCGTCTCGCTCGGGATCGCCGCCTCCGCGGGCGCGATCCTGGCTGCGCTCGTGGGGCTGCCCCTGATGCGGCTCTCGGGCCTCGCGGCCGGGATCGCCACGTTTGCCGTGCTCGAGGTGACGCACAACCTGCTGCGCGAGTGGACGCGGATCGGCCCGGGAGCGACGACGCTCTCGCTCGTGCCGGAGACGACCGGAGCGCTGCAGGCGACCCTCGGGACGATCGTCGTCCTGAGCATCGTCTGGCTCTACGGGCGGAGTCGCCCCGGCCGCCTCCTCCGCGCCACGCGCGAGGATTCCGCCGCCGCCCAGGCGGTCGGGGTCGGCGTGCACCGGCAGCGTCTGCTCGCATTCACCCTCTCGGGTGCGCTCTGCGGCTTCGCCGGCGGTCTCTACGTCCACATGCTCGGCTCGATCACGACCGAGCAGGTCTATCTCGAGCTGACCTTTCTGACGCTCGCGATGCTCGTCGTCGGGGGGCTGACGAGCCTGTGGGGCGCCGTCGTCGGCGCGCTCACGATCAGCGGCCTCGATTCGTTGCTGGCGAAGGCTGAGGCGGGCACGTTTCTCTGGGACGCGCCCTCCGGAACCCGGCTCGTCGTCGTCGGGGCCGTGATGGCACTCGTACTGGTGCTCAGGCCGTCCGGGATCACCGGTGGGCGTGAGCTGACACTGCCGAGGAGGTCATCGTGAGGGTCTGCGTGGTTGGGTGTGGCGCGGTCGGCTCGCTCTTCGCGGTCGCGCTCGCGCAGTTGGAGGATGTCGAGGTCTGGGCCTACGACCTGGCCGCGGCCCACGTCGCCGCGATCAACGAGCGCGGCCTGAAGCTCACCGGCGCGGGCGAGGTGCGCGCGACCGGGATCCGGGCTACGACGGATGCGGCCGAGCTACCCGCCTGCGACTTCGGGCTCGTCGCGACGAAGGCGATGCACACCGAGGCCGCGATCGCCGCGACCGCGCACGCGTTCAGCGGGGGAGCCGTCGCCTCGGTCCAGAACGGGGTCGGGAACGAGGAGACGATCGCCGCGCACGTCGAGCGCGTGATCCGCGGCACGACGTTCCCGGCCGGGAAGATCCTCGAGCCGGGCGTCGTCCAGTGGGACGTCAAGGGCGACACGACCTTCGGGCCGTTCGAGCCCCAGCCGGCCGCAGCGGCGGAGATCGAGCGTCTCGCGGAGGCGTGCACCCGCGGCGGGATGCCGACGCAGGCGGTCGCGGACGCTCGAGGCGCCCAGTGGCGGAAGGTGATCTTCAACGCTTCCACGAACCCGGTCGGCGCGCTCACGGGCCTGACCCACGGCCGGGTCTGCGAGCTGCCGCCGCTCCGGGCCTTCGTCACCGGGCTCGTCGACGAGGGCAAGGCGGTCGCAGCAGCACAGGGAATCGAGCTCGACGCCGATCCCGAGGATCTGATCGACCACGCGGCGAAGCCGGAGGTCGCCTACGGGCACAAGGCGAGCATGCTCCAGGACGTGGAGGCGCGGCGCGCAACCGAAGTGGACTATCTGAACGGCGGGATCGTCCGGTTCGGACGGGAGCACGGCGTGGCGACCCCGCTCAACGAGGCCGTCGTGGCCCTGATCAAGGGAATGGAGCACAGTTGGACGCAGAACTAGAACGCAGGTACGCGAAGGTGCGCGCCGCGATGGCGGAGCACGAGCTCGACGCCCTGATCGTCTCCGGGAGCGAGTACAGCGGCTTCGAGGGCTCTGTCACGTACCTCTCGGGCTTCCAGATCGTCCACCGCTATGCCTATGTGCTCGTCCCGGCCGACGGCGAGCCCCAGATCGTCTTCCCGAGCGAAGCCCGCTACGTCGGCGAGCACGCAACCGCGCAGCTCGAGCAGGTCTTCCACGACCGGCCCGGCGAGCACCTCGCCGCGACGATCAGCGACCGAGGCTGGAAGCGGATCGGCGTCTACGGGCTCGACTACATCATGACCGTGCGCGACTACCGGGCCCTGGACGGCCTGGAGCTCGTGCCCTTCGACGTCGAGTACGACCTGTCGCGTGCGGTCAAGAGCGAGGTCGAGCTCGAGTCGGTCCGCGAGAGCGTCCGGATCAACGAGGACGGCTTCGACGCCTTCTTCGCCGCCTACGAGCCGGGCAAGACCGCGGCCGAGGTGATGGCGCCGGCCGAGGAGCTCTTCGTCGAGCGCGGGTGCGGTCGGCTGACGATGAACATGGTTCTCGTCGGTCCCGAGTTCACGATTGCGCGATCGGACACGATCCTCGGCGATTTCGTCGTTCCCTCGCTCGAGATCGCTGGGCCGGGCATGCACTGGGTCGAGGTCTCGCGCGCGATCGGGAAGGTCGACGACGAGACGGCCCGGATGCTCGAGGCGTACGAGGAGTACCACGCCGCCGCGCGAGTCGAGATGCGTACCGGGGCGACCGCGAGTGACGTCCACCGGGCTGTGGCGAAGGGCTTCCCGGCCCGCGGCTATCACCTCGGTCACGTGACCGGCCACTCGATCGGGATGACGATGATCGAGCACCCGAAGATCGGCGAGGGGGTCGAGACGACGCTCGCGGCCGGGATGGTCTTCTCGATGCACCCGCACGTAATTGCCGCGGACGGGAAGGGCTGCCTCTACATGCAGGATACCTGGCTCGTCACCGACGAGGGAGGCGAATCGCTGTCCCGGCTGCCCCTCCAGATCTACGGCGGTTAAGGGGGGACGCTGCGGGTAGGTTCCGGACGTGGACCTGATCCCGCCCGACGAGGACGGCCGGATGGCGGCCGTGCGCCGCTACGACGTGCTCGACACGCCGCCGGACGGCGCCTTCGATCGCGTTACCGCGCTGGCGGCGAGGCTCTTCGACGTGCCGATCTCGATCGTCAGCATCGTCGATACCGATCGGATCTGGTTCAAGTCGCACTACGGCATCGACGTCGAGCAGATCGACCGGGAGGCGGGGCTCTGCGCGTCCGCAATCTGCCAGGACGATCCCTGGCTCGTCACGAACGCGGGGGTCGACGTCCGCACGATCGACAACCCGCTCGTCGCCGGTGAGCTCGGCCTCCGCTTCTACTTCGGCGTTCCACTGACCACTGCGGACGGCTACAACCTCGGCACCCTGAACGTGATCGGAGTCGAGCCGCGGGAGGTGACAGAGGACGAGGTCGCGACGCTGAAGGATCTGGCTGCGATCGTGGTCGACGAGCTCGAGGTGCGGCTCGGGGCGCGACAGAAGCTCGAGGAACGACGCCGGCGAGCGCTCGAGCTGAACGACGACGTCGTCCAGGGGCTCGCCCTCGCGCAGCTCGCGCTCGACTCGGGGCGCGGCGAGCAGGCCCGGTCTGCGGTCTCGAGCACCTTACGCGCGGCTCAGTCGATCGTGGGCGAGCTGCTCGAGGCGGCCGGAGAAACGGGCAAGCTCCGCCCCGGCGACCTCGTTCGGGAAGCGCCTGCTGCCCTTCCGAAGCCCTTCGGATGATCGACTCCCAGATCCGGATCGTCCTCGCCGACGACACTGTCGAGTATCGGCAGCTCCTCCGCCTGATCATCGAGCAGGACGGCCGCTTCCAGGTGGTCGGCGAAGCCTCGGACGGGGAGGAGGCAGTCCGGCTCGCCGAGCAGGAACAGCCCGACGCTGTCGTGCTCGATCTCGCGATGCCGGTTCTGGACGGCCTCCAGGCGATTCCACGGATCCAGGCGGCGTCGCCCGACACCTCGATCGTCGTTCTCTCGGGCTTCGCCCGCGGGGTGATCGATCTCGACTCACTCGCCCGCGGCGCGAGCGCCTACGTCGAGAAGGGGGAGGCGTTCTCGACGATCGTCGCGACCCTGCTCGACGTCACGGCGGCGAAAGTCTAGCCGCAGCAGCAGATCTGCTCGCCGAGCTCGCTCCGCTCGAACGGGCGGCCGCAGCGGACGCACGAGGCCGGAATCACCCGAGCGCGGACGAGCAGCGCCTTCAGCAGGGTCGTCCAGAGCACTCCGCAGGCGATCACGAGCTGCGTGGTCATACTTTCTCTATCGACACGACCGGGAGATCGACACGTGCTGCAAAAGGGTGATCTGAGCCGCCGCCTCGCGGTCGCGCGCGGGGACCAGCCGGCCGACCTCGTCGTTCGCGGCGGCCGCGTCCTCTCGGTCTTCACGCGCGAATGGCTCGAGGTCGATGTTGCGATCTGCGACGACGCAATCGCGGGGCTCGGGTCGTACGAGGGAGAGGAGACGATCGACGCGGATGGCGCCTTCGTCGTGCCAGGCTTCATCGACGCCCACCTGCATCTCGAGAGCTCGAAGGTCCTCGTCTCCGAGTTCGCGCGGCTCGTGCTCCCGCTCGGGACGACCGCCGTCGTCGCCGACCCGCACGAGATCGCGAACGTGCTCGGCACCGACGGTGTCCACTGGCTCGTCGACGCCTGTGCCGACCTGCCGCTCGACGTCTTCTTCACCGCCTCGTCGTGCGTGCCGGCCTCGCGGTTCGAGTCGCCCCGGCGGCCGTTCGATCCGGGCGATCTCGAGGCGCTCCTGCGTCGCAAGCGCGTGATCGCGCTCGCCGAGATGATGAACTTCCCGGGCGTGATCTCGGGTGCGCCGAGCGAGCTCGCGAAGCTCGCCGTCGAGGGCGCCGA
>DATLXM010000065.1:0-26747 GCA_035575835.1 Gaiellaceae bacterium
TCCTTGCGGGCGAAGGCGTCGAAGATCTGCCGGACGAGCGCCTCGTTCGTCTCCCGGCTCAGCGCCGCGCCTCCCAGCGGTCGATCAGGCCGGCGACGTGGTGCCGCTGCGCCGCGGTGAACTCCATCCGCTCCAGCAAACGCCGCGCCTCGGCGGGATCGTCATTGGCGACGGCGGCCTCGAGCCGCTCCCGCCACGGAGTCGGCTCGCGCAGTTGCCGCCGCAACCACCGGAGCAGGCTCACACTTGCCTGGTCAGTCATCGTGGCGGAGGCTATCGGGCAGAATCAGCCCATGAAGGAGATCCTCCCCGAGCTGGCGCGCTGGCGGCGCGAAGGCGAGCGCGTGGCGGTCGCGACCGTCGTCGCAACCCGCCGGTCGGCGCCGCGCCCGGTCGGCTCGAGCCTGGGCGTCACCGAGAGCGGCAAGCTCTGTGGCTCCGTCTCGGGGGGCTGCGTCGAGAACGAGGTCTACGCCGAGGCGCGCACTGTCCTCGCGACGGGTGAGCCGAAGCTCCTCTCCTACGCGATCTCCGACGACGACGCCTGGAGCGTCGGCCTGCCCTGCGGCGGCGAGATCGACGTCTTCGTCGAGCGGCTTCCGTGACCCCGTTCGAGCGGCTCGTTGAGCTGGGGGACGATCGTGCCGTCCTCTTCACGGTGCTCGACGGTGAGTACGCGGGCACCAAGCTGCTCGCGCTCGAGAACGGCGAGACAGTGGGCGACGGGCCGGCCGAGCTGGTGGCGCAGGCGCCGGATCTGCTGCGCAGTGGCCGCAACCGCCAGCTCGAGTTCGAGGGGCGCCGGGTCTTCGCCGAGGTCTACGGCCCGCCGCCACGGCTCTTCGTCTACGGCGCCGTCGACACCGCGGAGGCGCTCTGTGCCGCGGTGAAGCTTCTCGGTTGGACGACGATCGTCGCCGACGCACGGGCGAAGTTCGCGACCGCGGAGCGGCTTCCGAGCGCCGACCGGCTGATCGTCGCCTGGCCCGAAGAAGCGTTCGCCGAAGCCGCGCCCGACCACGCGACCGCAGTCGTGATCCTGACCCACGACGAGAAGTTCGACGTCCCCGCGCTTCAGGCCGCGCTCGCTGGCGACGCCTTCTATGTCGGTGCGATCGGCTCGAGGCGGACGCAGGACCGCCGGCGCGAGCGGCTGCTCGAGGCCGGTCTCGGCGAGAGCGCGCTCGCGCGGATCGCGGGCCCGGCGGGCCTCGACATCGGCGCCGACTCGACCGGGGAGACGGCCGTCTCGATCATCTCGGAGATCCTCGCGACCCGCGCCGGCCGTGCCGGAGGGCCGCTCCGCGAGTCGAAGCAGCGGATCCACGCGGGAGCCTCGTAGTGCGGACGGCGATCGTGACGGGCGCGGCGCAGGGGCTCGGGGCTGCGATCGCGACGAGGCTCGCAACCAACGGCGACCGGGTCGTGCTCGCGGATGTGAACGTCGCCGAAGCAGAGTCGGTTGCAGCGGAGATCGGCGGAGAGGCCGTCGAGCACGACGTTCGTAGCCTCGACTCCTGGGAGCGGCTGCTTGCCGCCGCGGGTGAGGTCGACGTGCTCGTGAACAACGCGGCCCGAACGGAGTTCCGCTCCTTCTGGGAGATCGAGGTCGAGGAATGGGACGACGTGCTCGCCACCAATCTCAAAGGGACGTATCTCGGCTGCCGCGTGGTCGGAGCGCAGATGCGCGACCGAGGAGCGGGCCGGATTGTCAACCTCGCCTCCGTCGCGGGGCAGCGGGGCGCCTCCGCGACCGGAGTTCACTACGCCACCTCCAAGGCCGCAATCGTCGCGCTGACCCGTCACGCCGCAACCGAGCTCGCCGGATCCGGCGTGACCGTGAACGCCGTCGCGCCGGCCGCGATCGACGGGCCGATGGTCGCCGCCGTTCCGCCGGAGAAGCTCGAGGCGATGCTGCGGACGATCCCGGTCGGCCGCGTCGGTCGTCCCGAGGAGGTCGCGGCCGTCGTCTCCTTCCTCGCCTCCGCCGCTGCAGGCTTCGTCACCGGAGCGACCTGGGACGTCAACGGCGGGATGTTGATGCGATGAGAACGCGGGCGGCCGTCATGCACGAGCCGGGCCTCCTCGTGGTCGAGGAGCTCGAGCTCGAGGAGCCTCGCGCGGGCGAGGTGCTCGTCCGGATGGGTGCCGTCGGCGTCTGCGGCACCGATCTCCATTCCTACAAGGGCGAGTGGCAGCGCCCGACGCCGATCGTGCTCGGCCACGAGGGGGCGGGCCTCGTCGAGGCGGTCGGTGCAGACGTCACGGGGCTGCGGGAAGGCGATCGCGTCGTTCTCTCGTGGGCGCCCGCCTGCGGCGAGTGCGGTGCCTGCCGACGTGGGCGACCGGCCGCCTGCGGGCCGCTCTCGACTGCGATCGGCCGCGGAACGCTCCTCGGCGGCCACACGGGGATCTCGCTCGACGGCGAGATCGTCTACCGCGGAACCGCAACCGGCGCCCTCGCGGAGCGAGTCGTCGTCGCTGCGGAGGCCGCACTCCCGCTCGGCGACGACGTTCCGCTCGACCAGGCTGCGCTGCTCGGCTGCGCGGCGCTCACCGGCGTGGGGGCGGTGCTGAACGCGGCCCGGCCCGAGCCGGGGTTCAGCGCGCTCGTGATCGGAGCGGGCGGGGTCGGCCAGTTCGTCGTCCAGGGCGCGCGGATCGCGGGCGCCGCGGCAATCGTCGTCGTCGACCCCGTCGAGGGCCGGCGTGAGCAGGCGCTCCGCCTGGGTGCGACGCACGCCTGCGCGCCTGAGGACGTGCGCGAAGCCGTGCGCGCCCTCGATCCCGAGGGGGTCGACTACGCGTTCGACGCGGTCGGCTCGCCGGAAACCACGTCGCTCGCGTTGCGCTGGACGCGCGGCGGCGGCACGGCCGTGGTCGTCGGCCTGCCCGTCGCGGGTGCGAGGCTGACCCTCGATCCGCTCGACTTCACGAACCGCGAGAAGACGCTGACAGGCACGATCTACGGCTCCGAGGATCCGGCCGTCGCGCTCCCGCGGCTCCTCGACCTGGCGCGAACCGGAGAGCTGGAGCTGGCCGGTCTCGTTGGCCCGAGCTTCTCCCTCGACGAGGCCGACGACGCCTTCGCCGCCAGCCTCGCGGGCTCGCCCGGCCGGGTGCTCGTCACCCCGTAGCCGACCCGGTCCGCGCGCCCCCAACGGGGGAGCGAGGATCCCAACACGAACGTTAGTCGGGGATTCGTGACGAGAACGTCACGCGGATGGGTCGGGAGCGTGACGTCTCACGCCGGAAGGGACTCGCGAAGAAGGCGGAGGAGATTGCCGAAGAGTAGGCCGTCCAGCTGGTGCTGCTCCCAGTCCCGCGCGCGCAGCGCCTCCACGAGGGCCGGGTAGTCCTCGTGCCCTCCGAGGCCCTCGATCGACGAGCCTTCTTCCAGCCCCGGCGGCATCAGGCCGTCCGGAGTCGTCGGCGAGCCGAGGAAGGAGAGCCGCCGCGTCCAGTCGCCGCCGAGGCAGAGCCGCTCGAAGCCGATCGTCTCCCCGGCGTGCTCGAGGTGCTCGATCACCCGCGCGATCGTTCGCTGCTCGGGGTCGATCGCGAGCGGGTGGAGCATCAGGCCGAAGAGCCCGTCCCGATCGGCCAAGGCGCGGAGCTGCTCGTCGGTGAGGTTCCGGGGATGGTCGTGGACGGCGCGACACCCCGCGTGCGTGACGATGACCCTCCCTTCGTAGAGCTCGAGGCACTCCGAGAAGAGCTGCTCGGAGGCGTGGGCGAGGTCGAGCACGATCCCGCGGGCCGCCATCCGTGCGAGGAGCGAGCGGCCGAGGCCGGAGAGCCCGCCGCTCTCGGCCGCGCCATCCGCGTAGGGGTTGCGCCGGTTCCACGTCAGACTCGCGACCCTGAGTCCGAGCTCCCAGAAGAGGTCGACGCCCCAGAGCTCGTACCCGAACGGCTCCACGCCTTCGAGCGCGAGGACGAGCCCGATCTTCTCGCCGCGCTCGACCGCATCGAGGTCTCCTCGCGAGCGCACGATCGCCACACGCTTCGCGTTCTCCCTGGCTGCCGCGTGAAAGGACGTCGCTTGCGCGAGCGCGTGCCGGAGCGTCCCCTCCGGTTGGTGCTCGAGCGGAACGAAGATCGGGCAGACCTGGAGCCCGACGCCACCGGCCTCGAAGAGCGGCAGCCACGTTCGCGCGAAGACGTCCGATTCGCCCAGGCGGTGCTCCCGCTCGGCGAGCTCCATCAGCAGGTCGGTGTGGGCGTCCGCGATCACACGACTATCCTCTCACCGTGGCCCTGACCGAGCCCACGACACTGCTCGCGCACCAGGCCTACGTCGACGGGGCCTGGATCGACGCCGACTCCGGCGCGACCTTCGACGTCACGAATCCCGCGACGGGCGAGACGATCGCGAGCGTCCCTCGCTGCGGAACGGAGGAGACGCGACGCGCGATCTCGGCCGCCGAACGAGCGCAGCCTGCCTGGCGCGCCCTGCCCGCCAAGGAGCGCGCGCTCGTCCTCCGCCGCTTCGCCGACCTGATGCTGGAGCACCAGGAGGAGCTCGCCGTCCTCCTCACGCGCGAGCAGGGCAAGCCGCTCGCAGAAGCCCGCGGGGAGATCGCCTACGCCGCCTCGTTCTTCGAATGGTTCGGCGAGGAGGCGAAGCGCGTCTACGGGGACACGATCCCGCCACACCAGGCCGACAAGCGGATCGTCGTCCTGCGCGAGCCGATCGGGGTCACCGCCGGGATCACCCCCTGGAACTTCCCCGCGGCGATGATCACGCGCAAGGCCGCACCGGCGCTCGCGGTCGGCTGCACGATGGTCGTGAAGCCCGCCGAGCAGACGCCGCTCTCCGCCCTCGCACTCTGCAGGCTCGCCGAGGAGGCGGGCGTGCCTCCGGGGGTGCTCTCGGTCGTCACCGGCGACGCCGAGGACGCACCCACGATCGGCGGCGAACTGACCGGCAACCCGGTCGTGCGCAAGCTCTCCTTCACCGGCTCCACCGAGATCGGGAAGCTCCTGATGCAGCAGTGTGCCGGCCAGGTGAAGAAGGTCTCGCTCGAGCTCGGTGGGAACGCACCGTTCGTCGTCTTCGACGACGCCGACCTCGACGAGGCGGTGACCGGCGCGATCCTGTGCAAGTTCCGGAACTCCGGGCAGACGTGCGTCTCCGCGAACCGGATCCTCGTCCAGGACTCCGTTCACGACGCCTTCGTCGAGCGCTTCGACGCCGCCGTCGCAGCGCTCCGGGTCGGGAATGGGCTCGACGACGGGATCCAGGTCGGGCCGTTGATCGACGAGAGTGCGGTTCAGAAGGTCGAGCGGCACGTCGCCGACGCGACCGCCGGCGGGGCCGAGCTCGTCCGCGGCGGCTCGAGGCTCGAAGGCACGTTCTTCGAGCCGACGCTGCTCACCGGGGTCACGAACGGAATGGCGATGAGCTGCGAGGAGACCTTCGGGCCGGTCGCCGGGATCCAGCGCTTCGGGAGCGAGGAGGAGGCCGTCCGGCTCGCGAACGACACCCCGTTCGGGCTCGCGGCCTACTTCTACAGCCGTGACCTCGGCCGCGTCTGGCGCGTCTCCGACGCGCTCGAGTACGGGATCCTCGGGGTCAACACCGGGATCATCTCGACCGAGGTGGCGCCGTTCGGTGGGATGAAGGAGTCGGGAATCGGGCGCGAGGGATCGAAGTACGGCCTCGACGACTGGCTCGAGCTGAAATACGTCTGCATGGGTGTATGACGTCGCTCTCGCTGTACGAGGACTTGCTCGCGCCGGGTGAGGCGCTCGAGCTCCCGTCCGGGGGGCGGATCGTCTACGTCGCCTCGGGCGAGCTCGCGTCGCTTCACGCAGGGCACGCGGCCTTCGGGGCGGACGAGGCCCGGCTCGAGGCCGGCTCGGACGGCGCGACCGTGCTCCGTTTCGAGTTGACGGAGTGGAGCGTCGACGATGCGAAGCTCTGCGCCCACGTCGAGCTCGACCCCTGGGCCGACTACGTGATGCGCTGCGAGCGGGGCGCCGTGGAGCCCGCGGGCGGCCCGGGGATCGGCTGCATCCTCCGCGGCGAGCTGACCGTCAACGGAGAGATCGTTCATCCCTTCGGCGCCTGGCAGGAGCCGGCGGAGGTCAGCGGCTCCGGCTCGGTCGTCCGCGTCGTCCTCGTGCGTGCGGAGGAGCCCGCGGCCGAGGCGCTTGCTCAAGGCCCCATTCGACTGTGAGCGCGCGCACAGGCGGGCAGGTGCTGGTCGACCAGCTGGCGCTGCACGGCGTCGAGCTCGCCTTTTGCGTGCCCGGGGAGAGTTACCTCGCCGTCCTCGACGCCCTCCACGACACGCCGATCCGGCTCGTCACCTGCCGTCACGAGGCGGCGGCGGCGAACATGGCGGAGGCGCACGGAAAGCTGACCGGGAAGCCCGGGATCTGCCTCGTCACGCGCGGGCCCGGTGCCACGCAGGCGTCGGTCGGCATCCATACCGCCCAGCAAGACTCGACCCCGTTGATCCTCCTGATCGGCCAGGTCGGCCGGGACATGCTCGACCGCGAGGCGTTCCAGGAGATCGATTACCGGCGGATGTTCCAGCCGATGGCGAAGTGGGTCGCTCAGATCGACCGGGCGGAGCGGATCCCCGAGTTCCTCGCCCGTGCCTTCAGCGTCGCGACTGCCGGCCGTCCCGGCCCGGTCGTGCTCGCGCTCCCCGAAGACATGCTCGTGGACGAGGTCGACGTTGCCGACGCCCAGCCGTACACGCCCGTCCAGACCCATCCTGGAGCGGAGGAGCTGGAGCGGCTGCGCGAGCTCCTCGAGAGCGCCGAGCGGCCGTTCGTGCTCGCCGGCGGCGGGGGTTGGACAGCCGCCGCTGCAAGCGACCTGCTCGCGTTCTGCGCGGCGAACGCGCTCCCGGTCGGGACGTCGTTCCGCTGCCAGGATTACGTCGACAACCTCGCGCCCGAGCACGCGGGCCACGTCGGCGTCGGGATCGATCCGAAGCTCGCTGCCCGGGTGACCGAGGCAGACGTGCTCCTCGTCGTCGGCGCGCGCCTCGGCGAGATGACGACCGGCGGCTACACGCTCGTCGAGCCGCCTCTACCCAGGCAGATGCTCGTGCACGTGCACGCGGGGGCGGAGGAGCTCGGCCGCGTCTTTCAGCCGGCGCTCGCGATCAACGCGGGCTCGCCCGAGTTCGCTGCGGCTGTACGGCGGCTGCCCGGCTCGTCGCCGAGCCCTTCCCGCGTGGCCTGGGTCGAAGCAGCGCACGCGGACTACCTCGCCACGCTCGAGCCGGTCTCGCCCCCCGGGGAGCTCAACCTCAGCGAGGTGATGCGGACCCTGCGCAAGCGGTTGCCCGACGATGCGATCCTCTGCAACGGGGCCGGGAATTTCGCGGTCTGGGGACATCGATTCTTTCCGTTCCGCCACTACCGCACCCAGCTGGCGCCGACGAGCGGGGCGATGGGCTACGGGGTGCCGGCCGCGATCGCGGCCAAGCTCGCCCAGCCCGAATGCGTCGTGGTCTGCATCGCGGGCGACGGGGACTTCCTGATGAGCGGGAACGAGCTCGCCACCGCGGTGCACGAGGACGCGGCGATCATCGTGCTCGTCGTCAACAACGGGATGTACGGGACGATCCGGATGCACCAGGAGCGCGACTACCCTGGACGCGTGGTCGGAACGGCGCTGACGAACCCGGACTTCGCCGCCTTCGCGCGCAGCTTCGGCGCCCACGGGGAGATCGTCGAGCGGACGGAGGAGTTCGCCGCCGCGCTCGACCGGGCGCTCGCAGCGGGTCGCCCCGCGCTTCTCGAGCTCCGCGTCGACCCCGAGGGGATCACGCCGCAGGCAACGCTCACCGCACTCCGGGAGGGACGCGCCGCCCCGGAGCGAACGGAGACAGCATGAAGCGCTTGCTCCTGCTCGCCCTCGTCGCGCTCCTCGCGGGCTGCGGCTCAGACTCCGACGAGGCCGCAGCCCCGCAACCCGTGACGCTCACCGTCACCGAGCAGACGACGACGACCGCCCCGGCGGCGACCACCGCGGAGCCCGAGACGACGTGCTCGGCCTCGACCGTCCGAGCGACCCTGCCCGAGCAGGATCTGCCCGAGGCCGTCGCGTCCGTCCGGCAGCGGATCTTCGACGCCGCGATCGCCTGCGACTACGAGACCCTGGAGGAGATCGCGCTCGAAGAGGGCGAGGGCTTCACGGTCAGCTACGGGAGCGGGACGGACGCGTCCGAGCACTGGCGCAGTGTCGAAGAGGCGGGAACCGAGCGCCCGCTGCCGATGTTCGCGCTCGCGACGATCCTGACGATCCCGCACAGTCGGAACGAGACCGGCTCGTACGCCTGGCCGTCGGCCTACGAGGAGACGCCGACGGACGAGGACTGGCAGGCCGTCGTCGATGCGGGCCTCTACACCCAGGCCGAAGTCGAGCAGATGAAGGGACCGGAGAGCACGGGGTATCTCGGCTACCGCACGGCGATCACCCCCGACGGCGACTGGCAGTTCTTCGTCGCCGGCGACTGACCTAGAAATACTTGACGAGCCGGGCGCCGTGCCCGCACTGCTTGTGCTTGACGCCGCAGCGGCGGCAGTCCCAGTGCTCCCAGACGATCCACTTGAGGTGCTGGATCTCGAGCGCGAAGAGCGCCACGATCCAGAGGAGTGCCTGGCCCTGACTCATCCGCTCAGGATGCGGCTCGCTCCCGAGGATTGCATGGGCCGTCCGGCCGGTTTGCGCGGCCGGACAGTCCTAGTCGAGGTGCTCATAGGCGGGGAGGGTGAGGAACTCGACGAACTCGTGACCCAGGGCCACCTGCTCGAAGAGCGCGCGCGCCTCGTCGTAGCCCTCCCCGAGGTTCGCGACCTCCTCCTCGATCGCCCGCTCGACGGCCGCGCGCTCGACCCTGTCGTGCCGGAGCCACTGCCAGACCTGTGAGCGGGAGATCTCCGAGGTCGCCGCGTCCTCCATCAGGTTGAAGATCGCGACGGCGCCCGATCCCTTCAGCCACGCCGCGAGGTACTGGATCCCCACGGAGACGTTGTTGCGGAGCCCTTCGTCGGTGATCTCGCCCGGGGTGGCGGCGACGTCGAGGAGCGCCGAGGCGGAGGCCGTGACGTCGTCCCGCTGGCGCTCGACCTGGTTCGGGCGCTCGCCGAGGACGCGATCGAAGATCTCCAGCGCGACGGGCACGAGATCCGGATGCGCGACCCAGGTGCCGTCGAAGCCCTGCCCCACCTCGCGCTCCTTGTCCTCGCGTACCTTCGCGAGCGCGACGGCGTTCACCTCGGGGTCGCGGCGGGAGGGGATGAAGGCGGCCATCCCGCCCATCGCATGCGCGCCGCGGCGGTGGCAGGTGCGAACGAGCAGGTCGGTGTAGGCCCGCATGAAAGGAACCGCCATCGTCACCGCACCCCGATCGGGAAGCACGAACTCGGGTCGATGCCCGAGCTTCTTGATCACGCTGAAGATGTAGTCCCAGCGGCCCGCGTTCAGCCCGGCCGAGTGCTCGCGGAGCTCGTAGAGGATCTCGTCCATCTCGAAGGCGGCGAGGATCGTCTCGATCAGGACGGTCGCCTTGATCGTGCCCTGCGGGACGCCGAGCGTGTCCTGTGCGTGGACGAAGACGTCGTTCCAGAGGCGTGCCTCGAGGTGGCTCTCGAGCTTCGGGAGGTAGAAGAACGTGCCCCCGCGCGCGTGGTTGCGGAGGAAGTAGAGCCCGAAGTCGAAGAAGCTCGCGGAGATCGGGGCGCCGTCGACCTCGAAGTGGCGTTCCTCGAGGTGCCAGCCCCGCGGGCGCACCAGGAGGGTCGCCACGGTGTCGTCCAGCCGGTAGCTCTTCTCTCCCTGCTCGAGGGTGATCGTCCGCTCGAGCGCGTCGGTGAGATTGACCTGGCCCTCGATGCAGTTGGCCCACGTCGGCGAGTTCGAGTCCTCGAAGTCGGCCATGAACATCCGGGCGCCGGAGTTGAGCGCGTTGATCACCATCTTCCGGTCGACCGGGCCGGTGATCTCGACGCGGCGATCCTGGATCTCCGCAGGTACGGCGGCGACCCGCCAGTCCCCTTCGCGAACGGCGGCGGTCTCGGGGAGGAAGTCCGGGAGCTCACCCGCTCGGAGCCGCTCAGCCCGCTCGGCGCGCCGGGCCAGC
This sequence comes from Gaiellaceae bacterium, assembly GCA_035575835.1. Classification (GTDB taxonomy): domain Bacteria; phylum Actinomycetota; class Thermoleophilia; order Gaiellales; family Gaiellaceae; genus Gaiellasilicea. The sequence continues at coordinate 10,113 of DATLXM010000065.1, forward strand.
AACTCTCGCCGCCGCGGCCCGAAGCGACGCTCGAGCTCGGTCAGGAAGTCGACGGCGTCGTCGGTCAGCACCTCCCGCACCGGGGGAGCTTACTCTCCGTGGATGAAGCTCGGACTGCTCTCCACGGCGCAGATCAACCGTGCGATCCTGAACGGCGCCCGTGCGACCGAGGTGGTCGACGTCGTCGCGGTCGCGAGCCGCGACGGGGCGAAGGCGCAGGCGTACGCGCACGAGCACGGGATCGGGCGCTCCCACGCAGGCTACGAGGCGCTCCTCGAGGACGAGGGCGTCGACGCGATCTACATCTCGCTCCCGAATGGGCTCCACCACGAGTGGACGATGCGGGCCCTGGCGGCCGGGAAGCACGTGCTCTGCGAGAAGCCCTACTCCCGCCATCCGGCCGAGGTCGAGGAGGCGTTCGCGGCGGCCGAGGCGGGTGGGCTCGTCCTGATGGAGGCGTTCATGTACCGCCATCACCCGCAGACCGTGAGGATCCGCGAGTTGGTGTCGGGTGGCGCGATCGGGGTTCTGAGATCGGTCAGCGCAACCTACAGCTTCCGGCTCCGAGACCCCGGCGACGTTCGGTTTCGACCGGAGTTCGCCGGTGGATCCCTGATGGACGTCGGCTGCTACTGCGTCAGCGGCGTCCGTCTGCTCGCGGGCGAGCCCGAGCGCATCCAGGCCGAGCAGGTGGTCGGCGAGACGGGGATCGACCTGGCGCTCTTCGGAACCATGCGCCACGCGGCCGGCGTGATCTCGCAGGTCGAGGCGTCGTTCGACGCCCCGCTCCGCGAACGGCTCGAGGCGACCGGCACGGAGGGGACTCTGGTCGCCGAGTCGCCGTGGCGGATGAACGACGGCGCGCGAGTCCTGCTCACCAGCGACGACTCGGTCGAGCAGGTCGAGGTCGAACGGGCCGACCACTACCTGCTCGAGCTCGAGAACTTCGCCGCGGCGATCGCGGGAGAGGCGGAGCCGCTCCTCGGGCGCGCCGACGCGCTCGGGCAGGCGCGCACGATCGAGGCGCTCTACCGCGCGGCCGAGAGAGGCGAGACGGTCACGCTCTGAGCAACGTCGCCTCGTAGCGCTCCACGAGCGGAGCGGCCTCGCGTTCGTGCTCGGCGGACGTACAGAGAATCGTCAGCGGCTTGCCTCGGCGCTCGAGGTCCCGATCGAGCGCACGAAAGAACCGCTCCGGCTCGTCCGGCAACACGGGGTCGATCAGGACGGTCGCGGCGTCCGTCTCGACATAGAGGCACCAGACCTCCGCGTCGTCGCGGCGGGCCGACCAGCGCCAGAGTCCGGGTGCGAGCTCCTCGACGACCATCCGACCGGCATGATGGCAGCGTGGAGACCTTCCTGATCGGCGGCGAGCTCGAGGTGCAGCGGCTGGGCTTCGGGGGGATGCGGCTCTGCGGGCCGAACGTCACGGGCTGGCCAGAGGATCGCGAGAACGCGCTCGCCGTCCTCCGCCGCGCCCGCGAGCTCGGGGTCGACTTCTTCGACACAGCGGACGCCTACGGGCCTGAGGTGAACGAGCTCCAGTTCGCGGAGGCGCTCCACCCCTACGAGGGGATCACCGTCGCGACGAAGGGCGGGCTGACCCGGACCGGGAGCGGGAACTGGCCGCCCGACGGACGCCCCGAGTATCTGAAGTCGGCTTGCGAGGCCTCGCTGGGCCGGCTCCGCATCGACACGATCGACCTCTACCAGCTCCATCGCCCGGATCCGGCGACCCCGTTCGCAGAGTCGGTCGGGGCGCTCGCCGAGCTGCAGGTCGAGGGCAAGATCCGCCTCGTCGGGCTCTCCAACGTCGACGTGGCGCAGCTCGAGGAGGCGCGCCGGATCGTCGAGATCGCCTCGGTGCAGAACGAGTACAACCTCGGCAACCGGGAGTCGGAAGCGGTGCTCGAAGCCTGCGAGCGCGAGGGAATCGCCTTTCTCCCCTGGTACCCGCTCGACGCCGGTGAGCTCGCGCGATCCGGCGGTCCGGTGGAGGAGATCGCCGCCGCGCACGATGCGACCGCCGCGCAGGTGGCGCTCGCCTGGCTGCTCCAGCGTTCGTCCGTGACGATCCCGATCCCGGGGACGTCGTCGCTCGCGCACCTCGAGGAGAACCTCGGCGCGCGCGAATTGACGCTGTCGGCCGACGATCTGGCTCGGCTCGCCGGCTGAGCCGTTCACCGCCGCGCAACATCCGAAGTCGGCGGGCCGACGTATAAAGGGTGTAACACCGGTTCACCTAAAAGGAGAGGCATGATTCGTATTCGTCCGTTCGCTCTGCTGGCCGCGCTCGGGCTCGTCGCGGTTGTTCCCGCTCAGGCCGCCGTGCCGAAGCTGACCGGCACTGTCGGCCCCGGCTTCTCGATGACCCTGAAGAAGGGCGGCGTGACCGTGAAGTCCGCGAAGGCCGGGAAGTACACGCTCACGGTTGCCGACAAGTCGGGGATCCACAACTTCCGGCTCCGAGGCCCGGGCGTGAACGTCGCCACGAGCATCGTCGGCACCGGCACGAAGACCTTCAACGTGACGCTGAAGCCAGGGACCTACAGGTTCCTGTGCGACCCGCACCCGACGTCGATGACGGGCGACGGCACCTTCAAGGTCTCCTAGCTCAGCTCCAGGCTCGCGATCCGGCCGTCTTCGCCGATGGTGAAGGCGGCCAGATCGTCCAGCCGCAGCGAGTAGATCAGGTACGGCTTCCCCGTCCAGAGCCCGATGTTCTCGACGTCGGTGCGTGATGGGTGAGGCGGCGAGGAGAGGTGCGAGTGGAAGACGGCGAGCTCGTAGCCGTCGTCCTCGAGGAACCACGTTTCGGGCGTGACCTCGAGCTCGAAGCGGTACGGCGACGCGGCGGCGTTACGGCCCTCGATGTAGCGCTCGGCGACCCCGTCCCGGAGGACGACGACCCCGCACGCCTCGTTCGGAGCCTCGGCAGCGGCATGGGCGATGAGGGCGGCACGAACCTCGACCGGGATCACCACCAGACGGTGCGCTCCATCGAGCCTTCGACGTCGGCCGCATCCCAGAAGTCGGCGGAGAGGTACTTCCAGCCGGCGTCCGCGAGGACGCAGACGACGACCCCCTCGTCCAGCTCGGCCGCGAGCTTCCGCGCCACGTGAACGACTGCCCCCGCGGAGACGCCGCCGAAGATCCCCTCCGTGTCGAGCAGCTGCCGGAGCGCCGCGACCGACTCCGCATTCGAGACGAGCACCTTGCGGTCGAGCTTCGAGACGTCGAGAATCGGGGGCACGTAGCCGTCTGCGAGCGAGCGGAGGCCCATCACGAACTCGCCGGGAAGCGGCTCGGCCGCGGCGACGACGAGATCGGGGAAGCTCTCGCGGAGCCGGGCGCCCGCGCCCATCAGCGTCCCGCCGGTTCCGAGCCCGGCTACGAGCACATCGACTCGGTCGAGCGCCTCGGCGATCTCGGCGCCGGTTCCCTCGTAGTGGGCTCGCGGATTCGCCTCGTTCGCGTACTGGAACGGCATGAAGTAGGCCGGGTCCCGCTCTGCCAGCTCGAGTGCGTGCCGGACGGCGCCGTTCGAGCCTTCCGCTCCCGGCGAGGAGATGATCTCGGCGCCGTAGAGCTCGAGCAGGCGCTTCCGCTCGGCGGTCGCGTTCTCGGGCATCACGCACGTCAGGGCGTAGCCCTTCAGCTTCGCGACGAGGGCGAGCGAGATCCCCGTGTTGCCGCTCGTCGGCTCGAGCAGGCGCCGGCCCGGCTCGAGCTCGCCCGTCGTCTCGGCCGCCTCGATCATCGCCTTGGCGATCCGATCCTTGATCGAACCGGTGGGGTTCTGGCCCTCGAGCTTCGCGTAGACCCGGACGGGGCCGGGGGCGAAGCGGGAGAGCTCGACGAGCGGGGTCGACCCGACGAGGTCGAGGAGACTGGGCGCGAGCGAGTTAGCTGCCACCGGCCATCGCCGGAAGAAGAATCATCGGCTGGCCGTCGACCGCGGTGTCGAGCCCGTCGAGCGTGCGCACGTCTTCGCCGCCGAGATAGACGTTCACGAACGGAGCGAGGTCGCCGTCCTCGAAGAGCTGCCGACCGAGCGCCGGGTAGCGCAGGGCGAGATCGTGGAGCACCGCCCGCACGTCCGCGCCGCTCGCCTCGACCTGGCGCTTGCCTCCGACCTCAGCCCGGAGCGTCGGGGGAATCCGGACGACGGTCATGCCCGCACCGGATTCGAGCAGAACTCGACGTAGTCGACGTACTCGGTGATCGACGGGTGCTCGCCGCAGACCGGACAGCCCGGATCGCGCTTGACGGTGACCTCGTCGAACGTAGTCGCGAGAGCGTCGATCAGGAGCAGCCTGCCGCGGAGGTTCTCACCGATCCCGAGCAGGAGCTTCAGGGTCTCGCTCGCCTGGATCGAGCCGACGATCCCGGGGAGGACACCGAGGACACCGCCTTCGGCGCAGCTCGGTGCGAGCTCGGGCGGCGGCGGCTGGGGGAAGAGGCAGCGGTAGCACGGACCGTGCTTGGGTTGGAAGACGGTGACCTGGCCCTCGAAGCGATAGATCGAGCCGTGGACGACGGGGATGTCGTGCCAGACCGAGGCGTCGTTGACGAGATAGCGAGTGGGAAAGTTGTCGGCGCCGTCGAGGATCACGTCCCAGCCCTCGCCGAGAATCCGCTCGACGTTCTCGGAGGTGAGCCGCTCCTCGTAGGCCTTGACGACGACGTCCGGGTTCAGCGCTTCGATCGTGCGCTTCGCGGAGAGGACCTTCGGCTCGCCGATCCGCTCGGTCGAATGGACGATCTGGCGCTGCAGGTTCGAGTCGTCGACGACGTCCGCGTCCACGATCCCGAGCGTGCCCACGCCGGCGGCGGCGAGGTAGAGCGAGGCGGGTGAGCCGAGCCCACCCGCGCCGATCAGGAGCACCCGTGCTTGGAGGAGCTTCGCCTGGCCGGCTTCGCCGACCTCGGGGATCAGGAGATGGCGCGAGTAGCGCGCGCGCTGCGCAGGGGTGAGGGTCTGCGGCGTCTCGACCTCGAATCCATTCCGCTTCCAGTCGGTGAACCCACCGGCGAGCGAAACGACGTTCTCGTAGCCGAGGTCGGCGAGCGACTTGGCCGCGAAGGCGGAGCGCGAGCCGCCCGCGCAGTAGACCACGAGCTCGCGCGAGCGATCCGGCACGAGTCCCTCGATCCGCGACTCGAGCTGACCGCGCGGGATGTGCACGGCACCGGGCACGATGCCCTCGTCCCACTCGTCCTGCTCGCGCACGTCCAGGAAGAGAGCGGAGGATCTCTCGCACGCTTCGCCCGTCGAGATCTCTTCGATCTCGGACTTGACCTGCTGCAGGAGATCGCGGTAGCCGGGCATTACTTTCAACAATATAGCGAGGGCGAGGTGGGCTCCCGCGAGCGCTCGGAAGCTACGGTGGCGCAATGACTCCGCGCACGCGCACGGTCGCCATCGTCTCCGCGCTGGCGCTCCTCGCGGCCGTCGTCGTCGCCGGCTCGGCCGCTCTCTCGAGCGACGACCCGGGCGCCGCCGTCGCCCCTGCCGTGCCCACGGGGAGGGAAGGGGCGCCCCCTTTGGTGCTCGACTTCGGTGTGCGCGAGGACGCGAGGGCCCGGGCCTTGCGGCAGGCGACGCGGCTCTACGCGAGCGGCGACCGCGCCGGGGCACGGGAGCTCTTCCTCCGCGACGACTCGCTCGAGGCGAAGCTCGGACTCGCCTTCGCGTCGTGGCCGGGCTCGCTGGATCGCGTCGAGCAGCTCGGCACGCTCTATCCGCGGAGCGCTCTCCTCCAGCTCCACGTCGGCCTCGCGCGCTTCTGGGCCGGGGAGACCGGCTCGCTCGACGCGTGGCGCGAGGCGCGCGACGTCGAGCCGGACACCCCGTACGCGGTCAGCGCCGGCGACCTGCTGCACCGGGACTTCGCGCCGGGCCTGCCGCTCTTCCAGCCGACGGCCGCGCTACCCGCTGCCGTCGTCGGGAAGCGGCCGGCCCGGCAGCTGGAGCTCCTCCGCCTCGGTGCCCGCAGGGGCCGGCTCGCCGATCAGCTGCTCTACGGTGTCGCCCTGCAGCGGCTCGGCCGGCCCGTCTCGGCCCGCCGGGCCTTCGAGGCCGCCGCGCGGGCCCATCCGGACGAGCCCGAGGCGCTCGTCGCGGACGCCGTGGGCCGCTATTCGAAAGAGAGCCCGGTCGAGGCGTTCTCGCGGCTCGGGCCGCTCTCGCGCCGCTTCCCTGAGGCCGCGACCGTCCGGTTCCACCTCGGGCTGCTCCTCCTCTGGCAAGGGGACGTGACCGCGGCCCGAAAGCAGCTCAGGCAGGCGCGGATTCAGGAGCCGGGCTCCCGGATTGCCACCGAAGCTGGCCGGTACCTGGACGAGCTTGCCAAGGTGGGGACCAGCTGAACGAAAGATGGGCCGAACGGCCCATAGCGGTCGTCCGATCCTCGTGGCATTCTTCCGCATCTTTTCGTATGGGAAGTGTTGCGCGTGGGGGCATTCGCAACTACTTTCAGAGCGCCGAATCGGAGGGGGAGCCGGATGAGCGCAACAGGAGTCGTGGAAGTCGGAGTTTCGGAGATCGCGGCCGCGAAGGTCGTGGATGTGCTGGAGACGGACGAGGCGAAGCAGCTGCTCGAGAGCGGTCGCAGCGCAGGCAAGTTGCGCACGGACGAGATCACGGCGGTGCTCGACGAGCTCGATCTCGACACCGCCCAGCTCGATGAGTTCTACGCGGCGCTCGAAGAGCAGCAGATCGAGGTCGTCGACGAGCCGGAGGTCGAAGTCGAGGTCGCGGAGGCGAAGGCCAGCGAGGTGTCGACCGACACCCTGCAGCTTTTCCTCAAGGACATCGGCCGGGTGCCGCTCCTGACCGCGGCGCAGGAAGTCGAGCTCGCGAAGCGGATCGAGCGCGGCGACCACTCCGCCAAGCAGGCGATGGTGGAGGCGAACCTGAGGCTCGTCGTCTCGATCGCCAAGCGCTACCGAAACCAGGGCCTGCCCTTCCTCGACCTGATCCAGGAGGGGACGATCGGGCTCGTGCGCGCCGCCGAGAAGTTCGACCATCGCAAGGGCTTCAAGTTCTCGACGTATGCGACGTGGTGGATCCGCCAGGCCGTGGCGCGGGCGCTCGCCGATAAGGCCCGGACGATCCGGATGCCCGTTCACGTCGTCGAGAAGCTGAACAAGATCGTGCGCACCGAGCGCAATCTCCGGGCGAAGCTCGGCCGGGAGCCGAACTCCGAGGAGATCGGGCTCGAGCTCGACCTGCTTCCGGAGGAGGTCGACCAGATTCGCCGCAGCGCCCAGACCCCGATCTCGCTGGAGAAGCCGGTCGGCGACGAGGAGGAGTCCGAGTTCGGGCACTTCCTGACGGACGCGACCGCGCCGCTTCCCGACGAGCTCGCCGAAGAGACGATGCGGAAGGAGGCGCTCCGGGGGATCCTCGGCTCGCTCTCCCAGCGCGAGCGGCGTGTGCTCGAGCTGCGCTATGGGCTCGACGGCGAGCAGCCGCGGACGCTCGACGAGGTCGGCCGCACGTTCAACGTCACGCGCGAGCGGATCCGCCAGATCGAGAACCAGAGCCTGAAGAAGCTGCGGGCGCTCGCCGACGCCGGCAAGCTCCGCGACGTCGCCTGACGCCCCTCTCCGGCGCCACCTTGAACGCCAGGAACCTAGGCCGCGCGGCGGCCGAGCTCGGCCCGGACGAGCGGCGCGACCTCGGTTCCGAACAGCTCGATCGAGCGGAGCACGCTCGCGTGCGGGAGCGTGCCGACACTGAACTGGGCGAGGCAGCGATCGTGCTCGAAGAGCTCGTGCTGGAAGAGGGTCTTCTCGGCGACCTGCTCGGGGCTGCCGACGAGCAGCGCTCCCCGCGGGCTGCGGAGCGCGTCGTAGTCCTGACGCTGGAGCGCCGGCCAGCCTCGCTCGCGTCCGATCCGGTTCATCATTGCGGCGTACCCCGGGAAGTAGTCGTCGGCCGCCTCCTCCGGGCTCTCGCCGACGAAGCCATGGGAATTGATCGAGAGCGCGAGCCGCTCGTGGCCCGCTTCGGCGGCGGCGCGAAGGTGCAGTTCCGCGAACGGGACGAAACGCTCGGGCTGCCCGCCGATGATCGCGAGCGCGAGCGGAAGCCCAAGCCTGCCTGCCCGAACCGCCGAGTCGGGGCTCCCGCCGACGGCGACCCAGACCGGCAGCGGCTCCTGCACCGGCCGCGGGTAGACGTCGAGCCCGGCGATCGGCGGGCGGTGCGTGCCGGACCAGGTCACGCGCTCGCCCGCGCGGAGGAGGAGCAGCAGCTCGAGCTTCTCGGCAAAGAGGTCGTCGTAGTCTGCGAGGTCGTAGCCGAAGAGCGGGAACGACTCGATGAACGAGCCGCGCCCGGCCATGATCTCGGCGCGTCCGCCGGAGAGGAGATCGACGGTCGCGAACTCCTGGAAAACCCGCACCGGGTCGTCGGAGCTGAGCACGGTGACGGCGCTCGTCAGCCGGATTCGCTCGGTCCGAGCTGCAGCAGCGGCGAGCACGACGGCGGGCGCCGAGACGACGAAGTCGCTCCGGTGGTGCTCGCCCACGCCGAAGACGTCGAGCCCGACCTGGTCGGCGAGCTCGACCTCCTCCATGAGCTCGCGGAGACGCTGCTCTGGCGATCGCCCGGGGGCGAGCTCCGCGAACGTGTACAGCCCGAGCTCCATCCGCGTTCAGACTAGACTCGCCGCCGTGGGCGAGCTGAGGCAGGACTGGCTGGACGAGCTTTCGGAGCTGCTCCGAATCCCGTCCGTGAGCGCAGACCCGGCGCACGCCGAGGACGTGCGGGCCGCGGCCGAATGGGTCTGCTCGCACATCCGAGCGTCCGGCGGCACCGCCGAACTCGTCGACTGGGAAGGGCGCCCGCTTGCGATCGGCGAGATCCGCGCGTCTGCGAACGCCGAGAGCGCACCGACCGTCCTCTGCTACGGGCACTTCGACGTCCAGCCGCCGGCGCCGCTCGAGCTCTGGGAGACGGAGCCGTTCGAGCCCACGGTGCGCGGCGAGTGGCTCTACGCGCGGGGCGTCGCCGACGACAAGGGCCAGCTCTGGATGCTGCTGAAGGCGGCGCAGCTGCTCGCCGAGGCGGGCGAGCTTCCGGTCAACGTTCGGTTCGCCTGCGACGGCGAGGAGGAGATCGGCGGTCACTCGATCGTCGACTGGCTCGCGGCCGACGAGCGCGGCGCCGATGCAGGTGTCGTCTTCGACAGCGGGATGCAGCGACGCGGCCAACCCGAGTTCAACCTGGCTGTTCGCGGCCTCAACTACTTTCACATCACGGTTCGCACCGGCGAGCGCGATCTCCACTCGGGGATGTACGGAGGGGCCTCGCTGAACGCGCTCCACGCCCTGATGCAGACGCTCTCGGCCGTGGTCGCCGGCCCGGACGGCCGCCTGCCAGAGCCGCTCCGTGCCGGAATCGCGTCGCCGAGCGACGAGGAACGCGCGGGCTGGGCCGAGCTGCAGCCGGGTTCCGAGGCCATCTCCGAGCAGGGCTCGCGTCCCATGGACGGAGGCGCCGGCGACGACTTTTACGTGCGGACGTGGGCCGAGCCCGCGGTCGACGTGCATGGCCTCTCGGGCGGGTCGCCGACCCTCGTCAAGACCGTTCTTCCGGTGGGGGCCGAAGCGAACGTCTCGATCCGGCTCGCGCCTGGCCAGGATCCGACCGAGATCGGCGAGTCCTTCCAGCGCCTGCTGCGGGAGGCGGCGCCCGCTGGCACCGAGGTCGAGATCGCTCAGCAGTCGAGCGCCCCTCCCGGCCTCGTCTCTCCCGACTCGCAAGCCGTCGCACTCGCCCAGGACGCGTTCGAGCGCGTGACGGGCGTCCGGCCGTTACTCGTCCGCTCCGGCGGCTCGATCCCGCTCGTCCCAGCGCTCGCCGGCGTCGGCATCCCCACGATCGTGACGGGCTTTGCGCTGCCGGACTCGAACATCCACTCCCCGAATGAGCGGCTGCTCGTCGACTACATCAACCTGGGTGTGGCGACGGCGCGCGAGCTCTTCGTCCGGTTCGGTCAGCTTGCCTGACGACCGGTTCGTCTCCCCGCTCGCGGCGGAGCTCGCCGACGACGTGCTCGAGCGGTTCCTCCGCTACGTCCAGATCGATACCCAGTCGGCGTACGGCCAGCCCGACACGCCGTCGACGGCCAAGCAGCTCGACCTCTCCCGAGTGCTCGAGGCGGAGCTGCGCGAGCTCGGCCTGGACGACGTTCGTCTCGACGAATTCGGCTACGTCTACGGGTCGCTACCGGGAACCGAAGGCACTCCGGCGATCGGCCTGATCGCGCACGTCGACACGTCGCCGGACGTGACCGGCACGAACGTGAAGCCCCAGGTGCACCGGGCCTACGACGGGACGAGGATCGTCCTCTCCGGCGACGAGTCCCAGATCCTGGATCCGGAGGAACAGCCGGCCCTCGGCCAGAAGATCGGGCACGACCTGGTCACGACCGACGGCACGACCCTTCTCGGCGCCGACGACAAGGCCGGGGTCGCGGAGATCGTGGCCGCCGTTGCCTATCTGAAGCGCAATCCGAAGCCCCGGCACGCGCCGATCCGCGTCTGCTTCACGGTCGACGAGGAGATCGGGGCCGGCGCCGACCATCTCGACCTCGACGACTTCGGCGCCGCCTACGCCTACACGCTGGACGGCTCCGGGCTCGGCGAGATCGAGACGGAGACGTTCAACGCGTGGAAGGTGATCGTGGCCGTCCACGGCCGCGCCGTCCACCCGGGCTCGGCCAAGGGCAAGCTCGTGAGTGCGATCCGCCTCGCTGCCGACTTCGTCGCCGCTCTACCCCGCGACCGCCTCTCGCCCGAGACGACCGAGGAGCGCGAGGGATTCATCCATCCGAGCGGAATCGCGGGAACCGGTGAGAAGACCGTCGTCGAGTTGATCGTCCGCGACCACGATCGCGCGAAGCTCGACGAGCACCTCGCCGTGATTCACCGCACGGCGGAGGAGATCGGCGCCAGAGAGCCGCGTGCGCGACTCGAGGTGACCGAGGAGGAGACGTACCGGAACATGCGCGAGGTGATCGACCAGCATCCGATCGTGGTCGAGAAGGCCGAGGAGGCCGTCCGCCGCGCGGGCGCCGAGCCGGTGCACGCGATCATCCGGGGTGGCACCGACGGCGCCCGTCTCTCGGCCCGCGGACTGCCGACGCCGAACCTCTTCACGGGCGGCCAGGAATACCACTCGCTCCGTGAGTGGGCGAGCGTCCAGGACATGGCTGCGGCTGCGGCAACGGTCGTCGAGCTCGCGCGCGTGTGGGCCGAGCCCGGCCCGCTGGAGTCCTAGCCGCAGGCCAGGAAGTCGTGGCCGAAGCGGCGCATCTCGCCGATGATCGGCAGGAGGCCCTCGCCCTTCTCGGTCAGCGCGTACTCGACCCGGGGCGGAGACTCCGGATAGCTCTGGCGGACGATCAGGCCTTCGGCCTCGAGCCAGCGCAGCCGTTCCGAGAGCGTGCGGGGGCTGATCCCGCGACAGGAGTGCTCGAGCTCCGAGAAGCGGCGGGCCCCCTCCGAGAGATCGTGGACGAGGAGGGCGGTCCACTTCGCCCCGATGATCTCGGCGCAGGCGGCGACCGAGCAGGTCGCGTCGTGCACGGGATTCATGGTGCGGGCGGCCACGTCCCGATTGTACTCCGGCCGCAAGGTGGCAGGTCCACGCCGGAGGTGACCCACCTCACCACCCCCCAACCCACCCACGGGGTAGGGAGCGTAGGCGCACGGGTGCGACGCGGGCGCGACCGGAATGTGCCGAATCCGTGCCGATCTCTCCACAAGGGGACGGCGCTGCGCCCGGCTCGTCAGTCCCAGGGTGGTTCGTTGTGCACCCAGCGGCCCCCGACCATCGTCCCCACGACCTGGAGCTCGGAGAGCTCCTCCGGCTCGACGGTGAACGGGTCGCGATCGAGCACCACGAGATCCGCGGCGAGGCCGGGCAGTAGGCGGCCGCGGCGGCGCTCGTCCCCGGAGAGAAACGTCGGGGCGACGCAGATCGCGTGCAGTGCTTGCTCGACCGTCAGGGTTTCCTCCGGCCGCCACGCGCCGCGATCGTCGATCGACCGGGTGACCCCGGCAGACAACCCTGCGATCGGATCGAGCTCCTCGACCGGGGCGTCGGAGCCGTTCGCGACGAGCGCCCCGGACTCGAGCAGCGAGCGGAACGAGTACGTGCCGCCGAGCCGGTCGGGCCAGAAGCGCTCCGCGAGGTCGCGGTCGGAGGGAGCATGGGTGAACTGAACCGAGCAGGCGATTCCGAGCTCGGCGAAGCGCGGCACGTCCTCCGGGGTCAGGCACTGCGCGTGCTCGATCCGGTGGCGCAGCCCCGCCGGCTGCCAAGCGTCCTTGGTCGCCTCGAACGCGTCGAGCGCGTTCCGGTTCGCCTGGTCGCCGATCGCGTGGACGCTCACCGGCCAGCCGGCCTCGGCGCCCTTCCGGATGATCTCCTCGAGCTCCTCGCGGCTCGTGATCTCGACGCCCGTCCCATCCGTCATCAGCGCGGTCTGCGAGCCGAGCGTGCCGTCCATGAAGCATTTGAGGTAGCCGATTCGGAGAAACTCGTCCCCGAATCCCGAGCGGAGCGAGAGCTCGCTCGCGTGCTCGACGAGGCCGTGCGGGATCGAACCCCAGACGCGGAGCGAGAGGTTCCCCTCCTCCCGGATCCGCTGGAAGATCCCTGGCGCGCCGAGCCAACCGTCCTTGTCGTGGATCGCGCAGACACCGCGTGCGTTCGCGAGCGCGATCCCGGCACGAGTCGCCTCGACCCACTCGTCCTGGGTCGTCTCGACGTAGCGATCGCGGAAGCGCCACGCAGCCTCCTCGCGCAGAACACCGGTCGGCTCGCCGCGGACGTCGCGCTCGACGACGCCGCCGTCGACCTCGAGATCGCCCCCGGCGTGGGCGAGCGCAGCCGAGTTGAGCCAGACGGAGTGGTAGTCCTTGGAGATGAAGATGGCGGGCGTCTCGCCGGTGACCGCGTCGAGCGCCTCCTTCGTCGGCTCGCTCGGCGGGCTCCAGTCCCCGTCCCGCCAGCCGTAGCCCCGAAGCCAGCGGCCGGGCTTCGCCTCCGCCGCGGCGACGCGGGCGAGCGCTTCGTCGAGCGAGTCGCAGCCGTCGAGCTTGATCTGCTTCTGGGCGAGCGCCCAGGTCGGAAAGTGAACGTGAGCGTCGGTGAACGCGGGCAGGACGCAGCGGCCGCCGAGGTCGATGGTCTCCGGGCTCGCGAGCGCGCTCTCGTGCACGCCGACCCCGCCCGCCACGTTCGGGCCTGCGATCGCGAGCGCCCGGGAGGTCGGGAGCGAAGGGTCGAGCGTTCGAATGAGGCCGTTCTCCAGGATCACGCGCGGCAGCCTACCTCCAGGCAAGCGGCCGCTTCCAGCGATGCCGCGGCGAAGGTTCGGCGGGCTCGCTGTGCGAGCGGCGTCGCAGTGCTCTGGTGACGAGCGCCTGGGCTGGGGTGTGACATTTCCACCGAGCGGTGACGTAGAAGCGACATGAGAGCACTCCTAGTTCCGCTCCGCCTCGTTGCTTTCTCAGCGCTCGTTGTCGCGCTCCTCGCCCCCGTCGCTCAGGCCGAGCCGGGCACTCCGCCACCCAACGTCGCCGGCACGACCGGCGAGCCTCCGCCCGCGTGGTTCACGCTCGGCTCGCGTTCGGGTTGGTTCGCCTACTCGAGCTTCTGCTGGACGACGACGTGCGTCACGTTCCTGTCTCCGGCACGCCGCACGGATCTTCCCAACCTCGTAGCGAAGGAAGGTCAGACGCTGAGGATTCACCTCGCCTTCGCGCCCAAGTCCGTGCTCGTGCGCGTCCTCGCGACGAAGCGCTCCTACCCGCTCGTGGCTACGCGCGATCCGAGCTGGCGCGTGCGCGGCAGCGGCGTGATCATCGTCGAAGCTCGCGGGGCGAAGGGCTCCGCGAGCTACGCAGCACGCATCGTGCGCTGATGGCCGGTGCGGGACGCCCCGCACCGGCCACCGCTCCGCCTAGCGCCAGGCGTGGATCGGGTTCGCCCAGAGGACGAACGTGACGAGCTCGCTCCCGTCCGCGAGCTGGTCGACGTAGACAGACCGTGCCCGCTGCGTCGCCGGCGCCCACGAAGGAACCGCGTCCGGCAGGGTGCCGAGCGAGGCCCCGATCGTCGTCGACGAGTCGAGGTGCGAGTAGATCGTTTGCAGCTGGTCGTAGTCGTGGGCGTTCGGGCTCGGATTGTCGAGCGCGTCCGCGTAGTCCATGCACGTGTTCAGGTCGGCGCCCGACTCGCTCTGGTGCGTGAGTCCGAAGTCGTGCCCGATCTCCTGGCACATCACGTGCTGGCGGGCCGTCTCGTTGTACGACCCCGAGTTGAAATACGTGTCGTTCATCTTGGCGCTGCCCTGGGTGATGTGGCCGCCACTGATGTTGATCGAGGCGAGGCCGAGCCAGCCGTTGTTGCCGTACGTCGCGTTGCAGGAGTGGATCTTCCCGCTGATCATCACGCAGCGCTTGCGGGTCTTGAACGAGTCGTCGCCGGCCTCTCTCGTGAGGTCCATGACCGTCGACTTGGACCAGTCGCTGATCGCGCCGGCCTGATTGTCGTCCCAGTCGGGCGTGTTGCTGTCCACGACCTTGAGCGTGAACGGGTTCGCGGTGCGCGCCCAGTGATAGTTGCTCCACGCGTGACTGGCCGATGCCGGCGCGGCGCCGAGTACGAAGGCGGCCACGAGCGCCAGGCTCGTGAGCGCGAGAATCCTTCTGACCAAGATGTTCCCCCTCGTCCGATCGTGATTGTCGTTACGACCGCAGGCGCGGAGTGTGCTCTGCGAGCCGGACGGTGTCAAGGACTGCCATCAGAGCTATGCAAGCTTGCAGTCGGAGGGGGAGAAGCGCACAATCGGCCCTTCGGGTCATCACGAGGGGGAGACACATGAAGAAGCTGATCCTGCTGGTCGCTGCCGCGGCCTCACTGATCTCCGCGGCGGTCGCGCTCACGGCGCCGTCGAACGGGGACGAGCTACTCAAGGACGAGAAGCGCTTCCTCGAGCAGTCGAACAAGACCTACACCGGCGGGAACAAGGGCGGCTCCGCGCTGAACATGGAGCTCGTCGGGCACAACAGCCTGGGCGACCGCGGCTTCAATGCGGATGTCTCCGTCCACAAGGGTTACGCCTACATCGGCCACTGGGGCTTCACCGACTGGGCCACGGGCAACACGCGCTTCTGCCCCTCCGGCGACAAGGCCGGCGTCGCAGTCGTCGACGCCCGCAACCCGGCGAGTCCGGTTCGGGTCGCGACGCTCCGCAACCCCGAAGGCACCTCGGCCGAGGACATGAACATCTTCACGGCGCAGTACGGGCCGTACGCGGGCCGCGACATTGCCGCACTCGGCATCCAGGTGTGCGGCGGCTCGCGTTACGACACGAGCTACTTCCGCGGTCTCCAGCTCTTCGACGTCACGAATCCGGCGAGTCCCGTCGAGATCGGGCGCCTGGACTCGGGCTGCTGCGCGCGCGGTCTCCACGAGACCGACTTCCAGCACCGCCCGGACCTCAAGAAGACCTACATCTACGCGTCCGTCCCCGCGAGCGGCTACGCGGATGCCCAGAGCCCGAGCGGAGTGCGTGACCAGCAGGGCCGCGGCGACTTCCGCCTGATCGACGTCACCGATCCGTCCAAGCCGGTCGAAGTCTCCGACTGGGGCGTGATCTCCGACCTCGGCGCTCCGCCCGCGGCCGGTCAGGGCTGCGATCCCGACCCGAACTATGGGCACAGCGTCTCGCCCTCCGCGGACGGGAAGCTCGCGTTCATCGCCTACTGGGACTCCGGCTTCATCGCGGTCGACGTCACGAACCCCGCAAAGCCTGTCTACAAGGGCCGCACCGTCTACAAGTCCTGGGAGGACGGCGACGCGCACTCCTCCGTCTACGACGACGGCCGCAAGCTCCTCTTCACCCAGGACGAGGACTTCTGCAAGACGGGCCCAGGTGTCGAGACGGGCTACGGCTACGTGCGGGTCTACGACCAGCGCAACCTCGCCGCGCCGAAGCAGATCGGCACCTACAAGACGCCCAACTCGATCGGGACGTCTGACCAGGCGGCCGGCGATTATGTGGCTCATCTCGCCGAGCTGGACGGAACCACGCTCTTCGTCTCCTGGTACACGGACGGCGTCCGGATGATCGACGTCTCCGATCCGCGCAACCCGAAGGAGACGGGGCACTTCGTCCCGCCGGCCGGGCAGAACACGGTCAAGCCTGCCCAGCGGGGGGTGCTCTCGAACACCACCCAGGTGTGGGGCGTCGCGGTCGACGACGCGACCGGGCTCGTCTACCTGAGCGACATGAACACCGGCCTCTGGATCGTCCGCCCGACCGGAGGCTGAGGTCGCGTCCGAGGGCGGGGCGTTCGCGCCCCGCCCTCTACACTTCGGCCGTGGCCTGGGATGTCCTCACGGAGGAGCAGCGCGAGATCCGTGAGCTCGTTCGCACGCTCGCCCGGGAACGGGTCGGACCGCGCGCGGCCGAGATCGATGAGTCGCACGAGTTCCCCTGGGACATCGTCGAGCTCTTTCGCGAGCACGAGCTCTTCGGCCTCCTCTACGACGAGGAGTGGGGCGGATCCGGCACCGGTACCCTCCTCGCGCTCGTGGCGATC
>DATLXM010000066.1:0-5077 GCA_035575835.1 Gaiellaceae bacterium
GGCGACGATCGCGTTCAGCAGGATCTTGATGTTCACCTCGTGGTCCGAGCAGTCGACACCGGCCGAGTTGTCGACGGCGTCCATGAAGATCCGGCCGCCCCGGAGCGCGTATTCGATCCGCGCGCGCTGCGTGAAGCCGAGATTGCCGCCCTCGCCGACGACGCGGCAGCGGAGCTCGGCGGCGTCGACTCGGATGCCGTCGTTCGCCTTGTCGCCGACCTCGGCGTTCCGCTCCTCGCGGGCCTTGACGTAGGTGCCGATGCCACCGTTCCAGAGGAGGTCGACGGGCGCGCGCAGGATCGCGCGCATGACCTCGTTCGGGGTGAGCGACTCCTCCTCGACGCCGAGCGCGGCACGGATCTCGGGCGAGAGCGCAATCGCCTTCGCCGTGCGCTGGAAGACACTGCCGCCCGTCGAGATCAGGGCCGGGTCGTAGTCGGCCCAGGAGGAGCCGGCCAGTCGAAACAGTCGCTCGCGCTCGGCGAAGCTCGCAGCCGGGTCGGGATCCGGGTCGAGGAAGACGTGGCGGTGGTCGAACGCGCCGACGAGCTTGATGCGCCGCGAGAGCAGCATCCCGTTCCCGAAGACGTCGCCGGACATGTCGCCGACTCCGACGACGGTGAAGTCCGTGCTCGCGAGGTCGGTGCCGAGGGCGCGGAAGTGCCGCTTGACCGATTCCCAGGCGCCGCGAGCCGTGATCCCCATCTGCTTGTGGTCGTAGCCCGCCGACCCGCCCGAGGCGAACGCGTCGCCGAGCCAGAAGCCGTACTCGGCCGAGATCGCGTTCGCGATGTCGGAGAAGGTGGCCGTGCCCTTGTCGGCGGCGACGACGAGGTACGGGTCGTCGCCGTCGTGCCGGACGACGTCGGCCGGCGGCACGACCTCCCCCCCGGCGATCGTGTCGGTGAGGTCGAGCAGGCCGCGCATGAAGATCCGGTAGCACGCGACGACCTCGGCGAGGAGCGCGCTCCGGTCGTCGCCCGTTGGCGGCCGCTTGACGACGAAGCCGCCCTTGGCGCCGACCGGGACGATCACGGCGTTCTTGACCGTCTGCGCCTTCATCAGGCCGAGCACCTCGGTGCGGAAGTCCTCCCGGCGGTCGGACCAGCGAATCCCGCCGCGCGCGACCCTGCCGCCGCGCAGGTGCACCGCCTCGGTCCGCGGCGAGTAGACGAACACCTCGAACAGCGGGCGCGGCTCGGGCAGGTCGGGAATCAGCTCGGGGTCGAGCTTGAGCGACAGGTACGGCTTTGCCTGACCGTCGGCGCCGGCCTGGAAGTAGTTCGTGCGGAGCGCGGCGCACACCACCCGGAGGAAGCCGCGCAGGATCCGGTCCTCATCGAGGCTTTCGACCCCGTCGATCGCCGCCTCGAGCGTGCGCTCGAGCGCGCGTGCCTCGGCGTCGGCGTCCTCGGACCGCGCAGGATCCAATCGCAGCCGGAAGTGCTCGACGAGCCGGCGCGCGATTTCCGGATGGGCGGCGAGCGCGTCCTCCATGTACGCCTGGCTGAAGGTGCTCCCCGCCTGCCGCAGGTACTTCGCGATCGCGCGGAGGACCGTGATCTCGCGCGCCGTCAGCCTGGCCGCGAGCACGAGCCGGTTGAAGCCGTCGTTCTCCGACTCGCCGCGCCAGGCGCGCACGAACGCGTCCTGGAAGGTCTCGCGCACCTCCTCCGCCTGGAGCTCCGCCCCCTCGGCGTGCTGGAGCCCGAAGTCGTAGATCCACACGGGGGAGCCGTCGCGGGGACGGATCTTGTAGGGCCGCTCGTCGGTGACGGTCACGCCCATGTTCTCGAGCAGCGGCAGCACGTCGGAGAGGAGCAGCGGCGCGCCCGAGCGGACGAGCTTGAAGGCGAGATGGTCGAGGCTCGACGCGAGCGGCACGTAGAGACTCATCCCGAGATCGCCATCGGGGTCGAGCCGCTCGATCCTGTTGATGTCCAGGACGGCCTGCGCGGCGGAGAAGTCCTCGCGGTATGCGCCGGGGAACGCCTCCCCGTATCGCTCGTAGAGCAGGCCCGCCCGCTCCTCGCCGAGCTGGTCGGAGAGCGCGTCGCGCAGATCGTCCGCCCAGGCCCGCGTCGCTGCGGCGAGGCGCGACTCGATCTCGGCGACGTCGTACGCCGGGACCGCGCCCGCCTCGGTGTAGACGACGAAGTGGAGTCGCGCGAGCACCGACTCGGACACGAGCGTCGTGTAGTCGACGCTGACCCCGGAGAACGCGTCCTGAAGGATCTCCTGGATCCGCCGCCGGTTCTCGGTGTCGAACCGTTCACGAGGCAGGTAGACGAGGCAGGAGAGGAAGCGGCCGAACGCGTCGCGGCGGACGAAGAGCTTGACGCGGCGGCGCTCACCGAGGCGGAGGATTCCGAGCGCGGTCTCGAAGAGCTCGTCTTCGGAGATCTGGAAGAGCTCGTCGCGCGGGTACGTCTCGAGGATCTCGATCAGCGCCTTGTGGTCGTGGCTCCCGCGGAGCAGCCCCGCCCGCTCGACGACGCGCTGGGCCTTGCGCCGGAGCACCGGAATCTCGGACGGGCTCGCGCTGTACGCGGTGTGCGTGTAGAGGCCGAGGAAGCGCCGCTCGGCGATCACCTCTCCGGCCGCGTCGAAGCGCTTGACCCCGACGTAATCGAGGTACGAGGGCCGGTGCACGGTCGACCGCGAGTTCGCCTTCGTCAGATTGAGCAGGTTCTTCTCCCGCGCGCGCCGCCGCACCTCGGGCGGCAGCTCGGCGAAGCTGAGGGAGATCGGCGCGCTGCCGCTCTCGCGGAGGATCCCGAGACCGGAGCCGGACACCGCGCGGAGGACGTCTTCGCCGTCGTCGTTGCCGATCTCGTACTCGCGGTAGCCGAGGAAGGTGAAGTGGTCGTCGTGCATCCACCGGAGCAGGTCGCTCGCCTCGGCGAGCTCGTCCGGGTCGACCGGCGGCGGCGTCTCTGCGAGCTCGGCGACGAGGTCGCTTGCGCGCTCCCGCATCGAGGTCCAGTCCTCGACCGCCGCACGGACGTCGCCGAGGACGCGGTGGAGGCCGAGTCGCAGCCGCTCCAGGCCCGCGGGATCGCTCTGGCGGTCGACCTCGACATGGATGAGCGACTCGGGGAGCCCGTCGCCGGCGCCGACCTCGAGCAGCCGGCCCTCGTCGTCGCGGCGCATGCGCATGATCGGACGGATCACGAGGTGGATCGCGCTTCCGTACGCCGTGACCTGCATCGAGACCGAGTCGACGAGGAACGGCATGTCGTCGACGACCGTCTCGACGACCGTGTGCGGCGAGTCCCAGCCGTGCTCCTCGACGTTCGGGTTGTAGACGTGCACCTTGATCTCGCCGCGCTTGCGCACGCGCGCGAGGTTCCAGTGCGCGAGGGCGGCGCCGTAGAGGTGGCGGTCGTTCCGGTCGGTCAGGTCGTCGGGAGCGACGTGCGCGTAATAGGCGCGCACGAACCGCTCGCCGTCCTCCGCCTGGCCAGGCTCGAGCCGCTCGTGGACGTGCGCGACCGTCGCCTCGAGGAGCGCCCCCTTCGTCACATCTGGGCTCGTCGCCAATCGCAGACCTCGCCTCGAGTTCAACCGGGAGTATGAACCTCGGCGGCGGCTATAGGTTGTTCGGGGTCACTCAGGGTGTCTCGAGACTCCACGAGGAAGGGCGACTCTAGGGCATGAAGCGGGCGCCACGGAGGCGCGCCGTAGCAGCGTCCCGGAGCTGAAACTCGCGGCTACAGTCGATAGAACAGATCGGGCGCTGAACTAACTAAAAGACTTGCAAAAGCGCCATTTTCGCCCTCTTAGCTCGTGGATAGAGCAGCGGTTTCATGCACGTCGCGATCGGCGGGGCACGAGGTCTCGTTGAACTCCTACTAGCACCGCCGGTCCTCGCGCGGCGACCTCCTCCTGCGTAGAGAGGCACTCGTCGCCTGAACCCACGACACTCCGCGGGCCTCGTCCAGCAGTCGATGCTCCTGCAACGGCGGGAGCCGGCCGATCGGCTCGAACGTGCCGTGAGGCTCGCGCGATATTCGAACGGGCGCGCAAGCGTCCGGTGGGTCAAATTCCACCCCCGCCGCCAGCTTCCGTTCCGTCTTCATTCGCCGCCGGTGGCGCCGATGACGCAGGAAAGCTTGCTTCATCTTTCGATGCGCTTCTGGAGGACCAATGCCCGACTCACCTAGCCAGCTCGCGGACGTCATCGACACGACGGCGCTGCTGAACGTTCTGTCCCAGGTCAAGGCGGGTGACTTCTCCGCCCGGATGCCGCTCGAGTGGACAGGAGTGGCCGGCAAGGTGGCCGACGGTCTCAACGACGTGATCATGGCCAACCAAGCGCTCGCTTCGGAGCTGACCAGGGTCAGCGAGGTAGTCGGCAAGCAAGGCAAGCTCACTCAGCGAGCAGTGCTCGGCGGGCGGGGCGAGGGCTGGGCGGACAGCGTCGACTCGATCAACAGCCTGATCGACGACCTCGTGCGTCCCACGAGCGAGATGCAACGCGTGATCGGAGCGGTCGCAGACGGCAATCTGAGCAAGAAGGTCTCCGCCGAGGTGCGCGGCGACATGCTCGAGCTCAAAAACACGATCAACGACATGGTCGATCAGCTGAACGGATTCATCTCCGAGGTGACGCGGGTCGCTCGCGAGGTCGGCACCGAGGGGAAGCTCGGTCAGGCCGCCGCCGTCACGATCGAGGTCGGCGGCGTGTGGAAGGACCTGACCGACAACGTCAACCTGATGGCGGGCAACCTCACCGGCCAGGTGCGGAACATCGCCGAAGTGACGACGGCCGTCGCCAACGGCGATCTGAGCAAGAAGATCTCGATCGACGTCAAGGGCGAGTTCCTCGAGTTGAAGAACACCGTCAATGCGATGGTCGACCAGCTGAATGCCTTCGCTGGCGAGGTAACGCGAGTTGCCCGCGAGGTGGGAGTCGAGGGCAAGCTCGGCGGCCAAACCTAGCGTTCGCGGTCGCAATATCCGGTGGCGAACCCGGGAGCGCAGCGACCCTTCAGGGATCTTGGCGCGGATCGGGATCTGCTCCGCAGATCCCGATCCTGCTTGCGCCCTGGAAAATCAGTGCTCGTGAGCCATC
>DATLXM010000067.1:0-9052 GCA_035575835.1 Gaiellaceae bacterium
CGGCGCCGAGCGCAGCAGCGAGCGCGACCGCAGTCGTGTCGGAGCCGCCCCGGCCGAGCGTCGTCACCTCGAAGGCGGTCGAGACGCCCTGGAAGCCGGCGACGAGGACGATTCGGCCCTCGTCGAGCGCCTCGTGGATCCCGCGCGCCCGCACCTCGACGGTCTTTGCCTTCCCGTGCACGGTGTCCGTGACGATCCCTGCCTGCGAGCCGGTGAGCGAGATCGCCTCGTGGCCGAGGTCGACGATGGCCATCGCGGCGAGCGCGCACGAGATCCGCTCGCCGACCGAGACGAGCATGTCCAGCTCGCGCGGATCGGGCGTTGGCGAGACCTCGCCCGCGAGCGCGAGCAGCTCGTCGGTGGTCTTGCCCATCGCCGAGAGGACTCCGACGACGCGGTAGCCGGTCTCACGGGCCGAGACGAGCCGGCGCGCGACGCTCTTCAGTTTCGCGGGGTCGGCGACGGAGGTGCCGCCGAACTTCATCACCACAGTTCCGAGGTGAGGCGCGCTCGCGTCGGTGTCGACCGCCGGAACGGCCTCGTACTCCGTCGCTGCCACCCTCGGAGTCTAGACGAGGGCGGGGCCGTTTTTACGCAAAAAAAGTGCTGAACCGGCAAACCCGAAGGCCCACCGGTTCAGCTCCCTGAATGTACGCCAGACGACGCCGAGATGTCAACTGCAGCCGCGAAAAAAAGTCGCAAAGAGCGAGGAATACTCGATCCGGGGCGTGAACGCTCGGGGAACGAACCGACCTTCAGGGATCTTGGCGTTCTGCTCGCGTCCGGGTGCGAAAGGAGCGAAGCGACCCTTCAGGGGTCTTGGCGCGAACCGGGATGTGCGAAAGGCACATCCCGGTTCTGCTTGCGCCCGGAAAAAATCAGAGCTCGCGGCGGCCGGCGAGAGCGCGGCCGAGCGTGACCTCGTCGGCGTACTCGAGATCCCCGCCGACGGGAAGCCCGCTCGCAAGGCGGGTGACGAGGACGCGGCCGTCGTGAACCGCGCGAACCCGATCGGCCACATAAGCCGCGGTCGCCTCCCCCGTCATGTTCGGATTCGTCGCGAGCACGACCTCCTCGATCCCGTCCTCGCCGACGCGGCGCAGGAGCTCGTCGATCCGCAGGTGCTCCGGCTCGACGCCGTCGAGCGGCGAGAGCGAGCCGCCGAGCACGTGATAGAGGCCCCGGTACTCGTGCGTCCGCTCGAGCGAGATCACGTCGACGGGCTGCTCGACGACGCAGACGACCGTCCGCTCCCGCCGCCCGTCGAGGCAGATCGAGCAGAGCTCCTCCTCGGTCAGGTTCCCGCATTCGCGACAGAACCGGACTCGCTCCTTGACCTCCTCGATCGCGGTCGCGAGCGCGAGGGCCTCGTCCTTCGGCGTCGAAAGGAGGTGGAAGGCCAGTCGTTGAGCCGTCCGCTGTCCGATTCCGGGCAAGCGCGACAGCTGGGCGACGAGGTTGTCGACGGACGGGCTCAGCACGCGCTCAGCCTATCCGCCCCTTCCGGACGGCCTCCTCGTAAGGATTTGGTTTGGAAAGGGAGACAAATAGGGATTAATCCGTCAGTCTGTGACGTTGTAAAGGGTACGGCGCGCTGACCGTCTGCCCGTACGCGGGCGCGGTGCACGTCGAGACCACTTCTTACCACGGAGGAAGATGCAGAAGAACCCAACCATGGGCACGGACGTCCTCGACTTGGACGTCAACGAAATGTTCGCCGGCTTTCTGGCCGATGCGGAGGAGCGCGGCTCGGTCCGGAACGACGAGATCGAGGCGCTGCAGAACGAGCATGAGCTCGACGACGAGACCGTCGAGGCGCTGCGGGCTGCGCTCGCGGCAGCCGAGGTGGAGATCGAGGACACGGCATCCCCCAGGGGGAATTCGAAGAACGCTGAGAAGAACCTCGACCTGACTCCCGCGTCGACCATGAGCACCGATGGTCTCCAGCTCTTCCTGAACGAGATCGGGAAGCACACGCTCCTGACCGCGGCCGACGAGGTCGCGCTGGCGAAGCGCGTGGAGAAGGGCGACCTGGTCGCGAAGGAGCGGATGGTCAACTCCAACCTGCGGCTCGTCGTCTCGATCGCGAAGCGCTACCAGGGGCACGACCTGCCGCTCCTCGACCTGATCCAGGAGGGCACGATCGGGCTCAACCGGGCAGTCGAGAAGTTCGACTACCGCAAGGGCTTCAAGTTCTCGACCTACGCGACCTGGTGGATCCGTCAGGCCTGCCAGCGCGCGGTCGCGAACCAGTCCGACACGATCCGGATCCCGGTCCACGTCCAGGAGCGGCGGTTGAAGCTGCGGCGGGCGCGTCAGGCTCTCGAGGCGAAGCTCGGTCGTGAGCCCACGCTCGAGGAGCTCGCGGATGCGACCCAGCTCAAGCTCTCCCACGCGTCGGAGGCACTCGACGCGGTCGAAGCGTCGGTTTCGCTGAACCAGGCGATCGGCGACGGCGACGGGGAGCTCGGCGACCTCTTCTCCGACCGCGAGGCCGAGGATCCGCTCGACGCGGCCGACGCCTCGTTCGAGCAGAAGCGCGTCCGCGAGGCGATCGCCGACCTGCCCGCGCGCGAGCGCGACGTCCTCGAGCGCCGCTTCGGGCTCGCCGGGCACCAGGAAGGCGCCAGCCTGGAGCAAATCGGCAAGGAGCTCGGGCTCACGCGTGAGCGGATCCGCCAGCTCGAGACCACCGCGCTGCGGAGTCTCGGCGAGCGGCTCGCCGACCTCGCCGGCGCTGCATAGCCGAACGCTCGGTTAGATCGCGGCTCCGACTGCGGCGGGATGCTCTCTGAGCGTCTCGCCGCTCTCGGGGTCGAAGAAATGGAGCCGGCTCGTGTCGAGCGCGAGCCGAATGCGATCGCCCGGCCGGACGGAGCTTCCCTCCACGACCTCGGCCGTGAAGAGCGCCCGGCGGTCGGTGGCCAGGAGGATCGCGCGTTCGCCGTCGTCGTTCGCCGCCCGGACGGAGTCCACGTCCACCGGGGGCGCGTCGATCGTGAAGAGGACGTGCGTGGCCGAGCCGAGCTCCTCGACGACCGCGATCTCGACCTCGATCACCGGTAGGCCGCCGTCGGCTCCGCTCGCGTCGGCGAAGTCCTGCGGGCGGATCCCGAGGATCACCGTGCCCGACGGACGTCCGACGGGCTGCCGCTCGGGTGCGAGCGGGATCCGGAAGCCGGCGAACTCGACCGCGTCGTCCGAGACGGTCGCCTCGACGAGATTCATCGAAGGCGATCCGATGAAGGCCGCCACGAACAGGTTCGCCGGCTCGCGGTAGAGCGTCTGGGGAGTGTCCACCTGCTGGACCGTGCCGTCGCGCATCACCGCGACGCGCGTTCCGAGGGTCATCGCCTCGACCTGGTCGTGGGTCACGTAGACGGTCGTGATCCCGAGTCGCTCGTGCAGCCGCGCGAGCTCGGAGCGCATGTCGACGCGGAGCTTCGCATCCAGATTCGAGAGCGGCTCGTCCATCAGGAACGCGGCCGGCTCGCGGACGATCGCGCGGCCCATCGCGACCCGCTGCCGCTGGCCGCCCGAGAGGGCGCCGGGCCGGCGACCGCGCAGATCTTCGAGTCCCAGCATGGTCGCGACCTCGTCGACCCGGCGGGCGATCTCCGCCTTGGGCGTACCGCGGACCTTGAGCCCGTAGCCGAGGTTCTTCTCCACGGTCATGTGGGGGTAGAGCGCGTAGTTCTGGAAGACCATCGCGATGTCGCGATCCCGCGGCGCGAGCCGTGAGACCTCGCGGTCGCCGATCCAGATCTCGCCTTCGGTGACCTCCTCGAGGCCGGCGATCATTCGCAGCAGCGTCGACTTGCCGCAGCCGGAGGGGCCGACGAGGACCATGAACTCGCCGCTCTCGATCGTGAAGCTGACGTCGTCGACAGCACGGACGTCGCCGGCGTAGACCTTCCCAACCTGCTCGAGCCTGATCTCCGACACGTCTCGCGCTCCCTCCGGAATCGTCCCTTGACCGCGTTCGCGATCGTATGACATTGTCGCCACGTTGTAAACGTTTTCAGAAAACGATTGCAAACTTGCCGCACACGACGGTGGCCGCCGGGAAGACGGCCGCCAAGGAGGTCCAGATGAAGAACCGGCTGACGCCTGCGCTTACGGATGCGTGGCCCTGCTCCTGATCCTGCTCGCACCTTCCGCCACTGGTTCGAGCACCGCCGTTGCCGGGGGAACGATCTCGGCCGGCAGCTTCGGATCGACGACGCTGGGCGAGCCGATCGCCTACAACGTCTACCTCCCGGCCGGCTACGCAGGCTCGGGCGACCGCTATCCCGTCCTCTATCTCCTCCATGGGCGCGGCGACTCGAAGAGCGCCTGGCTGCAGATGAAGAGCACGCTGGACGAGCTGATCGCAGCGGGCGAGATCCAGCCGACGATCGCGATCATGCCGGACGCTCCCTGGAGCAGCCGCGCGAGCTACTACGTCGACTCGGCCTACACCGGTGCCGACCCGGGCCGCAAGGTGGAGACGGCCTTCACGAAGGATCTGATCGCACACGTGGACGGCGCCTTCCGGACCGTCGCCAATCGGTGTCGCCGGCTATTCGATGGGTGGGTACGGCGCGCTCCGTTATTCGCTCGCACACCCCGACCTGTTCGGGGCTTCGATCGTGCTCAGCCCGGCGGTCTACGTCCCTGACCCGCCCAGCGACTCGAGCACACGCGAGTTCGGGGCCTTCGGCCTGGGCAAGAGCCTCTTCGTCGACTCGATCTATCGGAAACTGAACTATCCGGCCGTCTTCGAGTCGTTCGAGGCGTCGGGCCTCTCGCTGCCCATGTTCATCGCCGTCGGCGACGACGAGTACAAGAACCCGCTACCGAAGGACTCCACTCACGACCTCGACTTCGAGGCCGCCGTCCTCTTCAACCAGGCGGTTCGGGTCGACAATCTGAGTGCGGAGCTCCGGATCGTCGATGGGGGCCACGACTGGGATGTCTGGGGCCCGGCGTTCGCCGAGGGCGCCAAGTACATCTTCCAGTTCCTCAACCAGTCACCGGTTTCAGTGATGAAGGCGACGCTCACGGGCACGGCTCAGGAGGAGCGCGCCGGCGGGGTCGCCACCGATGCCGCGGGCAACGTCTATCAGGCTCTCGCGGCCGGCGGGCCGGTCGCCGGTCAGCCGCACGCGGGTGACAAGGATCTCGTCCTCGTCAAGGACTCCCCGGCCGGCGCGAGGCTCTGGGCTCGTTCGCTCGGCACGGCCGGGCTCGAGCGGGGTTACGGCGTCGCGGTCGACTCGGCCGGCAACGTCGTCGTGACCGGGTACACGAAGGGCGACCTCGACGGCGCTCACGCAGGGAACACGACCGATGACGGGTTCGTGGCCAAGTACGCCCCGGACGGGTCGAGGGAGTGGGTCAGGCAGTTCGGCGTGCCGGCGGTCGCGGACCGCGGCTACGCGATCGCCACCGACGCGACGGGGAACATCTACGTCACGGGGTACACCCGCGGCGCCCTCGCCGGGCCGAACCAGGGCGACAAGGACATCTACATCCTCAAGCTCGATCCGAGCGGCGCCCAGCTCTGGCTGAAGCAATTCGGGAGCCCCGGCGAGGACAAGGCCTGGGGATCGCGGCGACCGGCGACGGGATTCGGGTCGGCGGGATGACGTCGGGTGCCCTCGGCACGGCGGCCGGTGCGCTCGACGGCTTCGTCGCCCGCTACGACGCGGCCGGCAACCGGGCCTGGCTCCAGCAGTTCGGTACGGCCGGGAACGAGGAGGTCTGGGGTCTCACCGCGGACGCCGCCGGCAACACGTACGTCGCCGGCTACTCCGCCGGCGATTTCGCCGGCCCGCTCGCGGGCGATAAGGACCTGATCGCCACCAGGTTCGATCCGGCGGGGGCCCTGACGTGGAAGGACCAGCTCGGCACCGACCTGAACGACAAGGGTGCCGCTGTCACCCGCGACGCGGCGGGCAACCTCTACGTCGCCGGGTTCAGCGACGGCAGGATCGGAGCGAGCGTCGGCAAGTTCGACGCCGTGCTCGTCAAGTACGCACCCGACTCGACTCGCCAGTGGGTGCGGCAGTTCGGGACGACCGAGGACGACGCGGCCGACGCGTTCGCCGAGGCGAACCTCTATCTCGCCAACCACGGCGGCTCGATCTACGCCTCCGGGCTTACGCTCGGAGACGTCGTCGGGCAGACCCAACTCGGGCTGGGAGACGTTTTCCTGGCCCGGTTCGACGCGCTCGGCACGAACGGCTGAGCCGCCGGCCGGCCCGGTGGAGGTGGCGTCGCCAGGACGCCACCTCCCTCGGGTCGGCCCTCTTGACCCCGGCGAGGGGGCGTGACATTGTCGCTGTGTTGTAAACGTTCTCAGCAATCGATTTCAATAGACGCTCCCAGCGCCCATCCACTGCCCGACGAGCCCACCGGTGCCGTGCCGACGCTCTCGACCGTCGCCCGCCTGGCGAATGTCTCCGTGGCCTCCGCCTCCCGGGTCCTGAACGGGATCCGGACGAACCCGGCCACCCTCGCCCGGGTGACCGAGGCGGCCGAGGCCGTCGGCTACGTGCCGAACCAGGCCGCTCGGACGCTTCGCTCGCGGCGTACGGGCCAGATCGCGTTCGCGATGCCCGATGTCGCGAACCCCGTCTACACGACGATGGTCGGCTCGATCCAGGAGGTGGCGCGGGCGCGGGGCTGGCGGCTGATGCTCCACTCGACGGGTGCCGAGCCGGAGGACGAGCTCGCCATGCTGCGCGACCTGAAGCACCGCTACGTCGACGGCCTGATTCTCGCCTCGCTGCATCTGACCCCCGAGATCGTCGCCGAGCTGGCGCGAGCCGCAGCCCCGGTGGTCGTGATCGGTGGCGCGACGAAGGACGGATGCACGGACACCGTGCGCGCGAACTCCCGCAAGGGTGCGGGCGACGCGGTTCGGCACCTCTGCGCGCTCGGTCGGGATCGGATCGCGCTGCTGAACGGGCCCACGCACACGACCCCCGGGGTGGCGCGACGGCTCGGCTATCTCGACGGTCTCCGCTCCTGCGGACTCGAGCGCCGTGACTCGCTGATCGAGGTCGCGACCGACTTCATGATCGAGCCCGGGCGCCGCGCGGCCGAACTCCTGCTCGCACGCGAGCGGCCCGACGCGATCTTCTGCGCCAATGACCTGCTCGCGATCGGGGCGCTCTCGGCTTTGCGCGACGCGGGTCTCGACGTGCCCACCGACGTCGCGCTCGTCGGGATGGACAACATCCCACTCTCCGCCCTGACCTGGCCGTCCCTGACCACGGTCGACCTGGGCTCGGCCGAGCGGGCGCGAATCGCGGCCGAGCTCCTGCTCGAGCGGATCGAGAGCCCCGAGGGTGAGACCCGCCTCGTCGGCGTCGAGCCGCGACTCGTCGTCCGCGCCTCCTCGGGGGTGCCGGCGTGAGCGCCGTCCCCGCGCCGTCCGGCCGCTCCGTCTTCCAGCGCGGCAAGCGCAACCGGGCCGGCTCCGGGCTCTCCGGCCGCGAGGCGATGTTCCTCCTGATCCCGGCGCTGCTCCCGATCGTGATCCTCAGCGTCCTGCCGCTCGTCCGCGGGATCTACCTCGGCTTCACGGACGCGCGCGCCGGGCTCGGCGTCCCGACCACCTTCATCGGGCTCGACAATTTTCGCACGCTCCTCCAGGACGAGCTCTTCGTCAACTCGTTCAAGATCGGGATCATCTGGTCGGTCGCCGTGACCGCGATCGGCTTCTGCTTCGCGCTCGGCCTGGCACTCTTGCTCACCCAGAACCTGCGCGGACGCTGGCTCGCCCGCTCCCTCGCGCTCGTCCCCTGGGCGATGCCGGCCGTGGTCGTCGGGATCATGTGGAAGCTCGTCTTCCAGCCTCAGGCGGGTGTCCTCAACGAGGCCCTTCGGCGCGGCCACATCCCCGGCGAGAACACCGACTGGCTCTCGAGCTTCAGCTGGGCGCTCCCCGCCGTGATCCTCGTTGGCGTCTGGGCGGGAATGCCGCAGACGACGGTCGCCCTGCTCGCCGGCCTCCAGTCGATCCAGGACGAGCTGCACGAGGCCGCTGCGGTCGACGGGGCCACCGCCTGGCAGCGCTTTCGCACGATCACGCTGCCGCAGCTGAAGCCGGTGATCATCGCGATCACGACGCTCGACTTCATCTGGAACTTCAACTCCTTCGGGCTCGTCTACGTCCTCACCGAGGGCGGGCCGGCAGGCAAGACCCAGCTGCCGATGCTGTTCGCCTATAGCCAGGCGTTCGAGTACGGCGAGTTCGGCTACGCCTCGGCGCTCGGGAGCGCGATGGTCGTCGTGATCGCGGTCGCGCTCGTCTTCTACCTCTGGGGCCGTCTGAAGGAAGCGAAGTGATCGTCGCCTCCCGACCGAAGCGCGCGAAGAGCTACCAGTACCTGGCGCTCGCCTTCTTCCTCGTCTTCCTCAGCTTCCCACTCCTCTGGATGCTCTCGATGTCGTTCAAGGGGCCGCGCGAGCTCGTCCAGCTCTATCCCTCCTTCATCCCGGAGGACTTCACGCTCCAGAACTATCGAACGGCGCTGACCGAGGACGACCACCAGCTCGTCCGGAACGGGATCAACAGCCTCAAGGTGGCGACCGTGACCGCGCTGCTGACGACGATGATCGGGCTGCCTGCGGCCTACGTGCTCGCGCGGCGGAAGGGCCTGACCACGCGGCTGGGCCTCGGCTGGATCCTGATCAGCCAGATGTTCCCCCTGATCCTGATCATCATCCCGCTCTTCCTGCTCCTGCGCGACCTGAAGCTGACGAACTCCCACGTCGGCCTCGTGCTCGTCTACGTCGTCTGGGCGCTGCCCTTCATCCTCTGGATGCTCATGAGCTACATCCGGGGAATCCCCCACGACCTTGAGGAGGCAGCGACGGTCGACGGAGCCTCGCGCTTCCAGATCCTGGTCGGGATCATCGCGCCGCTGCTCGTGCCCGGGATCGTCGTCACGACCCTCTTCGCGTTCATCTCCGCCTGGAACGAGTTCTTTTTCGCGCTCGTGATCCTCGAGAGCCCCGCCTTGACGACGCTGCCGCTCCGGCTTGCGCAGTACGTCGG
>DATLXM010000068.1:0-8521 GCA_035575835.1 Gaiellaceae bacterium
TGCCGGCGCGCTCGACGAGATCGTTGCCGATCTCGAATGGCTCGGCCTCACCTGGGATGAAGGCCCGCTCCGTCAGAGCGACCGCGCCGAGCGCCACCGCGAGGCCGCCCGCTCGGTCGGAACCGAGGACGAGGAGGGGGCGATTCGCTTCGGGAGATTCACGCTTCTGCGACCGGACGGGAGCCCGACCTATCACCTCGCGAGCGTTGTCGACGACTCGGATTTCCGGATCAGCCACGTCGTCCGCGGCTCCGACCACCAGGCGAACGAGGCGCACCAGCAGGAGCTCGCCCGGGCGCTCGGGATCGAGCCGCCGCAGTACGTCCATCACGGGCTCCTGCTCGGCGAGGACGGCAAGAAGCTCTCGAAGCGGAACAGCCCCGTCGCGACCCTGGCCGACCTGCGCGTGGCCGGGATCCCGCCCGAGGCGGTGCGCGCCTACCTGGACGAGCTCGGCGAGCCCGTCCACGACGTCCAGCTCGACCTGCCCCGTGTGCGGCGGCTCGCGATCGACGCGATCGCAGCTCTCGATGACGAGGAGCTCGCGGCGCGCGCGGGCGCCCCGGTCGAGCTGGCGCGGGCGCTGCGCGGGGCGCGCGACCTGAACGAGGCGCGGGCGATGGCCCAGGAGATTCTCGAGCCGGCGGCGGTGACGCTGCCCGAGGAGGCGCGGCCCACGCTTCAGCGCTTCGCGGAGCTCCGCGCGAACGGCCTCGACGGGAAGGAGATCGTCCGCGAGCTGAAGGCTGTCGGCGGTGACCTGAAGGCGCTGCGGCTCGCGCTCACCGGTGCCGAGCGCGGGCCAGAGCTCTGGGCCGTGATCGCCGCGCTTCCCGCGGAAGAGGCGCTGCGGAGGGTCGATGCGGCTCTTTAACACTCTCGGCAAAGAGCTCGTGGAGCTGCCACCGCCGCCCGGTCCGGTAGGGATGTACGTCTGTGGGCCGACCGTCTATGCCCGGGCGCACATCGGCAACGCGCGCCCGTACGTCGTCGGCTCCTGGTACGCGCGCTGGCTCCGCTCGCGCGGCTACGAGGTCACGCTCGTCCACAACATCACCGACGTGAACGACAAGATCTACGAGGCCGCGCCGGGGGCAAGCGCCGAGCGCGCCCGCCAGGCGACCGAGTGGTACCTCGAGGACGTCGGTCGCTTCGGGCTTGACGAGGTCGACCACTTCCCGAAGGCGACCGAGACGATGGACGAGATCGTCCGCTTCATCGTCGACCTGGTCGAGCGCGACTTCGCCTACGAGGTGGAGGGCGATGTCTACTTCCGGGTCTCGCGCCAGGCCGAGTACGGGCGGCTCTCGGGCCAGCGGCCAGACCAGGTCGAGGAGCAGGAGCCGAACGCGCGCAAGGAGGACGCGCGCGACTTCGCGCTCTGGAAGGCGAACAAGCCCGATGAGGACACGGCATGGGACTCGCCCTGGGGCCGAGGCCGGCCGGGGTGGCACATCGAGTGCTCGGCGATGGCCGAGAAGCTCCTCGGCCCGTCGTTCGAGATCCACGGTGGTGGGCTCGATCTCGTCTTCCCCCATCACGAGAACGAGCTGGCGCAGTCGAGCGCGCTCGGTCACGGGTTCGCAAAGATCTGGATGCACAACGGGATGCTCCGCTTCACCGGCGAGAAGATGTCGAAGTCGGTCGGCAACGTCGCGACGATGCAGGAGGTGCTCGAGGAGTGGGGGCGGGAGGTGGCCCTCGTCTTCTTCCTGACCGCGCACTGGCACAGCCCGATCGACTTCTCGGACGAGCGGATGGAGTCGGCGCGCGCCCGCACGGACGGGCTGCGGGAGGTCTTCCGCAACCCCTCGGAGCCCGCGCCGGCCGATGCCTGGGATCGGTTCCTGGCGACCCTAGAGGACGACTTCAACACTCCGGAGGCGTTGGCGCTTCTGCACGAATGGCGTGATCACGACCTGGTGCGCCGCGGGCTCGACGTCTTCGGCCTGGCGTCCCTCGCGGAGCACGCCGAGGCTCCTGCCGAGGTCGACGCGCTCGCACTCCGGCGCCTGGACGCTCGCGCGGCGCGCGACTTCGCCGAGTCGGACCGGCTTCGGGCCGAGATCGAGGCCGCGGGGTGGGAGGTGCGTGACGAGTCCGGCGGCTACCGGCTCGTCCCGAAGTCGTGACGCGAGAGCAGGTCTACGGCCGCCGTCCGGTGCGCGAGGCGCTGCGCGGCCCACGCGAGGTGCTCGAGCTCTGGGCGACCGAGCGCGCGGCCTCTTCCGAACCCTGGCTGGCGGACGGACCGCGCCTGCAGGTCAAGCCGGACCGCGAGCTCTCGGACGCGGCCGGTACCCGTGACCATCAGGGCGTGCTCGCCTGGTGCGAGCCCTACCGCTACGCCGATGCCTACGAGCTCTCCGGAGCGGAGACGCCCCTGCTCGCCTGCCTCGACCAGGTCACCGACCCGCGCAACTTCGGGGCGGTCTGCCGCAGCGCCGAGGGGGCGGGAGCCACTGGAGTGATCGTCCCGGCGCACGGGTCGGCGGGAGTCACCGCCGCGGTCTGTCGCGCTTCGGCCGGCGCCGTCGAGCACCTCCCCGTCGCCGTCGTCCCGAACCTTGCCCGCTTCCTGAACGAGATCAAGCGGGGCGACCTCTGGATCTATGCCGCAGCGGCCGACGGCGAGCAGGACATGTGGGAAGCGGACCTGGCCGGGGGTCTGGCCCTCGTCTTTGGCGCCGAGGGAAAGGGCGTCCGCCCGCTCGTCCGCCGCGCTTGCGACGCGGCGATCTCGATCCCCCTCGCCGGGAAGGTCGAGTCGCTCAACGTCAGCGTCGCCGCCTCGCTCCTGCTCTACGAGGCGCGTAGGCGGCGTCCGAACCCGGCGTGACGTGGCCGAGCCGACCCTTTACCTCTTCGACGGCTACAACCTCCTGCACGCCGCCGGCTACGACGATCGTCGCGAGCTGACCGACGCGCTCGCGAGCTTCGTCGCGCTCCGCGGAGCGCGTGGGGTCCTCGTCTGGGACGGGGTGGGCCGCAACGAGGAGATCGGGCCGCTCGCCATCCGCTTCGCACCGCACGCGGACACGCTGCTCGAGCGGCTGGCGGCCGACCACAGGCACGGCGAGACCGTCTGTCTCGTCTCGTCCGACTTCGCCGTCAGAGGCACCTCCGGCCAGGAGGTGCAGAAGCTCTCCTCCCGCGACTTCCTGCCCGCGCTCCGCCCGGGCGGTTACCGGGAGGGACCGGGCTCGCGCCTCGGCGACTCCGTAGACGAGGAGACGCGCGCCCGGCTCGAACGGCTTCGCCGCGGGCTCGACTGAGCAGCCGCCTGGCAGACGCGAACATATGTTCTTATCATATTCGGTCCATTGCAAGTCACTTGTAACTTGCGGATGGCGCTGCTATGTTCTGCCTCAACTACAGGGTGAGAGTTGAGCGTTCGACACGGCGAGCGTTTCGACTCTTTCCCGTAAATACCAGGGAGATCGAGATGTCCGCTCGCCCGGCTACCGCCGTCCAGACCGCACAGAAGGCTCAACGCGAGCTTGAGGATCTGCAGTTGGTGATGAAGGCTCGGAACGGCAGCCAGACGGCGCTCGACACGCTGATGCGCCGCTACACAGGCTTCGTCCGCCTGAAGGCGAGCTCCTATTTCCTCGCCGGCGGCGAGTCGGACGACCTGATCCAGGAGGGGTTGATCGGGCTCTACAAGGCAGTCCGCGACTTCCGCGCCGACAAGGAGACCTCGTTCCGCAGCTTCGCCGAGCTCTGCGTCACTCGCCAGATCATCACCGCGATCAAGACGGCGACCCGGTACAAGCACCAGCCGCTGAACCAGTACATCTCGTTCAGCCACACCCCTGCCGGTCAGGACAACGACGGCGAGTGCACGCTCGGGGACGCGCTCCCCGGCCCGACCACGAACGACCCCTCCGTCTGCGTGGTCTCGACCGAGGAGCTCCAGAGCCTCGTCTTCACGCTCGGAACGGGGCTCTCGAGCCTGGAGGCAGACGCGCTTCGCTGCTACCTCGAGGGCCTCTCCTACGAGGAGATGGCGGACGAGCTCGGCTGCGACTGCAAGACGATCGACAACGCGCTCCAGCGCGTGAAGCGGAAGATCGTCGCGCACCAGAAGACGCGCGAGGTCCTCAACTAGCGCGAGTACGATCCCGGCGCAGCTGCCGGAGTAGCTCAGCTGGTAGAGCAACCGCCTTGTAAGCGGTAGGTCGTGGGTTCGAGTCCCGCCTCCGGCTCTCCGAAACGAGTGAAAGCCCCGCCTCCCGAACCATGCCGGGAGGCGGGGCTTCGTCGTTCAGGGAGCTGTCAGCTCATGCCGCTCGCGCGGGCTCGGCCTGGACGACGGGCTCGGCCGGGGCCTCGCCCTCGAGGCGGGGGAGCCACTCGAGCCACGTCGGGAGGTACCAGTTGCGCTCTCCCAGCAGCTTCATCGTCGCCGGCAGGAGGACTGCCCGGACGAGGGTGGCGTCGATCAGGACGGCGGCCGCGAGGCCGATGCCCATCTCCTTGAAGTCGATCACGGGGAGCAGGGCGAACACCGAGAAGGTGCCGACCATGACGACTGCCGCGCTCGTGACGACACCGGCCGTCGTCTTGATCCCGTGTGCGACTGCTTCCTCGTTCGAGAGGCCGCGGTCGTACGCCTCGCGAATCCGGCTCAGGATGAACACGTGGTAGTCCATCGAGAGCCCGAACAGGATCACGAAGAGGAATATCGGGAGCCAGGGGGTGATGCCACCGTTCGACTGGAAGCCCAGCAGGCTCTCGCCCCAGCCCCACTGGAAGAGCATGACCAGGATGCCGTAGGCAGCTCCCACGGAGAGCAGGTTGAGCACGATCGCCTTGAGCGCGACGACGATCGAGCGGAAGGACGCGAGCAGGATGAGGAACGCGAAGATGAGGACGAACCCGAAGACGAGCGGGGCCGTCTTCAGCATCGACGCTTCCCAGTCCTTGTCGAGAGCCGTCGTTCCGGTCACGGCGTACTCGACGCCTTCCAGCTGGCCGAGCGTCTGCGGCAGGAGCTCGTCGCGGAGCGTGGCGAGGGCATCCTGCGAAGCCGCATCCGTGCCGGTGCCCGCGAGCGGGATGTCCACCGTCGCGACCGTGTTGTCACGGCTCGCCTCGACCTCGATCGGGGTCTTCATCTGACCGCTCGAGAGCGCACGCCGTTCGAGCTCGGCGATTGCCTCGCGGATCGGCTCGGCCCGCACGTCCGTGGCCTTGATCGCCACGATCGCGGGGTCGTTGCCGCCTGGGAACGCCTTCTCGAAGTCCTTGAACGGTTCGATCTCGGGGATCGCGATGTCGTCGATCCCGGTCGTCGTCGTGTTCAGCGAGAACGCGGGGACGGTCAGGGCGACGAGCACGGCCCCGGCGGCGAGCGCCGACACGACCGGGCGACGAAGGACGCGGTCGAGGACACCGTTCCAGAAGCGGCTCTCGCCGTCCGCCCGCCGGAGGCGGCCGAGGAAGGGAACCCGCCCCTTCTCGACGCGGTCGCCGAGCTTGGCGAGGAGCGCGGGGAGGACGGTCAGGGATCCGATCATCGCGATCGCGACGACCATCATCGTCCCGATCGAGAAGGACATGAACGTCTTGTCTCCGGAGAGGAACATGCCGGCCATGGCGACGAGGACGGTGATCCCGGAGATCAGGACGGCCCGGCCCGAGGTCGCTGCGGCGGCCTCGAGAGCGGCGTGCTCGCTCCGACCCGCCCGACGCTCTTCGCGTTCGCGGCGGAGGTAGAAGAGCGAGTAGTCGATCCCGACGGCGAGGCCGATCAGGAGGATCACCTCGGCGATCGACTCGTCGACCGCGATGAAGTGGCTCGGGATCGCGACCAGGCTGGTCGTGGCGATGACGGCCGTGATCGCGAGCAGGAGCGGCAGGAGGGCCGCGACCGCGGAGCCGAACACGAACAGGAGGATCACGAGCGTCAGCGGCAGCGCGATCATCCCGGCCTTGGCGAGCATGCTGCCGAAGGCCTCGTCGGTCGCCTTGCCGGTCGAAGCGCTCCCGAGCTCCTGGATCTCGAAGCCGGGATGCCGCGCCTCGACCTTGTCGACGGCCGCGACGAGCGTCTCGATGTACACGATCGCCTCGTCGTAGGTGCCCTTGGGGCTGAACTGCACCATTGCCGAGTGCTTGTCGTCCGAGATCAGGTCGGCGTGACCGGCCTCGAGCGGCGTATCGAGCTTCCGCACCTGCGGGAAGGCGTCGAGGGTCTTGACGACGTCGGCGATCGCGGCCCTGAACGCCGGATCCTCCGCCTCGAGAGTCTTCGACTGGATCAGGACGATCTCGCCCTGCTCGTCGGGAGCCTCGGGAAAGCCGGACTCGACGATCGTGTTGGCCGTGCGAGCCTCGCCGACGGCCAGATCGTTCTGCTCGAGGTATTTGGTGCCGACCGCGCCGCCGATCACGACGGACGCGACGACGAACGCGAGCCAGCCGAAGACCGCGGTCTTCCAGTGGTTCGCACTCCAGCGGCCCATCCGGGCCGCGAAGTTGTGCGATTGCTTGAGCGGTGCCATGTGGGGTCTCTCCTTGACGGGTGAGGGTGATTCGGGTCGACCTCACTCTCCCGCCAGGGGAAGGGAGACGCGGTACGGCGGTCAGGCTTCTCTCGGTGCGGTCAGCCGCACCCGGTCACGAGGCAGCCCGAAGGCCGGCCCTGGATCAGAGCAGCGAGATCCCCAGGATCAGCAGCCAGCCCGCCACGTCGAGCGCCAGCGCGAGGGGCCAGGCAGGAGCGCTTGCGGGCAGGAGCGCGCGCCAGAGCGCGACCGGCACGACGATGCAGGCGGCGAGCCCGAGCGCGAGGAGGAAGAGGTAGCCGATTCGCGGGTCGACGTCCCGCGGACGGCCGAAACCCTGGACTTCGAAGAGCGCCGCGAGCACGCAGCCGAGCGCGAGGAGGCCGCCGAGGCCGGCGGCGACGGCGACGACGAGGCCTTTCAGCCTCGTCGCCACGCCGCCGCCTCCGCGTCTCCGTCTCCGGCATGAGCCTGATCGAGTCGCAGGCGCTGAACGTTCGTGCGTCCGGAAGGGTTCCAGTCAGACACAACGTCGTCATTCCCGCGGCGAGCCCCGATCTCCTGGTTCGGGAACTGGAGCAGGACGTCGGCGAGGCCGTCGGCGTTCACGTCCTCGAGATGTCAGCGGAGGAAGAGGAGTACGGCGAGCACGCGCCGGTGGTCATCGGCGGCGGCCGGCAGGCCGAGCTTGCTGAAGATGCTGGTCACATGCTTCTCGACCGCGCGGAGGGTGACGAACATCCGCTCCGCGATCGCCTGGTTCGAGCGGCCCTCGGCCATGAGCTCGAGCACCTCGCGCTCGCGGGGGGTCAGCTCGCCGACGGGGTCGTGCTGGCGCTTGCGGCCCACGAGCTGGTTGACGACGGCGGGGTCGAGCGCCGAGCCGCCCTCGGCGACCCTCCGCACGGCGGCGGTGAACTCGTCCACGTCCGAGACGCGGTCCTTGAGCAGGTAGCCGACGCCCTCGGCGCTCCCCGAGAGGAGCTCGAGCGCATAGCCGGGCTCGACGTACTGCGAGAGGACGAGGACGCCGACGCCCGGGTGCCGCTCGCGGATCTCCTGGGCGGCGCGCAGGCCTTCGTCGGTCTGGGTCGGCGGCATCCGGATGTCCACGATCGCGACGTCCGGGCGGTGCATCGCGACGTGCCGGAGCAGGTCCTCGCCCGTTCCGGACTGGGCGACGATCTCGAAGCCCGCGTCGGTGAGGAGGCGCGCGATCCCCTCGCGGAGGAGCACCGAGTCGTCGGCGAGGACGACCCGCGTCGCCGCCGAGCTCGGGCGGGCGCGCAGCGGCGGAAAGGTGTGGGCCCGGTCGTCCTCGAGCTGGTAGATCCGCTCGGGCTCCGGGAGGTCGGGGAGCGTGTAGAGGCCGAGCTCGCGCAGCGTGCGGCCAGGGAGAGCCGCCCTCGTCGGCTCGGAGGCGAGCACCTGGCCGCCGTGGCCGGCGCCGCAGATCCGGCTGGCGCGGTGGACGTCGACGCCGACGTAACCGTCCTCGCCGAGGGCGGGCGCGCCCGTGTGCAGGCCGACTCGGACGCGGACGGTCGCGGACGGCCAGGAATGGGAGGCGAGCGAGCGCTGCGCCGCGACTGCGGCCGTCGCGGCGGACTCCGCGTCGGCGAAGGCCGCGAAGAGCTCGTCCCCGCGGCTGTCGACCTCGTGTCCGCCGGCACCGGTGACCGCCTCGCGGAGGAGGCGCCTCACGTCTGCGAGCGCGCCTGTCCAGGCGTTGCCGAGCTCGTGTGCGAGCCTCGTCGAGCCCTCCACGTCGGCGAAGAGGAGGGTGACCGTGCCGGTCGGGAGCTCGCTCATTCCGTGAGTCTAGGAGCGAAGGCCGTTAGAACCCAACCCTGTCGGCGGATCGGGCTCAGGCGGCAACGAAGCACCCGCTGTCACCGGAGCGGCTCGCCGACTGTGCGGGATAGCAGGCCAATCGAGGTAGGGGGTTCCGCACCCAGGCACGGCGGCGAGCCGGCGGCCGGAGGCGGCCCTTCAGGGGTCTTGGCGCG
>DATLXM010000069.1:0-20328 GCA_035575835.1 Gaiellaceae bacterium
TCGTGGCGCACCTCGTCGGGCCACTCGATCGTCGTGTCCTCACCGAGGGCGTCCGCCAGCCCGGAGACGGCGACCGTGTAGAGCCACCCCTCCCGCGGCGCGGAGAGCCGCGGTGCCGGGCGAAGGACGAGCGAGAACGCGAGTCCGTCCCCCACGTCC
This sequence comes from Gaiellaceae bacterium, assembly GCA_035575835.1. Lineage (GTDB taxonomy): Bacteria > Actinomycetota > Thermoleophilia > Gaiellales > Gaiellaceae > Gaiellasilicea. Next base: position 160 of record DATLXM010000069.1, read on the forward strand.
CATTCGAGCCCGGCGCGTCCCCGTGGCGAGGCCTGGTAGCCGGCCGTGACGACCGATCCCGGCGCTGCGCCCGCCCGCGCCCACGCCTGGGCGTCAGCCTCGGTCGAGAGGAGCGCCGGATAGAAGCGGTGCGGCCGGTCGCCGAGCGCGAGCGCGAGCTCCTCGCCTAGTTCCATGGCCGGTCGAGCTCCTCCGCGAGCCGCCGGAAGGTCTCCTCGAGCCGCAGGAGCTGCGGGACGTGGAAGCGTGCCGACGCACGTGAGACGTCGTCGCGGAACCGACCGGCGACCTCGCGATCGTAGTCTTCCAGCGCCGCCAGCACAGAGCGGATGTGCAGCTCCATCTTCTCCGGTGGCAGCTCCAGCAGCACCCCGAGCCACGTCTGCGCGAGCTCGGCACTCGAGTCGTCGATCCAGGTCCCGGCGGCCGCCTGCCGCTCGGCCTCGGGGGCGTCGGAGAGCCGCACCACCTCCTCCCGGACGAGCCCCTCCCAGCGGTCCTCGGGCTCGAGGGCGAGCACCTGGCGCAGGTCGCCCGACGCTTCGCCCGCCCGGGCGAGCACACCCTCGGCCTGGGCGGCGACCGGTGGCGGAGGCTCGCCCACACCGAGAGCCTGGCCCGCCGCGAGTCGCGCGCGAGGCAGGTCGCCCGCCCGCTCGTGCGCGAGGGCCAGGTTCGCCTTCGCCATCGCGAACTCGGCCGGGCGGACCGAGCGCGGGTGCGCGCCCGCCGCCTGCCGGAACGCCTCGATCGCCTCCTCGTTCCGGTCGGCAGCGAGGTGGACGAGGCCGAGGGCGTTCGCCGCGCCACCGTAACCCGCCGGGTCGCCGCGCTCCGCGAGCCCGCAGGCCCGCTCGAGCGTCGAGGTCGCCTCGTCGAGCTCCCCGAGCTCGAGCAGGGTTGCTCCGAGCTCGCGCAGCGCCGCGGCCTCCGACGGGCCCGCGAAGAGCGCGGCCGCGCGCCGGAAGCAGCCCGCTGCGGCCGCGGGCTCGCGCTCGCGACGCACGAGCCCGAGGTTGAAGAACGCGGCGCCGAGCTCCTGCTCGAGCCCTGCCATCTCGAAGAGCTCCGCCGCGCGGGCGAACGCGGCGGCCGCGGGCTCCACCTGTCCCGCGAGCCGGCGCGCAGCTCCGAGCGCGATCAGGGCCTTCGCGTGCTCGACGGGGAGCAGCTCGGGCGCGAAGAGCTCCGCTGCGCGTTCCAGCGACTCCAGCGCCTCGTCGACGCGGCCCGCATCCGTGAGAACGACCCCGAGGTGGTAGCGGGCGGTCGCGTGCTGAACGGGGTAGCGCGACTCGTCGTAGCCGGCCACCCGCTGCTGGAGCTCCACGATCGGATCGAGCACGACGCCTATCCTCCCCGAGATGAGGATCCTCGTCGCAGGGGTCGGCAACGTCCTCCGCAGCGACGACGGCTTCGGCGTCGCGGTCGCCGAGCGCCTGCTCGAGCGCAAGCCGCCCGCGGGGGTGGAGATCCTCGAGGTCGGGATCGGCGGGATCCACCTCGTCCAGGAGCTCTTCGCGGGCGCGGACGCACTCGTCGTCGTCGACGCGGTCGACCTCGGCCGGTCGCCAGGGACGGTCGTCGTCCAGCGGCCCGAGATCCGCGAGATCGAGGGCCCGGACGATCTCGCCAGCGTCCACTACGCGACCCCGGAGCGGGCGCTGATGTTCGCGCGCGGGCTCGAGATCCTCCCGGCGAGCGTCTGGCTCGTCGGCTGCCAGGTCGTCGATGCGGAGAGCATCGGCCACGGCCTCTCCGCCGAGCTCGCCGGAGCCGTGGACACGGCGGCGTCCGAGGTCCGGCGACTCGTGACGGAGCTCGGCGTTGCCTGGTCTTGATCTAGACTCCCGGGCATGAAGCTCGCCGTCGCCGGCAAGGGTGGTTCGGGCAAGACATCGATCTCCGGAACGATGGCGCGCCTGCTCGCGCGCGACGGACGCAAGGTGCTCGCGATCGACGGCGACTCGAGCCCGAACCTCGCGCTGACGCTGGGGATCCCGAGCGAGCAGATGAGCGCGATGCCGACGCTTCCGCGCGACCTGCTCGACCGCTCGGGCGGCGGCGCCGTGCTCACGAAGACCCTCGAGGAGATCTGCGCCTCGCACTCCGTCCAGGGACCGGACGGCGTCACCCTCCTCGTGATGGCCCACCCGCAACACGCGGGCACCGGGTGACTGTGCGGCATGCACGCTACCGTGCGTAGCGTTATCGAGACCGCCCCGGCCGAGGATGTCTGCATCCTGGACACGGAAGCCTCGCCCGAGCACCTCTCGCGCGGGACGGCACGCTACGCCGACGGGCTCCTCGCTGTCGTCGAGCCGTACTTCAAGTCGCTCGAGACGGGCCGGAGGATGGCGGCGCTCGCGAACGACCTTGGGCTCGAGCGGGTCGCCCTCGTCGCGAACAAGATCCGGGACGAGCGCGACCTCGCTGCGGTCGAGGAGTTCGCCGCCCAGCACGGGCTCCAGATCGCCGGCGTGATTCCCTTCGACGCCGGGCTGGCGGACGCCGAGCGCGCCGGAGTAGCGCCGCTCGACTTCGATGCGGACTCGCCGGCCGTGACCGCGATCGGCAAGCTCGGCCGCGACTTCGTGGGCAAGCAATGAGCGAGCTCGACGCGCTCCGCGTCCGAGAGGAAGTGCTCCAGGCGATGTACTGGATGCGCGCGGAGGGCCTCGGCGAGACACCCACGGCCGCGGAGCTCGCCCGCTTCCTCGCAGTGCCCGGTGCGACCCTCGTGCCCTACCTCGAGCGGTTCGTCGAGGAGGGCTACCTCGAGCACGCCGGCGAGGGCGTCGGCCTCACCCCGAAAGGGATCGAGGCCGGGAAGCGGACTTTCGCCGAGGAGTTCGCGGACCTGACCCGGCCGAGCCACGGCGAATGCGACGCCGACTGCTGGTGCCACGACTCGCCCGAGGCGGCGGCCAGCTGTCTCGAGGAGCGGGTGCGGCATGCGCACTGAGGACGAGGCGCCCGCGCTCCCGAAGAGCTTTCTCCGACCGTGCCTCCTCCTGCTCCTGCGGGAGCAGCCGGCCCACGGCTACGAACTGCTCGAGCGGCTGCACCCACTCGGCTTCTCCGGCGACGATCCCGGCGGGCTCTACCGCGCCCTCCGGACGCTCGAGACCGACGGTCTCGTCCACTCAGCCTGGGAGCCGTCGCAGACGGGTCCGAACCGGCGGATCTACGAGCTGACGCGAGCCGGGATGGAGGAGCTGCACCGCCGCTCAAAGGCTCTCTCTCGCGCGCGCTCGACGCTCGACGTCTTCCTCAGCCGCTACGGCGAGTTCGTGACGCTCAACGAACCGTCCGCAGCGTCTCGTCCGACGAGATAGCTCTCGTCTGACGTGGACGGCTCGGCCGGCGAGGTGGCCATGTCCTCGAGTGCTTGCCGGGCTCGTTCCTCCGCGATCAGCTGCTGCAGCTCCACCTCGATCGGATCCACCGGCCCGCGCGGGAAGCGACGGCGCGCGACCGCTGACGCCGCAGTCCCGCCGAAGAGGAGCAACAGGAGCGAAAGCACGGCAGTCAGGAGCCACTTCCGCCGCCCCGCGCTTGCCGGCGATGGCACTGTCGGGTTCGCCGGGACAGACTCGATCGCCACGTTCGGGCGCGTCGGCGTCGCCGAGTTGGGCGATGCGATCACAAGCGGAGAAGGGGCGGCCTGAGCACGACGCCGGTCGCGCGCCGACACGTCCGTCGGCCTGGGCGAGGCGGGCGCCAGGGCAGGACGAGCGGCAGGCCGCGTCAGGCTGGGGCGCGCCGCGGCTGGCATGTGCAGTGAGGACGACCGCGCCCGACGAACGGGGGGCGCGGCAGAGCGCCGAGGTGTGATTGCGGCGGGCGTGGCCACGAGTGCGACCGGACGGGCTACCGGGCGCGAGGCGGGACTTGACTGCGGCCTGGTTTTTACGGTCGGCTCGGGAGCCGGGGCGAGTGGAGCGACGTCCTGGAAGCCGAAGACTGCGCCCGCCTGAGGTTCGGGGTCGTCCACGCGCAGGAGCACGCGACCGTCCTTCCCGCTGAAGAGATACATCCGGCCCTGGCCCTCGTTGCACCCGTTCGGCTCGGGTGTACCGCACGCGCCGCCCGATCCGGTGGGGAAGCTGTAGCTGCCGGCGTCGACGAGCTGGTCTGCGACCCCGTCGCGATTCGTGTCTCCGGGGCTTTGGACCGCGATCCCGAGGCTGCCGCAGCTGGACGCGCACGTACCCGCTGGCTGCTGATCCGCCACGGGGAGATCAAGCGTTCGGAGAAGCGCTCCGCTGGCGCCGTTGAAGATGAACGCCTGCCCCTGGTTGACACGGCAACCCGAGGGCAGCGGGCCTCGTGCTCCCACAGCCGGCCGGAACATCGTTGTTCGAGGCTCCGACGATGATCTCCGGGCGGCCGTCGCCGTTCAGGTCGCCTGCGCGACCGATCCGCGACCCGAAGCGTGCGGAGTTCGTCAAGCTTCCTTGCGGCGCGGGATTGCTCAACGCGTACAGGAGCTTCCCGTCGGCGCCGCTGAAGACCCACGCTGCGCCCTGATCCTCGTTACACCCGTTCGGCTCGGGCGAGCCGCAGGGCGTTCCGGACCCGGTGTAGACGTCCTGGGCGTCAGTGCCGACTGCGAGTTCGGACTTGCGGTCGCGGTTCAGGTCCCCGATCACGGAGATGAAGAAGCCGAACTTCGAGTTCGCCTGCGGGGAGGGGGAGTCGATCACGTAGACGACGCCGTTCGTCTTGCCGTTCACCAGGTAGACCCGCCCGGTGTCGGCCACGCCATTGATGTCTGCCAGCGGATCGCCGGCGAAATAATCTGGGACGCCGTCGCTCGTCATGTTCCCGGCCGCCGCCGTCCGCTCCGCCCAGCGCCCATCGTGCGCTAGGCGGATTCGAGGTGCCGTGCGAGCTCGACGAGCGCTCGCACGGCGGGCGAGTCGGGAGCCAGATCGATCGGGGCGACAGCGTCCCGGTCGGCCTGCTCCACCGCTGCGTCGGCCGGCACCGAGACGAGGTCGTAGGCGCCGACAGCCGTGCGAATCAACTCAACGTCCTCGTCGCCGCGGACCTTGTTCGCAACGACGATGACCCGTGCTGCCCGCCGCTCCGCGACACGCGCCGCACGAGCTGCGACGTCCATCGCCTTGGCGGTCGGCTCGGCGACGACGAGTACGACGTCGATCTGACCGGGCTGCAGTCTCAGAACGGTTCCGAACCCCGCCTCCATGTCGCAGAGGACGGTGGAACCTGTCACCTCTAGCTCCCCGAGCAACTGCTCAGGCGAAAGTCCACATCAGGTTCAGCCGGGGTCGGCGTTGTCGATCCGCGAGACGACCACGAGGCGGACCCCGTCTGGGGCCTCGGTGCCGAAGGTAGCCACGAGCCCCTCTGCCGTCGGCTCGTGCTCGAGCTCACCCGCGTCGAGCGCCTGGCGCGCAGCCACGAGCCGGTCTGTCTCTTCTGCTCCGACACCGAGCGAGATCCCGAGCATCGGATTGACGTCGCCGTCGAGAGCCAGGACACGTTGACCCGAGCGGGCGAGCGCACGGGCCAATGTGCCCGACACGACCGTCTTCCCGACTCCGCCCTTGCCTGCGACCGCAATCTTCATCGGCTGGAGCTTAGGCGATCGGCCAGCCGCTCGATGGCGAGGGTGGCTGGCGACGAGGGTGCGTAATCGAGCAAGGGCACGCCGGCACGCTCTGCGGCAGCAACGGCCTCGTCTGCCGGGATGGTCGCGAAGACGGGCTCTCGCACCATGTCGGCGACGGCTTGCTCGTCTGACGGCCGTGCAACCTTGTTTGCGACGAGGCGGATCGGGACGTCACCCCGGTCTCGGATGATCCGCGCGATCCTCCGCGCGGTCAATCCGGACTTCCAGTTGGGCTCGGCGACCAGCAGGAACACATTCGCGTAGTCCGCCCAGCGATAGGACGGTTGCCTCGTCCCCGCCGAGAGGTCGCCGACGAGAGTCCATTCCTGGAGGCTCGGGGTCTCGCGGATGCGTTGCACGAGCGCGTAGAACGAGCTCGTCGCTCCCTGGATCGCGGCGGCGCCCTCGTCCGGTGTCTTGCCGGCCTCCAACAGCAGCACGCCGTCTGGCCCAGGGGTGGTGTAGCGCTGGATCGCACGAATAGGCCCTATCCCCTTTCGGACCTGCCACCGGCCACCCTCTGGCCGCTCGCCCGCGGCGAGAAGCGGTGGAGCCTCCGGCGTGGTCGCGCCCAGGCTGTAGGCGAGTCCCGGCATCGGGTCCGAGTCGAGCGCGAGGACCCGCTCACCACGACGCGCGAATGTTCGCGCGAGCGTGCCGGCAATCACGGACTTTCCCGCGCCTCCCTTGCCGACGATCGCCAGATGCAGACCGCTCAAGTAGCTCGCCCGGCTCGCACGCCGAGAGTGAGTGTACGGCCGCGCCGTGGTGCGCGCGGCGACCGAGATCCTCCTAGCTCGCGCTCAGCTCCCAGTCGAAGCAGTCCGGACACAGCCGCTTCCCTCGCAGCAGGCGCACGCGCGTCTCCATCGTCTCCTCGCGGCAGCTCTCGCACTCGACCGAGACGTGGACGCGTGCCTTCCGCGGCGGCGCGTCGTCGACGGGCACGACGGTGAAGAGCTCTTCCGGCTGCATGGCGAGGATCACCGCCGACCGCTCGTGGTGCAGCTCCCAGAGCCGGTCGCGCTCCACCGGAGTGGCGTTGCCCGATCCGAGCTTCTCGAACAGGTCCTGGTGCTCCGGGTCGCGCCTGCGGACGCCCGGCTTCCCGGAGACCCGGATCGCCTTCCCGTCCGAGCGCCGCCAGAAGGTGTAGGCGTTCTTGCCGAGGTCGCGGTGGACGAGATTCCCCTTGCCGAACGTGCAGCCGGTCAGGAACTGGATCGCGTCGACCGCGCACATGTCCGTCTCCACCGTCGCGACGACCTCCTCGTCCTGCGCGTGCGCGCCGATCTCGCGGAGCGCGATCCGGGCCGCCTGGATCCCGAGCGCGAGTCCGGGGCACATGTGACCGTGGAAGTCGACGATCCGCTCGACCGTCTCCGGCGTGATCGCCTCGCTCGCCTGGGCCTGCTCGGACATGCCGTCATTTAACCGTGCCCGCCAGCCGGCCGCTAGGTGTCATACGCACTTACGACACGACTTGCAATGGCCATAGATTGTCCGGGATGCAACGCCAGGTGCACCGGATTGCCGCCGCGGGAGTCCTCCTCGTTCTCCTCGCGCTCTCTGCGGCTTCGGGTGCTGCCGACACTGCGACCCGCGCGACGCCGCTCCTCGGCGGCACGCTCGTGATCGCCTCTGGCGATCCGGGGCCGCTCAACCCGGCTGTTACGAGCGGTGGGCAGACGCATCCGGTGACGGGCCAGATCTTCAACGGGCTAGTGCGGCTCGACCGCTTCTTCGCACCGACCCCAGACCTCGCACGTTCGTGGAAGGTCTCGAAGGACGGGAAGACCTACACCTTCAACCTTGCCCCGAACGTCCGCTGGCACGACGGGCGGCCATTCTCGTCGGCGGACGTGAAGTTCACCTACGAGCAGGTCCTGCTCAAGTTCCATCCCCGCACCCGGACGCTCGCCGGAATCGTCCAGGGGGTGAGCGCGCCCAGCAAGAACGTGGTCGTCTTCCGGCTGACGCAGCGCTACGCGCCCTTCCTCACCTGGCTCGACGAGGACAACGGCGCGATCCTCCCGAAGCACCTCTACGAGGGAACGGACCCCCTCACGAATCCCGTCAACCTGCGGCCGATCGGGACGGGCCCGTTCAAGTTCGAGTCGTACAAGGCCGGCGACCGCGTCGTACTCGCCCGCAACCCGAACTACTTCAAGGCGGGCCTGCCGCGGCTCGACAAGCTCGTCTTCCGCTTCATGCAATCGGCTCAGGCTGCGCAGGCGTTCGAGGCGGGCGAGGTCGACCTCTACATGTTCCCGAGCGGGCCGGACTCGCTCCGTTTCCTGAACCGTCCGGGGATCACGGTCACCGAGCGCGGCCGCGAGGGCTCGGCCCGGGTCGTGCCGCTGATCCTCAACGTCCGGAAGAGCCCCTTCGACGACGTCCGCGTCCGGCGCGGGATGGCCTACGCGCTCGACACCGACTTCATCGCGCGCACCGCTTACGCCGGGATCCTCAAGCCGGCGAAGAGTCCGCTGACCCGGTTCATCCCGTGGGCGTACACGTCGAAGGTGCAGCAGTACCCGCACAACGTGGCGCGCGCGAACGCGATCCTCGACGGGACCGGCGCGAAGCGCGGCTCGAACGGCGTTCGCTTCCGAACCTCGCTGATCTACGACGCGGGCTTCTCCCGCCAGGCGGAGCTGATCAAGACCCAGCTCGCCGTGGTCGGGATCGTCGTCGACCTCAAGCTGATGGACATGAACTCCTGGGTGAACAAGCTCTACATCGACAAGGACTTCGACATGGGCTACACGAACTTCACCCACCCCGCCGACCCGGACGTCGGCTGGAAACGAATCTATCTCTGCTCGAACTACGTCAAGGCGCCGTTCACGAATGGCTCCGGCTACTGCAACCAGCAGGTGGACAACCTCTTCCAGCAAGCGACCGAGGAGCTCGACCAGGCCAAGCGGGGCGCCATCTACAAGCAGATCCAGCGGAAGCTCGCCAGCGACGTGCCGGTGATCCCGCTCGTCGACGGGATCGGCTACTGGATCTACCGCAACTCGGAGTTCCGCGGGTTCGGGAACTCGGGCTCCAAGGAGCAGTTCGCGTTCGGCGAGAAGGTCTGGTGGACGAAGGGATCGAGTAGACGCTGACGGGGCGGCGGAGCTTCCGCGAGGCTCCTTCGCCGTCTTTCTCCTGCGTCGCCTGATCTCCGGCGGGCTCCTGCTCGCGGTGGTCACCGCCGCCACCTTCGTCCTGATCAGCCTCGCGCCGGGCGACACCGCCCAGGTGCTCGCCGGCGAGTCGGGCGCCGACCCGGAGTATCTCGCGCTCCTCAGGGAACGCCTGCAGCTCGACCGGCCCCTGCCCTACCAGGTCGGCTCGTACCTTCGCGAGGCCGCCCAGGGAGACCTCGGCTTCTCGGTCGTCCAGGGACGCCCGGTGCGGGCCGCGATCGTCGGACGGCTCGGTGCGAGCGCGCTCCTCGCCGGGACGGCGTTCGTGCTCGCGGCGCTCCTCGGAATCGGCCTCGGCACGGTCGCGGCGGCCCGTCGGGGCAGCGCGATCGACGGTGCGATCTCCGTCTTCTCGCTGGTCGCCTTCTCGATCCCGGTCTTCTGGCTCGGACAGCTCCTCGTCGCGCTCTTCGCCGTCAAGCTGCACTGGCTCCCGGCCGGCGGAATGCGCTCCGCCGACGAGGCGAGCGGCGCGCTCGACGTGGCGCGGCACCTGGTGCTTCCCGGGACGACGTTCGCGCTGCTTCTGGCCGCCCTCGTCGTCCGCGTCACCAGGACTGCGACCGCGGACGCGCTCGGAGAGGACTACGTCGTCGCGGCGCGGGCGAAGGGAGCGCCCGAGCGCCGGGTGCTGCTCAGCCACGCGCTCCCGAACGCGCTTCGACCGGTCGTCACCGTCCTCACCGGCTACATCGGGATCGTGCTCACGGGTGCGGTGCTCGTCGAGACCGTCTTCGTCTGGCCCGGGCTCGGCCGGCTCCTCTATGACTCCGTTCTCTCGCGCGACACGCCCATGCTGGCCGGGATGCTGATCTTCTCGGCCGCCCTCGTCGTCTCCGCGAACATCGTGGCCGACGTCCTCTACCGGTTCCTCGACCCTCGGGCCCGTTTCCAGTGACGTTTCGGCCCCTGCTCGGCTCACAGCGGTTCGTCCTGGGCGCCGCCTTCCTCCTGCTCGTCCTGCTCGCCGCGCTCGTCGCCGCACTGGCGTCCGGCGACCCGTTCGAGACGAGCGAGACCCTGCTCCAGGGGCCGTCCGGCAGCCATCCGCTCGGAACGGACGAGCTCGGCCGGGACATCCTGACGAGGATCCTCCACGGAGCCGCCACGACGCTCAAGGTTGCGATCGCGGCTCCGATCGCAGCGGCGCTGATCGGGACCGCGGTCGGCCTCGCCGGTGGCTACTTCGGGGGGCTCCTCGACGAGATCCTGCTCAAGCTGATGGAGCTCACGCTCATCGTTCCCCGTTTCCTGATCGCGCTCGTGGCAGCCGCGTTCTTCGGCGGTCACCTCTGGCTGATCGGCGTCATCCTCGCGGCGACGTTCTGGCCGAGCACGGGGCGGCTGGTGCGGGCCGAGGCGATCTCGCTCCGGGAACGGGAGTTCGTCGAGGCGAGTCGGTCACTGGGAGCGAGCGATACCTGGATCATCTCGCGGCACCTGCTCCTCCTCGTCGCTCCGATCGTCGCCGTCAACAGCTCCTTTCAGGCGGGCCAGGCCGCTCTGATCGAGGCGGGTCTCGCCTTTCTCGGCGTCGGCGATCGCAACGTGATCTCGTGGGGGGCGATGCTCGCGGATGCCCAGTCGTATCTCGGCGTCGCGTGGTGGTCGTCGGTCTTCCCCGGAGTCGCGCTCGCGCTCCTGATCCTCGCCCTGAACCTCCTCGGAGACGGGCTCGCGGACACCTGGAACGTGCGCGCCCGGATCCGCCTGTAGACAATCGTGGCGTGGAGCGTCGGGCGTTCGTCGTCAAGGGAATCGTGCAGGGAGTCGGGTTCCGCCCGTTCGTCTACGGGATCGCCCGCCGGAATGCGCTTTCCGGCTTCGTCCTGAACGACGGCGAGGGCGTCGTGATCGAGGTGGAGGGCGAGGAGCCGGCGCTCGCGCGGTTCGCGACGGCGCTCGTCGAGGAGGCGCCCGCGCTCGCCCAGGTCGACTCGGTGGAATCGAGGCAGGTCGCGCCTCGCGGCGGGACCGAGTTCACGATCGAGGTCAGTGAGGCGCGCGGCAGCACGGCGCTGATCCCGGCTGACGTCGCAACCTGCGACGACTGCCTCCGCGAGCTCTTCGATCCGGCCGACCGCCGCTACCGCTATCCCTTCATCAACTGCACGCAGTGCGGCCCGCGCTTCACGATCGTGACCGGTGTCCCCTACGACCGGCCGCTGACGACGATGGCCGGATTCCCACTCTGCACCGCCTGCCGGCTCGAGTACGAGGACCCCGCCAACCGCCGCTTCCACGCCGAGCCGATCGCGTGTCCCGTGTGCGGGCCGCAGGTCACGCTCGCGATCGAGTCGGCCGCGCAGCTCCTCCGCGACGGTCGGATTCTCGCCGTCAAGGGCCTCGGCGGCTACCACCTCGCCTGCGACGCCGCGAGCGAGGCCGCAGTTGCCCGCCTGCGTGGGCGCAAGCTGCGGGAGGACAAGCCGTTCGCCCTGATGACGAACGAGCCCGAGCTCGTCGTGGAGCTGCACGACGAGGAAGCCGGCCTGCTCTCCTCGCGTGAGCGGCCGATCGTGCTCGCGAGCCGGCGCGCGGACGCCCCGGTTGCGCCCTCCGTCGCGCCCGGGAGCCCGTGGCTCGGCGTGATGCTCCCCTACACCCCGCTCCACCACCTCCTGCTCGCCGAGTTCGGCGGTGCGCTCGTCATGACGAGCGGCAACCGCTCCGACGAACCGATCGCGACCGGTGACGAGGAGGCGCGCGAGCGTCTGGGTGAGATCGCAGACGCCTTTCTCGCCCACGACCGGCCGATTCACCGCCGCTGCGAGGACTCGGTCGTCCGCGCGGCCTACCAGATCCGCCGCTCGCGGGGCTACGTGCCCGGCGCGCTCCCGCTCCCCGTCGCAGCTCCCCGCCCGATCGTCGCGGCCGGCGCTGAGTTGAAGAGCACGTTCTGCGTCGCCCGCGGGGCCCAGGCGTTTCTCTCCCCGCACCTCGGCGACCTCGACTCGGAGCTCGCCTACCGGGCCTTCTTGACCGACCTCGCGCTCTATCTCGCGATGCTCGGAGCCGAGCCCGAGGTCATCGCGCACGACCTCCACCCCGAGTACCTCGCAACGAAGTGGGCGCTCGACCAGGACGCCGAGCTCGTCGGGGTGCAGCACCACCACGCGCATGCCGCCGCCTGCCTCGCGGAGCACGGCGAGACCGGCCCGGCGCTCGCACTCGTCTTCGACGGCACGGGTTACGGCACCGACGGGACGCTCTGGGGCGGCGAGCTCCTCCGCTGCGACCTGAGCTCGTTCGAGCGGCTCGCGCACCTCGACCCGGTACCGCTCCCGGGCGGCGAGGCGGCAATCCGCGAGCCCTGGCGGATGGCCGCCTCGTGCCTCTCCCGGACCGGGACACCCGTTCCCTGGGAGCGCTGGGAGCTCGTTCGCCACTCGCTCGAGGTGAACGCGCCGCTCTCCTCGGGGATGGGGCGTCTCTTCGACGCCGTCGCCGCCGTGCTGGGCGTGCGCGAGACCGTCACGTACGAGGGCCAGGCGGCGATCGAGCTGGAGCAGCTCGCGGGCACGGTTCCCGCGGAACCCTGGCCATGGCGTTTCGGGGACGGGGCACGCCTCGTAACAGACTGTTACTTGGCGCTCGGCGACGGGCGCGACCGGGCCGAGATCGCCGCAATCTTCCACGAGACGGTCGCAGCGGCCGCCGCGACCGCCTGCGCCGAGGCCGAGAGCCCGCGCACGGTCGTCCTCTCGGGCGGCACCTTCCAGAACCTGCGACTTCTCGGCTCGACCCGCCGGCGGCTCGAGGAGCTCGGCTTCTCGGTCCTGACCCACCGGCGCGTCCCGCCGAACGACGGCGGGATCAGCTACGGCCAGGCCGCGGTCGCCGCGGCCTGCCTCCGGGAGTCTTAGGCCGGGCGGGCTGAGATCATCCGCCCGGTCGTCGTCCCCGGTTCTTGCGGAGGCGGCGGTTGAGTCGTCGGCGCCGGACGGGTCGTGGTCCCTGGCCGGCCGGTCGTCCGTTCACGTGTCGTCGTCCGCGCTGCGGGCGGTCTTGCGGGCTCATCGCCAGAGGATACGACCGGTGGCCGCAGCTCGATCGGTCCGAGGGGCTCAGGCTCCGGCTCTCTGAGAGCGTGAGCCGCCACGACCAAAATGAGAGCCAGATCGGCCGACGCAATCAGAGCCAAACGCTTCACGACGCACATGATTCCCTGCCCACTGAAGATCCACATGAGAGCAGGATGAGAATCTTCTCACGAAAGATGCAACAGGGCCGGCCCCCGAAACCTCCGCAGGATGACCCGTTCACCAAGTGGGATGGGGCCGCATGGGCACGCGGGCTCACGGAGGACGTGTCAAGCGTGCGTCAAGCCCCTGAGCTTCGTGAGAGGTGGTTTCGCCTCGACCTTGAGTGCGGTCTCAAGCGCGCGTGCGGCTGCCTCGGACTCACATCGATCCAGGCGAAGCTCACACGCTCCGATCCAGGCCGAGACACGGGCAGCATCCTCAACGGTCGGTCGATACCTCCTGGCCTTGATGTCCGCTGCCGACGCGATACCGAGGAGGGCTGCGACGTTCCTGCGCATGGCCGAGTGGTCATCGATGCGCCCTTCCGCAGGTAGCTCTTCCAGAGCCGCGATTGGAGTGAAGTCGCTTTGCCGACGTACATCGGCTTGCCCTAGCGATAGAGCGCATAGACACCTGGAACGCCTGGGATGTCTGCGGCGAGAAGCGACGACACCGGCCGACGTATCGCCTCGTCCAACGTCTGCCAACGGCTCACACCTTAAGCGTAAAGCCGACCCGGCCCCGGGGGTACCCCACCCCCCGCAAACACGACGGCCGCGACCGGGCCCGCGTCGTCCACCCAGAAGAGCTGGTCGAACTCGTCGGAACGCCAAGGCGAACGCCACCACCACTGCAGATCGGCTGCCTCCCACAGCCCCGCCGCGGCGTCACCCGCTCGAGCGCGCTGAAGGAGCTCGGTCACCGGGCGCACGTAATCGACGCCGGAAGCGCGCAGCTCATGGACTGTCATCCACCGATTCTTCGGCTGGCGAACCGTGCGCACGCCGGCGCCGAGGCGCTGTCGTAATCGTGGCTTAACAGCCGTTCGACGCGGTCCGACTAGGATCGGCGGGATGGAAGCCGGGGTCGACCGCAGTCTGGAGCAGCCGGACCGGTTCGCGCCCGCGATCGACGTCGCGATGCGCCTGCTCGACAACATTGAGACGGTCGTCTACGGCAAGCGCGAGGAGGTCAAGCTTGTCCTCGCCGCGCTGATGTGCGGCGGCCATGTCCTGCTCGAAGACGTCCCCGGCACGGCGAAGACAGTGCTCGCCCGCGCGATCGGCGGCAGCATCGAGGGCGTCTCGATCTCGCGGATCCAGTGCACGCCGGATCTGCAGCCGACCGACGTCACGGGGATGTCCATCTTCGACCAGAAGACGCGCGACTTCGAGTTCCGGCCCGGGCCGATCTTCACGAACGTGCTGCTCGTCGACGAGATCAACCGGGCGACGCCGAAGACACAATCGGCGCTGCTCGAGGCGATGGCCGAGGGCCAGGTCACAGTCGACGGCGAGACGCGCGAGCTGCCGAGCCCCTTCTTCCTGCTCGCGACCGAGAACCCGATCGAGTACGAGGGCACGTTCCCGCTTCCCGAGGCCCAGCTCGACCGCTTCCTCCTCCGCACCGCGCTCGGCTACCCGGGCGTGCTCGAGGAGCGGCGGATCCTCGAGGAGCAGCGCTACCGCCACCCGCTCGGCGACCTGAAACCGGCCGTCGACCTCGACGATATTCGCGTCCTTCGAGACGCCGCCCAGCACGTCTATGTCGACGATGTCCTCCACAACTGGATCGTCGACCTCGTCCGCGCGACCCGCGAGCTCGACGTCGTCTCGATCGGCAGCTCCGTGCGTGGCAGCCTCGCCGTCGAGCGCGTCGCGCGCGCCTGGGCGCTCCTGAACGGCCGCGGCTACGTCGTCCCCGAGGACGTCGAGCGCCTCTTCGTGCCCGTGCTCGTGCACCGCGTCGTCTTCACGCCGGCGCTCGTCGCCCGCGCGCGCGCCGCCGGCTGGCCCGCGGCGATCGAGGAGTTCCGCCAGGCGTGCCTCGAGCTCGCGCCCCGTCCAGGGTCCGACGAGGATCCTCTCTTCCACGAAAGGCCCGTCGAGCCCTCGGGCCGGGCGTGAGCGGCGGCCAGACCTTCCAACTCATCTCGCGCCGCAGGCTGATCGGCCTGACCCACGGGACGATGCGCAGCGTCCGGCGCGGGCGCGGCACCGAGGTCGCGGGCTCGCGGCCCTACCGGCCCGGCGACGACATCCGTTCGATCGACTGGGCGGCCTCGGCACGGCTGTCGTCCGCCCGCGGCGCCGACGAGTTCGTCGTCCGGGAGCGCTACGCCGACGAGGGGCCGCGCGTCGTGCTCGTCGCCGACCGCAGCCCCGAGCTCTCGTTCTTCTCGCCGCCGCTGCCCTGGCTCGACAAGGCGGAAGCGATGCAGCGGGTGACCGAGATCGTCGTCGCGAGCACCGCCGAGGCCGGCGGGTTCGTCGGCTACCTCGACTACGCCGACGGCGAGGCCTTCTGGCTGCCGCCGCGCGGCGAACGCCGGCTGGCGTATCTGCGCGAGGACCGGGCGCGGGAGGCCGGCTGGGGCGCGCCGGTCGACGGTGTCGAGCGCTCGCTCGAGCACCTCTTCGAGCACCGGCGCAACGTCACCGCGGGCAGCTTCGTCTTCGTCCTCTCCGACTTCCTCGACCCACCTTCGCGCGAGACCTGGCTCACGGCCGTCGAGCACCTCTGGGACATCGTCCCCGTTGTGATCCAGGATCCGGTCTGGGAGCAGAGCTTCCCCGATGTCAGCGGGATCGTCGTCCCGATCCGCAACCCGCGCAGCGGTCGGATCACGCACGTCCGTCTCACGAAGCGAGAGGCCGCGGAGCACCGACGCGCGAACGAGGAGCGGCTGCTCATGTTGCTCGACGAGTTGACGCTGCTCGACCTGGATCCGGTGCTGATCTCCTCGAGCGAGCCCTCCGACGTGCTCGGAGCCTTCCTCGACTGGAACGAGTTCCGCCGCGCGCGGCGCGGGGTGGTCGCGTGACCCGCCGCCGCGTCGCGATCATCGTCGTCGTCGGGCTCGTGGCGGTCGTCGTCGCCGGCGCGGCGATCCTGCTCGTCCGCGACGCCGGCGAGGACGAGTCGACCCTGCGACCGTTCCGCGCGCGCGCGACGCTTTCCGACCGGATCGTCGTCTTCGGCGACACCGTGCGGGCGCAGGTCGACCTGGCGGTCGATCTTCGCCACGTCGATCCGGGCACGGTCAAGGTACGCGCCGCCTTCGCTCCCTGGCGCCGCGTCGGCCCGGTGCGGGTGACGCGAACCGACGCCGGCTCGAGCTCGCACATCCGGATGACGTACGTGCTCCGCTGCCTGAAGCAGGCGTGCGTGCCCGAGCGGGACACGCTGCCGTTCGAGTTCAAGCCGGCGCGTGTCGAGTTCGTCAACCGCACGGGCGGACGCGGCGCGCTGCGGGCTTCCTTTCCGCGCGTGACCGTGCACACCAGGATTTCGCCCGGCGACCTCGCGACCGCGGCACCCTGGCGCCTCGACGTGACGAACGTGCCCGAGCCGTCGTACCGCACTTCGCCCGCCCTGCTGCTGGCGCTGTTGATCGGTGGCAGCCTCGTCCTCTTCGCGGGCGGCGGCGTGCTCGCCTTCGTGGGCTGGCCGCGGCGGCACGTCGAGCCGGAGCTGGAACCCGAGCCGGAGCCGGAGCTGATGCCGACGCCGCTCGAGCAGGCGCTCGAGCTCCTGGAGGACGCGGCGCGAGCCAACGGCGCGGCGGATCAGCGTCGCTCGCTCGAGCTCGTCGCCGAGGTGCTCGGCGAGCGCGGGGAGGAGGACGGGCTCGCGGAGGCGGCCCGCGCCCTCGCCTGGTCGCCGACGGCGCCCGGCCCCGACAAGACGAAGAGCCTCGCAGCCAGGGTGCGAGCGGCGCTCGAGGAGGAGTTGCGGGCCCTCGAGGAGGAGCGCCGGCGCGAGGAAGACGAGCGGCGGCGGCGCGCGGAGGAGGCCCGTGCTCGGACCGACTAGACGCCCGGCGGTGGACAGTCACGACATCGGTGCCTTCCGCGGGGCCGGCCGGCGGACGCTCGCGTTGCGGCTGCTGTTCGGCGGCGGCGCGGTCGTCCTGCTCGCGGCCGCCGTGCTCAGCGCCCGCCAGCTCGACCCGCGCGACCGCGGGCTGCTCCCCACCGGAACCACCGGCGTCGTCGTGCTCGACCTTTCGCTGTCGATCCTCGACGACCAGTCCGGCGTCGTGCGGCGGACGCTCCAGTCGCTCGTCGACTCGGACGCGCCGGTCGGCGTCGTCGTCTTCTCGGACGTTGCGTACGAGCTGCTGCCGCCCGGGACGCCGGCGCGAGAGCTGCGGCCGATCATCCGGCTGCTCACGCCGACTGGTTCCGGGGCGGTCGTCAGCCCGTGGTCGGACACGTTCCGCGCGGGGACGCGCATCTCGACGGCGCTCGTGCTGGCGCAGGACATGCTCGAGGGCGACCGGGTGCAGGACGGCTCGATCCTGCTCGTCAGCGATCTAGAAACCTCGCCCGACGACGTCCCCGAGACGGCCCGCGTCCTGCGCTCGATCAAGCGCGCGGGGACGCCGGTGCGGTTGCTCGCGCTGGGACCATCGAGCGACGCGCGCGCGCTCTTCGGCGGCATCCTCGGCGAGGACGCGTTCTCGCCGCTCGCGGACGGGCCCGTACGCGGGCCCGAGCCGCCCGACGCGGGCCGGCGGCCGCTGCCGCTGACGCTGCTCCTGCTCGCGGCGCTGTTCCTCGTCGCGCTCGCCGGCCACGAGCGCTACGCGGGCCGGCTCGCGCTCCCGGTCGCCCCGCGACGGAAGGCGGTCGTGTGAGACGCCTGCTGCCTCACCTGCCACGCGAACTCCTGCTCGTCGCGGCCGCGGCCTGCCTCGTGCTCGCCGTCCTCCTCGCGCTCGTGGCCGTCGACGTCGCGCGCTGGCGCGCGGCGATCCCCGCCGACGACGTCCGCTTCGCCGCCGGCGCGCCCACGAGCGGCTGGGCGCCGCGGACGCTCGCGCCGCTCGCAGCGGGGGAGCGCGCGCTCGGCGTCTCAAACGATCTCGCGTTTCGCCGGATGCTGCGGCTGCTGCGGTCCAGCAGGCTCCTTGACCTCACCGTCTCCGATCCGATCCTCGCGATCCGCCGCACCGAGTTGAGCGAGCGGCTGGAGTCGATCGTCGTCCACGACCCCGATCCGGTGCTGCGCTCGCGCGCCTCGAGCCTGCTCGGCGTGCTCGGCGTCGTCTCGTGGAACTCGACCCCGCCGCAGGGCACGCAGCAGCTCGATCGCTCCGAGCTGCTGGTCGCGGCGATTGCGAGCTTCGAGCAGGCGATCGGCATCGACCCGGAGAACGACGACGCGAAGTACAACCTGCAGCTGATGCTCCAGCGCGGCCAGGGCCTGCTGCCGACCGAGGCCGCCGCCGGACGCAACCCGTCCGCGGGCGGCAAGGGCTCGCGCGGCGCCGGCGCCGGCGCGCCGGGCAGCGGTTACTGATGGACCTGACGCTGCTGACGCCGCTGGGCGCCCTGATCGCGCTCGGCGTCGTGCTGCCGCTCGTCGCGCTCGGACTCGTCCATCGCCGCGGCTCGGCGGTGCGCCGCGCGGTCGGCCTGCCGGAGCCGCGGCCGCGTCTCGCGCGTGTCGCGGTCGGCGCGCTCGGCGTGGCGGCGCTCCTGCTCGGCCTCGCGGCGACGCAGCCGCGGCTGGAGTGGACCTCCGATCAGCGCGTGCGCAACGACGCCGAGGCGATCGTCGTCCTCGACACCTCGCGCTCGATGCTCGCGCGGACAAGCCCGAGCACGGAGATCCGCTACACGCGCGCGACCGGGGCGGCGCTGCGCTTCCGCTCGGCGTTCGAGGACGTGCCGATGGGAATCGCGTCCTTCACCGACCGCGTGCTGCCCCACCTCTTCCCGAGCCCGGACGACGACGTCTTCGTCGCGACGCTCGACCGCTCGCTCGGAATCGACCGGCCCCCACCGTCCGGCTCGTTCCTGACGACGGCGACGCGACTCGCCGCGCTCGAGTCGATCGTCAGCCGCCGCTTCTTCACCCCGACCGTGCGCAACCGGCTGCTCTTCGTGATCACGGACGGCGAGAGCGTCCCGGTCTCCGGCGCCAAGCTTGCGGCCGCCTTCCGCCGCCCGCCCGGCGTCGACACGATCTTCCTCCACGTCTGGGGCTCGGACGAGCGCATCTTCGACGGCACCCAGCCGGAGCCGCAGTACAGCCCCGACCCGCGCGCGCGCGGGATCCTGGACGCCGCGGCCGAGACGGTCGGCGGCCGCGTCTTCGCCGAGGGGGATCTCGACCGGGCGATCGCCGCGGCGCGCGACGCTCTCGGCGAGGGAACGACGGTGACGCAGGGGCAGAAGCGCAACCGGATCGCGCTCGCCCCCTACCTCGCCGGCGCCGTCTTCCTCCCGCTGGCGATCCTGCTCTGGCGCCGCGACCGCTAGCCTTGCGGATCGAGCAGGTGCTGGAACCAGGGTTCGACGGCCTCCGGGTAGCCCGTCTCGTCCATGTACGAGACGGCGCGGCTCGCGAGCCAGAGGACGGCCTCAGGGCTCGCTCGCTCCAGCACCTTGCGTACGGCATCGTCGCCGTGACGCGGCCCGCCGCCGAGACCCGCCTGCGCACGGCGAAGCCGGGAGAGCGCGAACGCCGCCTCGTCGACCGCGGTCCCGTTCTCCTCGTACCAGTCGACGCCGTCGGCCCGCTCGAGCGCGGCAAGGGCACGCTCCGAGAGCCGCCCCGCCTCCTCGGCGGCGACGAAGTCGTCCGCCGGCTTCCTCGGCTGCGCACCTCGATCCGGAAGTTTCATCGCTCTCCTAACTATCTGGGTTCTTGCACGTCAGAGCCCATGATCCTGCACTCACTCGCGGCACGGGCCAGCACTCGGCACGGGAGATGAGTGTGCGAAGGAAGGACCACTCAACGGAGGGGATGGATACATGAGCAAGCGCTCGCTTTGGCTTCTCGCGGGCCTCGTGCTCGTCGCGAGCCTGATCGTGGGACCCGGCGCAACCGCGGGGCCCGCGAGGACAAATGCCGGCACGGTCGTGTTCATTCACGACCAGGAGCCCCCGAACCTGCAGGGCCCGTGGGTCGGCAACAACCTGTACGCGACCAGCCTAGTCCTGAACAACATCTGGTACGGCTGCCAGATCCGCAATGCGGCCGCCGACTACGTGCCGCGGCTTTGCGTCGCCAAGCCGAAGCTCGTCAAGAAGAGCCCGCTCACCGTCTCGCTTGAGTACAAGGCGAGCGC
>DATLXM010000070.1:0-61953 GCA_035575835.1 Gaiellaceae bacterium
AGGTTTCTGCCGACGAACTGCTGGGGCTCAGCGGCGACGGCGTTGATGAACTCGCCGTGCGTCGACGTGATCCGCAGCGCGCGGTCGGTCGTCCAACCGACGGCCGGAACCTGAGCTGCAAACGCGGGCACAAGCGACGGCACGCCGTGCCGCTCCAGCGGTTCTACCGCGGATCTCTTCACAGGCGAAGTATCGGCGGCCGGCCGGCAAAAATGAGCCCCCTTCATGACGCCGCTACGGAAGCGGGGCCGATCCATCTGCTTCGGGTGGGCCGCTTCACTACGCCTCGTGCGCCGGAGCGTCGCCTTTGACGGCAACGATCTTCGTGTCATCAACACTGCGAGCGTCACCAATGCCGCCGCTGCCCCCTGCCGGCGCCGCCTCACACGACACCGGCACCGTCTTGGGCGGCGCAGGATGGAAGAGGGGATTGCATCGATCCAGCGCCTGAGCGAGAACGCGGAGAAGACCTGACAGCCGAACGTCCCGGCCACCTCCGTCCCATTGGCTAGCCGACGGGTGACCGCGACCGTGCCTTCTCCTGAACCCGACGACAGGGTGACTCCCGGCTACCGCGAGCGGCGCGAACGTCCTCCACGGCGGCGCTTGCGGGGGTCGCTTTCGCGAGGACGAGAGTGGAGACACACCATTGACGTTCCTGATCGAGATGGACTCCTCAACCTTCGACCACGCGAGCTTCATCGCCTTCCAGGAGACCCACGGCTTCTGGCCCGAAGGGCTCGGAGACCCGCCAGATCCAAGATCTAGCTGGAAATAGGGACTTTAGGAGCTGGCCGATCACCTGACCTCAGCCGCAAATTGCGAGGCCGAGTCGGGTCACCCGATCGGGGGAGGCACATCCCCGGTCCGGAGTAGCGACGTCGACCCAAAGGTACGACTGCAGACGACGATGAAGAGAACACGTTCGAGAACCAACACCGAACACAAACGGAAGGCGAGAAACGCATGAGTAAGCGCACAATTGCCGCGGCGGTCGTTGCGCTCGCAGGCTTCGGAAGCGTCTACGCGATGGCCTCGAGTCTCGGCGGCATCACGAGCGCCAAGGTCGGCGCAGACAACGTCGCTGTCGCATCCTGCGACACCGACGGCGTCACCTCGGCCTACACGACCGCCTGGGATTCGACGGACAAGGTGTACGAGATCACGACTGTCACGGTTGCCGCTGTCGCCGACGCGTGCGACGGCCAGACCCTCAGCGTCAGCCTGACCAACTCGGCCGGCGTGCAGATCGGAAGCGGCACGCTGTCGATCCCCACCAGCGTCGCCACGTCCCACGCAGTCTCGCTCAGCACCGCCCCGTCGGCGAAGCTGACGGAGAACGTCCACGTCCTGATCTCGAGCTAGGGCGGCCTGCTGAGCCTGGCCGGCCGACTTGGGCCGGCTGGTTCGGAGCCGTCGGAGAGTGATCCGATGACGCGTTCGCTGCTCCTAGCCGCAGTCGTAGTCGCCACCACGGCGACCGTTGCTGCGGCCGCTTCGCTCGGAGGCGTCGCGGGCGGCGCCGTGGGCTCAGGCGACGCGCCGATCGCGGCCTGCGACACCGGCTTCACGGTCTCCTACACCACCCTGGGCGGGAACGTCACCGCCGTGACGGTCGGCGACATCGCTGCGGCGTGCGCCGGCGGCGCCCTGCGCGTCACGGTGACGGACGCCGGGGGCGCGAGCATCGCCGCGGGCGGGCCGCAGACGCTTGGTGCCGGCGCCTCGGCGAGCGTCTCCGTCGCCCCGCAGCCGCCCGCCGAGGACACGACCGGTGTCGGCATCTCGATCGTGGGGCCATAGGAGTGCGCGCACTCCCCTCTCTGCTGGGTTGCCTCGTCCTGGCAGCGGCGGGCGCGAACGCGATCGCGTTCGCCGCCTCGCTGCCGACGGTCTCGGAGAAGGTGACGACGGCATCGGTGGCCGCCACGATCGCACCGGCGACGTGCGCGCTCGCCGCCTCCGCGGACACCTACGCCGACCAGAACCTCCTCAACAAGGACGCGAACTTCGGTACCGCGACGATTCTGAACGTGGGGTCGTTGCAGACGGTAGCGCTCACGTCGGAGAACAAGCGGGCCTTCGTCCGGTTCAACGTTGCGAGCTGCGGGATCCCGGCCGGTGCCCGCGTCAAGACGGCGTCGCTCGACCTCTATCTCGGCACCGCCCCTGCCGCGAGCCGGATCTACGACGTCCATCGCATCGTCGGAGACTGGACGGAGACGGGCCTAACGTGGACGGCCCAGCCGGGCCGGGCCGCCACGGCGACGGGCAGCTTCACCGCCGCCGTCGTGGGCTCGCGCAGCACGGACGTGAAGAGCGACGTGAGTTCGTTCGTGTCCGGCACGCCGAACTATGGGTGGGTGGTGAAGGACCGCAACGAGGACAGCTCGACGAGCTACCAGGGAGGCCTCAACGCACGCGAGGCGGCAAGCCAGCGTCCGGCGCTCGTGATCGGCTACTACCCGTGAGCCCGCGCGCATGGGGCCGCGCTTCCGCGATCCTCTCTCTCGCCCTCGCGGGCGCATTCGTCATCTCGCAGGCTTTCGGCGGCCCGGTCGGCTACGTGATCGTTTCCGGCCGAAGCATGGAGCCGATGCTCCACACCGGCGACCTCGCGCTCGTCGTCCGCCGGGGCTCCTACCGCTTGGGCGACGTCGTCGCCTTTCGCGTGCCGCAGGGAGAGCCTGGGGCCGGCAGCGTGGTCATCCACCGCGTCGTCGGCGGCACCGCGCAAGACGGCTACGTCACGCAGGGCGACAACCGCGACGGGCGCGATCCCTGGCGCCCAGTGACCGCGGACGTGGTCGGAGAGATGGCACTCCACGTACCGAAGCTCGGCCGGATCCCGGCGTTTCTCGCGAGCCCGATCGGTGTGGCGCTTGGGGCCGCCCTCGTGCTCTTTTTACTCGTCGCCCGCACCGGCTCGCCCAACGAGAAGAGCGGTGCGGCGCCGGGCGTTCCACCCGTTGGGGTCGACGCGACACAACAGGCTCCGGATGCTGCACCTTACCGACCCGCGGCCACAGCCAGGGTCGCAGCGCCCCCGCACAGGCTTCGGCCCACCGTGATCACGGCCGGCGCGGTTGCGGGCGCCACCGCCGCCCTCCTCGTCCTCCGTGCAGCACGCCGCCGCTAGGGCGCTGCTCTGCACGCATGGTCGTCGATCGCCTCGGCCGCGATCCGCCACCCGCCGCCTGCCTGAGCCTCCAGCTTCACGTCGAGGTCGCCCGGGCTGAGGTTGGCCGCCGTAGAGAAGCAGCGTTTGCACGTCCGCCTGGAGGTTCGCCTCGGCACCCGCGTCTCGCCGAGCGAGGCGTCGGGCAAGCTCAGGAAGGTCAACGACCGCTACCGGCACGGACTGATCGACGAGCACCGAGCCGTCCACGGCGACCTGGTCGGAGAGCTCGTCGACATCGAAGGCGTCGAACGACCAGCCGACCTGGAGTCAAGCGTCATGACGCAGGTACAGCGCGTGGCAGAGTTGGAGACTAGAGCGAAGCAGCTCGAGGAAGACGCAGGCGACCCGGCCACATTGAAAGAGAAGTTGGCTCTGATCGAGTCGCAGGTCGAACGACTCGACGAAGCAAAGAAAGCGGTGGCGATCGCTCGTAATGTGTTGAGCGAAGCGGCGGTCGAGCTCAGGCGCGAGTTCGCCCCTCACCTGAACGCAGCGCTGAAGCGCAACCCCTCGCGGATCACCAACGGGCGATACGCAGAAGCGATGGTAAATGCCGAGCTAATGGTTCAAGTCGTTGTTCCGGAGACCGGAATCTTTCAGCAGGCTGACGAGCTCAGTCGGGCGACAAAGGATCAGCTCTTTCTCGTCCAACGCCTCGAGATCGCTCGTCTACTCGCCCCAACGAAGGGAAAGGCACCGCTCCTTCTCGATGACCCCTTCGCGCGTTACGACCCCGCTGCGCTGGGAGCTGAACGACGCGGCAACCAACGATCCCGTCGACGAGGATCAGGCGGTGACGATCAAGCCCTCGACGAACAACGAGGGCGGACGTGGTTCGTCTGGCGCCTGCACCGGAGACGACGGGGAAGTACTACGTCACGGTCACGATCTACCAGCCGCCCAAGGGCGCCGTCGACGTCCCGCTGGATGCGTTCGACTCGCCGGATTCACCGGGCTCGCAGCCCCCTAGGAGGTTCAGGCGGCGACGGGTGCCGCCGGCTGATCGCGGATCACCTCGCGAATCAGCTCCACCAGCGCCTCGTTCGCGTACGGCTTCTGGATGAACCTCGTGTCGGCGGGGAGCCCCGACTCCAACGCCTCGGTAGTGAAGCCGCTCGTGATGATGATCGGGAGCCCGGGAACATCGCGACGGAGAGCGCGCATCGTCTCGAGCCCGTTGAGTCCGGGCATGCTCATGTCGATCACCGCCGCGGCGACGGGCGCCTCGAGTGACGCGAACAGCTCTACCGCCTCCGAGCCGCTCGCCGCCGCGAGCACGTCGAAGCCGCTCCGCTCTAGAATGCGACGTCCGACCCTGAGCACGGAAGGTTCGTCGTCGACGAGGAGAACCGTGACGGTGGAGGTCTCGCGCGTGACGGCCGACGGCCTCGAGGGTGACGGCTGCGAAGCGAGGGAACGGGATCCGACCGCGGGCAGTAGCACACGGCAGGTGGTGCCGCAACCTACGGCGCTGCGGACGTCGATTCGCCCGCCATGACTCCGCACGATCCCGTCGACCGCGGCCAGCCCGAGACCGCGTCCCGTGAACTTGGTCGTGTAGAAGGGGTCGAAGATGCGGGCCTGGGTCTCCGCGTTCATCCCGCAGCCCGAGTCCGCGACGTCGATGACAACGAACGAGCCCTCGTCCGTTGCCTCGAGCCCGGTCTGGACGGTGACTGACCCCACCCCGCCGGGCAGCGACTCCGCGGCGTTCGTGATCAGGTTCATCACGACCTGCGAGAGCTGGCCGGAGTCGCCGCGAACCGTGGTCGGCCCCTCCCGATCGAGGGCCATCACGAGCGTGGCTTGCTTCGAGATCGCCGCCGTGACGAGCGTGACGATCTCCTCCACGAGGGGAGTGATCTCGACCGGTTCGATCGTGAGGCGACCGTTGCCGGAGTACGCGAGCATCTGACGCGTCAGGCTGGCCGCCCGCTGACCCGCAAAGCTCGATCTGCTCGACGTGAGCTCGTATCGGCGAGGCAGGCGCGAGATCCTCGAGCACGAGTGCCGCGTTGCCGAGCACGCCGACGAGCAGGTTGTTGAAGTCGTGAGCGAGCCCGCCGGCCAGCACCCCGAGGCTCTCGAGCTTCTGCGACTCGCGCAGCTGGCTCTCGAGCTTCTGGCGCTCCGAGACCCGGAGCTCGGCCCGCGCGTGCTCGCTTGCACGCCAGGAGACGACGCAGAGCACGGCTGCGAAGAGGACGAACGCACCGTGGATTCCGGCCCACAGCCAGGAGCTACCCTCGTGCGAATAGACCTCGCCGAGGCCGATGCTCGCGGCGAGTCCGTGATGGACGACGACGAAGCCGATCGTGAGCAGGAAGATCAGCCAGTCCTCGTACAGGGCCAGCGCGATCAGGAGGACGAAGAAGAGGAAGTGCGACTCGGTGACGCCGCCGGAAACGTGAACGCCGAGGGCAGCGGCCGTGAGGAGGCAGGCGACTCTGGTCGTAGCCTCCTCCATGAAGATCCTGAATCTCGCAACCGCGGGGGCGGCCGACCCGAATTGCGAATGATAGTGACCTCGCGGAACGTCTATTTGCGCCCAGCGAGGAGGCATTTTATGTCGGGCAAGCTATCGGCGGGCAGTTGACCGAGGCGCCCGCGCACAAGTTGAGCGCATACAGCGTCACTGGGATGGCCGAACCCACGTCTGGGCGATAGGTCTTGTGTCGCCCGCGCCGACACCCTCGGGCTCGACAGCGTCTCGCGGCTGTGTAGGTGGAGATTCCGCTCGGTCGTGAGTTCGCCAGCGTCGCGAAAGACCTTGAGGCTCTCAAGTTGTTCCTGATCGCGATGCGGCCCGACCAGCTGGCGGCGGATCAAGCCCGGACTTTGGCCGCTGAGATCAGCTCGATTCGGCTGCAGCTCACGCGGTTGGAGGCGGATCGGGAATGGGGGAAGGAGATCGCTGCTCGGGCGACGTCGAGTCCGGTCTCGGGAGAAGCCCCAGACGGTTAGCCGCCTCCACGGCGTCTGAACGATTGTGGACGTCGAGCTTCGGTAAGATCGAGTGCAAGTGGAAGGTGATCGTTCCCGCGCCGACCCCGAGCCTCTCACCTGTCGCGGCACTCCGGAAGCCGACTGTCGCGAGCCGGAGTACCTCTAGCTCGCGGGCGCTCAATCCGGGGGCCGCTCGAGGTAGATCACGGCATCTACTTCGCTATCAAGCCACGGCCTCATTCGTGGGCTCAGGGGCCTGGCTCTCAGCTAAGGCAAGAGCCTCCTCTGCGATCTCGAGATGCTCAAGCAGAACGAGCCGGGCGCTGTCGCTGAGCGCGGTTGCGGCGAGCGCGAGCCGGATCGACCGAACGCGGTGTTCGAGCTGACCGATCGGGCTTTGGAGGTCGACAGGGGCGTCAGGCATCGCTATGGCTGTGGGCCGTTAGGGCTTTGCGTGGCGCCCAAGTCGGGTTGTTCACGTCTGAGCGGGCGCCCAAACCATCTGCCCGTCTCACCCCCTGGCAGGCGAGGCGGTTGTTGGGGCTCACCGAGACGACGCTCTGGGGTTCCGGCACGAGCTTTCGGCGTGAGAGGCTAACAAGGTGGTGGCACGACAACCCCGCAAGTTCCCTCGGCCGCACCGCCTCTGCCTTGTTAATCCCGCTGTTCGCCAGAACTAGCGCTGGAGAGATGCTCCAGATCGTCTCTGCTCTCGCTACGCCCGACTAATCGCGGTGCCGCAGCGGAGACAACGCCGGACTTCTATCGCACCCACATGCGCGTACCCACCCAGGCGGTGTCCAGCTAGGAAACAGATGAGCCGACGCATGCGAGGGTGATCGACAGACTGGTGCGGTTGACCCGATCCCTCATGCGCTATTGACGACATCGGTTCACTCGAACGAGTGTGGAACGCTAAATCGCCAGGGCCGATACCGTGGTATGGCCGAGGGATCCGCTCGAAGGTGCCGCAGCTTCCGGGTGTTGAGACTTTGGCTGGGGTAGGACGCCTCCGCGGGTGTCCTACCCGCGGTCCCCGGGGGCAGGCGCTTGCCAAGGTTTAGGGCCCGGTTAGGCTCCGCTCTCATGTTCTGCTGCGAAGAGTGCGGTTGCGAAGCCGACCTCGACACGCGCGCACCAGGCTGGCGTGCGTACATCCTGCCCGAGCCAATCTCGGCGGATGATCCGCGCCGGGTGATCGTCTACTGCCCCGTGTGCAGCAGCAGAGAGTTCGGATCGAGCTTGCTCCATCACTCTCGAAGCGGCCGATAATTGCAGGGAGGATCCCTGAGCGCGGCCTCTCGCCTCGAGCGCCTGCCTTGAGGCGGTCCTCGCAAGCCCTCGAAAGGGGCTGGAACGGTTGACCCCTTTCCACGCAGGAAGTGGTCTAACGCCTTTAACTTCGAGCGCCGCCTGTGCTGCCGGTCGTGGAGCTGTCGGACGAGCGTCAAGACCCGGGCTCATGAAGTACTTTCGCGCGGGTCGTGTCGCGCTACCGTTCGGGACATGGACCTGACGCAGCTCCCCGGTCATGAGCTCGTACTGCGGGGGATGAAAGACCTCGCCGCGGGCTTGGCGTCCGACGAGGCGCTGCTCGTCTCGATCGGAGCGCCGCGGCTGCGTCAGGCGGGGATCGCCGTGCCCGAGCCGCTGGCCTCACCCGAGCATCGGCTCTACGAGCGCCTCGCCGAGGAGCATGGCGATGCCGCCCATGGTCGCTACAACGCGCTCGTCCGTCGGCTCGTCAGCTTCGAACGAGCGGTAGATGCGCTCGCTCGCTGACGCGGAGCGGGTGCGCGCGTTCATTAGCGCCGCCGGGGCAGCTGCGGCGCACGACGGTGTCTGCTACCTGACCGGCGGGGCGACCGCCGTGCTCGTCGGCTGGCGTGGGACGACGATCGACGTCGACGTCCGGCTCGAGCCCGAGCAGGACGAGCTGATGCGGGAGCTGCCGCGGATCAAGCGCGAGCTCGAGGTGAACGTCGAGCTCGCCTCGCCCGGCGACTTCATTCCGCTTCCCGGCGGATGGCGCGAGCGCGGACTCAGCATCGGCAAGGAGGGGTCGCTCACGTTCCTCCACTTCGACCCCTACTCGCAGGCGCTCGCGAAGCTGGAGCGTGGGCACGCCTACGATCTCGAGGACGTCGCAGCGATGCAGCGGCTCGGCCTTGTCGAGGGGGCGCGCCTCCTCGACCTGTTTGCGGAGATCGAGTCAGAGCTCTACCGGTTCCCCGCTATCGATCCGGCGCGCTTCCGTGCTGCCGTCGAAGACAAAATGCGTCCCTCCGACTGACGCCTGCCGCTGCTCGAGCTATTGGATGGCCGGGCTGCCTCCGGCGCTAGTAGGAGGTCAAAAGGGATTTCGTGACCAAAGCGTTCGTACGGCAGTTGCATACTTACTTCGCGACGGTCGACGAAGATGAACGTGCGGTCGCGACCGTACGCAACCTGCGGCGAGAGAGCGACGAGGCCGGTCAGGACTACGACGACGAGCACGATGCCTCGTTGCAGTCGCCGTCGACATCCGCCAGCGGAGGGTCTCGTCCTGCTCACCTCGTGACACTCGGTGAGCAGAGAGGCGATCACTGGCCGCCCTCCCCTCCGGCGGTGGGACGATGCGATGATGAGCGCGTGCGTAAAATCACGCCCCAGCATCGGTCGTCCTTCGACGGCGACTTCACTTTCGCCTTCCGTCCGGAGACGTTTGGCCGAAAACGCCCACTGAAGCGAGCGTCCTCGCCCAGGTCGAGGGCACCATCCGGCGAGAGCTTGCGCGGGACACCCTAGAGGGGGCAGAGCTGTCGGCGGCCGCGGTCGAGTTCGTCCTCGAGCCGCGACTCGAGGAGCAAGACCGAGTCGACTGGGGTCGGCTGCACCCGGCAATGATGGGTGGCGAGTACCTCCCCGACCTGCACGGAGATGACCTGGAGATCGCCCGGATCGAACTCCAGTCGACGACCGGCGACGTTTACCAGGTGCGTGCTCGGCCGGAGAAGGGAGGAATCCGCTACCGACTCGTCGACGAGTACGAAACCGAGCAGGACGGCCGGTTTCAATTCACGCTGCCCGTCGAGCACTCCGAGCGCCCGCTCACTCTCGCCCCAGCTAGCGACAGGACACCCGTGGCGGTGCCCGGGGAGCGCACGAGAGTGTCTACTTTGGCGGCCGCCCTCGCCGAACTGGTGTCTTCGCGATCCACACCTCTACGTCTGCCGCCCACCAGATTGGTCCCATGGCGAGCTTCGCCGCCGGCGGGGGAAAGTCCGCGCGCGAGGTGTACCGAGTCGCGGTTCGCTTGCTGACGCGTAGAAGCTCCGCGATCTCTGCGAGTCCAACGACGGGTAGCGCGACCGAACGCACGCCGAGACCCTACGACGAACGAGAAAGAGCCGTTCCCGAAGAGGCAAAATATGGCTATGATATAGACATATTGTTGGGACACCGCAACCTAGCTCTTGACGAGCTCGCCGAGGCGTACGAAGCTTCGATAACACGTCAAGGGCGCGCACCGGCCACGCTCAAGAAGTACGTCCCCATCGTGCGCGCGTTTCTGGGCTGGGCCGACCTCCGAGCGGACCGACTGCCGACGACTTTCGATATCGATCTGTTCTTGTCGAGTCGCGTAGCGGAACTGGAGAAGCAGATCGGACGCTGCCCGCGACGCTCGACCGTGCGCGCGCAGATCGCCGCGCTTCGAAGTTTCTTCGTGTACCTCGAACGAAGTGGCTTGCTCGTCGACGCTGGCGGCCATGCGGTGACCAACCCGATGACGGCGGTCATCGCGCCCACGGTCGAGCAGCGACCGAACGATTTCCTCCGGCCTTTCGAGGATGCAGCTCTCCTGGAGTGCGCGTCTCCGCCAGCGGAGCGAATCGTGGTTTGGTTGCTTAGGTGGGCGGGCCTGCGCGTCGCTGAGGCATGCGCGCTCCGCCTTCAGGACGTGGATCTGACACCCGAGAGCGAGATTCTCGTCGTGCGCAAGAGCAAGACGAGTGCAGGCGTCAGGACGATTCCCCTCGTGCCATGCCTGGTACCTGAACTGCAGAACTGGCTTAGCGTGCTCAGTGATAGAGGAATCACGTCTCCCCAGGCGCACCTTCTCGCGACGAACACCGGCTCGGCGTTCCGGCCGACGTTTGTCTGGCGTCTCGTGAAGCGTGCCGGTGCACGTGCCGAGGTCAGGCCCGTTCCTTGCGAATGCGGGTCCCGCCGGAGCACTCGGCACGATCGCGGCTGCCCGCGGACTGTGACCGGTGAGAACCTCTCCGCCATCACGCCGCATACGCTCCGTCGAACATTCGGCTCCTATCTGCTGAACCGCGGGTTGCGGCTGGAGGTCGTGAGCCGCCTCCTTGGGCACTCGAGCACCGTCGTCACCGAGCGGGCGTATGCAGAGCTCCTCGCGCCGACGATCCGAGACGAGTTGCTCGCGGTTCTCAGCGAGGGGCGTTAGGCGTCCTACGTACCCATGACCCGACGAGCCTCTCTCATGGCCCGTCGTACCAATCCCGGTCAAGGTCGTCGTAGCCCAGGACGTCCTCGAATCCGCCTCCGAAGGCTTGCGACTCCGAGCTGAGATCCGTTGGGCGAATGCCCTGAGACACTAAGTAATCGTGAGCAGAGACGACCTCGTAGACCTCCTCCGGGCGGAGCAGTCTCTCTCGCCCGATGTCGTAAAGCACGCCTATCGCCATCGTGAGAGCTACGGCCAGATCAATCTTCTTCGACGGGCTTGCCTTAACGAGGCGGTCGCCGCCGGAGCGGCTGTTGAACCTGGCGTTGGCAAGGTGCTCTCGAAGCTCCGGGCATGGGTAGAAGCAGACCTGGCGCGCGTGGAGTGCCTCGATGAGTGCCGCGGTATGCCGCGCCATAGTCCCACCTGTGCGACCGGCTGCTTGTGAGACCGACAGCATCGGCAGGCCGGCCCGAAGCGCTTCCATCACGAGCATGTGGATCTGTGACGGGTCGTACGCAATGGCTTGAACGGCGAAGCGCGCACCGAGTTCGATCAGCTCGATGAGTACGGCACGGTGGTCGATCGTTCCGCCGGGGGGCGGATACCAGGCGCGGGCATATACCAGGGCTCCCGAGCCGTCGATGCCTACGAGCGCCATCGCGTCCTTCGAGACGGCGCCGTCCAGGCCAAGCACGACGGCGCGGCCGGGATCCGCCTCGGGAGGCGCATAGTCAGGATCGACGCAGGCGTCGTACAGGTGGATCGGGAATGACTCTTCCCCGCTCGTGTAGTTGCCGATGTACTCGCGTTCATACGACCGCGGGTTCAGCAGCCTTGTGCGCTCGGCTTCCGGCTCTAGCTCGGGTCGCGCCTCCACCGTCGGCAGATGCAGCGCCGCAATGTCCGGAAACTGTCCTGACGCTGCTTGCTGCTCGAGCTCGAAAAACGTTCCGGCGGCATCAAGCGGCGTGGAGATCGCCAATAGCAGGGCGAGCGATCCGAATTGAGCCTGCGATGGCCGTAGCGCCTCGAGCAACGACGCGAGGGACATGTTGCCCTCGGAGTCGACGTAGTGCGCTGCCTCGTCGATGATCACGAGCGCGTTCGGCCAGCCACGATGCGCGCGCGCTGAACACACGCTTGCGACTATTTCGCACCCACTCACCAGCCTCAGACTGTCCGCCGTTTCCGAGACGATCTGCTCGGCGAGCATCGGCGACTGTTTCAAGAAGTTCTTTATAAATCGAAGCATCAGGCTCGCTTGATCGCGAGACGTCGCAACCAGTGCGATCCGGAAGTCCTCACCGTTCATTACGTGCTCGCGCAGTCGCGGTGCAAGCACGGTTCCGTACCAAGCCGCGACCAAACTCGCTGTCATCGTCATGCCGATTCGGCGCCCCTTGCGGACGACGATCTCTCGGAGGTCCTCGACTCGGCCGTCGATCAGATCGACCAACGCTGATTGGCCGGGATTGAGTTCGATCCCGGCCAAGCTCTCGGCGAAATACCGGAGTGTCTCGCGCGGGCCGAGGGTCACGCTGTTTCCTCGCCGCGAAGGTGGCGAGTCAGCTGCGTCGTCAGCTGACGCTCCACCGGCAGTGCAGCCAGCTCTCTCCGACCGCGACGCGTGATTCCCAGCTCCCGAGCACGGGCCAGATAGGACTCCCAGGCTTTCCGTGCCTCGAGAAATGCGGGCGCGATCTTGCCGCTCGCCGAGATTCCGCCGTCAGTGCGCGCGGCCACCCACTCGCTCAACCGCTCGGCGGTCACGTACAGCTCAGCGAGTGCGCGCAGATTCGCGACCGGTTCGTGCGGATGCTCCGACCGGAGTTCCTCCAACACCTCGGCGACTCGGGGCGCCTTGACGCGCCCCGAGTACGCGCCATGCGTGACCGCATTCTTGTTGCCCGGCTGACGCGGAACGAGGGTCTTTGGATTCCCTCTTCGGTTCATCGTCCAAGGTCTACACCCGCCACCGGACGACATCAGGCAAAGCTACGCCCTACTCGCATCGAGCGCTGTTCCGAAACCGGCACGCTGGTCGGCCCGCGTCGGCTGTGGAGAGCATGGCCAAGGCGGCGGACGACACCCCGAACCCGTCCGGACGGGTTCGGAAAGATCGTTGACGACAGAGACAACGGATGAACTACTGGCGGCCGAAAGAGAGCGTGGATAGAACACTCGTGCTCGGCCGCGATTTTGCTCAACGGAGCCGCTGAACCGGCGTTTTCGTGGAGAGAACCGCTGCTCTATCCACTGAGCTACGGGGGCGAGGCCCGTTGACTGTATCGGCGGCGGCCGGCGATTCGGGCTCAGTCGATCACGTAGCCGACGGTGACGCGCGTCACCCTCCCGGCGGCGAGCGAGAAGTCGGTGATCACGCGCCCGGGCTTCCACGCTCCGGCGTAGCAGTGGTCGTAGCCGAATTCCTTCAGGCACCGCACGCCCGGAACCAGCGCTTTCACCTGAGCCCTCGTGGAGCCGACCCCGATCCCGAGCGCCGTCCGTTCCCGCGCCGAGCGCGTCCCCATCGCGGTGACCTGGGAGCCGCCGAAGAATGAGACCGAGTACGTGCGGTAGAGATAGGTCGTGTACGACCCGATCTCGTTCGAGCCCCGCTCGACCTTGCGCGGCAGCCCCACCTTCGCCTTCACCTGGAGCTGTGTCATCCCGAGCCGGATGCCCGCGATCCCCTTCTGTGGAACGAGTCGCCCTTCACCCGCCGCGCCCGCTGTCGAAACGAGCGTGGCGCAGACGGCCGTGGCGGCGAGTAGCACCTTCATCGCGGGCACCTTAGCCTCCGAGGAGCGCCGCGTCGAATGTGGGCTCGCGGGCGGCCGCGTAGAACTCGGTCGGCGCAGCACCTCGCCGCCCTGGCCCGGGTCCGCGTAGATCAGGAAGACCGCGCGCGGCGCCTGCCCGTCGAGCGCTAGACCGGCGCGGCGTCCTTCGGCTCCCAGCCCAGGAGCTCGCGGGCGTGCTCGAGATCCCAGAAGCGGCGCTCGTTCCTGGAGACGCCGTAGACGACCGCCCAGCGGACGTCGTCGACGTCGAGGCAGCGGCCGATCAGCTCGGCGCAGTCGCGACGGCTGAGCCAGACCGCCCGCATCCGGTTTCGGCGGCCCTCGGGGTCGAGGTCGATCAGTGGATTCGACGAGGGCTCGGTCGGGTCGTCGGCCTCGCGCACGGCGCCGATCCGGAGGCAGAAGACCCGCAGCCCGTGGCGCTCCATGTAGAGGCGGCCGAGCGCCTCCCCGTAGACCTTCGAGACGCCGTAGAGCGAGTCGGGGCGCAGCTCGGCCTCGTGGTCGTAGCTGCGCGAGTCGCCGACGCTGTAGATCTCGGGGGCGCCGTCGAGCTCGTACATCCCGACGGTGTGATTCGAGGAGGCGAAGACCACCCGCTCGACCCCGGCCTCCCGGGCCGCCTCGAAGACGTTGTAGGTGCCGATCAGGTTGTTTCGGAGGACGTCCTCCCAGGGCGTCTCGATCGCCGGCGAGGCAGCGAGATGGACGACCGCGTCGACGTTCTCGAAGGCCGGCCTGATCGCGTCGAGGTCGGAGATATCGGCGACGTGGCTCGCGAACTCCTGCGGCGTCAGGGTCAGCGAGACGAGCTCATACCGGCCGCCGAGATGCTCCCGCACCGCCGTTCCGATCGTCCCTTCTGCCCCGGTGACGAGGACACGCTGCGGGGATCCCATGCCGCATCCTCGCACGCGGTCAGCCGCTAGCCTGCCGCCGTGCCCGTCTTCCCGCCCAAGCCGAACGCGCTCCTCGAGATCTTCGGCCGCGAGAAGGTCCTGATCGGAACGGTGCACAGCCATCCGCTCCCTGGCTCGCCACGCTATGCCGGTGAGTCCCTCGAGGAGACGTATGCCTTCGCGGTCGAGGAGGCGCGCCGCTTCAAGGAGGGCGGCTTCCACGGCGTGATCGTCGAGAACTCCTGGGACATCCCCTTCTCGAAGCCAGAGGACATCGGGCTCGAGACGGCGGCGGCGATGGCCGTGCTCGCGGAGCGCGTCGCCGAGGTGGGGCTCCCGGTCGGCGTCAACGTGCTCGCGAACGGCGTCGCGTGCTCGCTCGCGGTCGCGAAGGCCGCCGGCGGACGCTTCGTCCGCGCGAACCAGTGGGTGAACGCCTACGTCGCGAACGAGGGCTACATCGAGGGGCCGGCGCCGGCCGCGACGCGCTACCGGAGCTGGATCCGCGCTGACGACGTGAAGGTCTTCGCCGACGTCCACGTCAAGCACGGGAGCCACGCGATCGTCGCCGACCGGCCGCTCGACGAGCTGACGCGCGACGCCGAGTTCTTCGATGCCGACGTCCTGATCGCGACCGGCCAGCGCACGGGCGGCGCGGCAGAGCTCTCCGAGATCAACGGGATCCGGGACGCGACCGGCCTCCCGGTGATCATCGGGAGCGGGATCACGCTCGAGAACGCGCGCGAGCTTCTCTCCGCCTGCGACGGCGCGATCGTCGCCTCCTCGCTCAAGGAGGACGGCGTCTGGTGGAACCCCGTCGAGGTCTCCCGCGTCGACGCGATGGCGAAGCTCGCCGACGAGATCTGGTGACGGGCCGCCTGCTCGTCGCCGGCTACCTGACCATCGACATCAGCGCCCGGGTCGAGCGGATCCCCGACTTCGACGAGCGGATCACGGCGACCGAGGTCGTCCGCTCCCAGGGCGGAATGGCCGCGAACTGCGCCTGCGCCGCGGCCCGACACGGGACCGAGGTCGGCTTCTTCGGCCACGCGGGCACGGATGCGCTGGGGGACGAGGCGATCGCGGAGCTGGAGACCTGCGGGGTCGACACCGAGGGCGTCCTCCGCAGCTCTGGGAGCGGCTCGATCTGCCTGATCCTCATCGGGCCGGACGGCGGCCGGATGATCGTCAGCGAGCCGCTCGACTTCGAGTGGGCCCGCTTCGACGCCGCGCTCGCCGGGGGTGCCGCCGGTTTCTACGTCGACGGCTACCGGCTCGCCGAGGCGCTCCCGCGCGCGAGCGCCGCCCGCGTACGAGGCCTTCGGACCTCGATCGACCTCGACGGCGTCGACACGCCGACCTGGGCCGATGCCCGCACCGCCGCCGCGGCGTTCTCCACCGTCTTCCTGAACCGCGGGATCGCCGCCGCGCTCGGCGGCACCCCCGAGACCGTCGCGGATGAGCTCGTCCGTGCGGGGGCGGAGATCGCGTGCGTCACCCTGGGCGCGGTCGGCGCCGTCGTCGCGGCAGCACATACCGCGGCGACCCGTGTGCAGGGCGTCCGCGTCGAGACCGTCGACACCACGGGCGCCGGCGACGCCTTCGCGGGAGCCTTCCTGCACCGTGTCCTCGCGGGCGCGGAGCCGCTCGAGGCAGCCGCGTTCGCGAACGAGGCGGCAGCGCTCTCGACCACGGTCGAGGGCGCACGCGGATTCCACCCACCGATCGAGGAGAGAGTCCGATGAGCGAGAACCCGGTCCTGCTCCAGCCAGTCCTGCTGGGCGAGCGTAGTTGGGCGGAGGTCGTCGGTCTCGTCGAGACGAACGAGCTCGTAATCCTCCCCGTCGGCGCCGTCGAGCAGCACGGCCCGCACCTCCCTCTCCTCGTTGACGCGATCCAGGTCGAGGCGATCGCCCACGAGGCGTCGCGCCGCACCGGCGTCCCCGTCGCCCCGACCTTCACCTACTCGTCCTCGCAGGGCCACAGCCGGCTCTTCCCCGGGACGATGGCGCTCACCCCGGAGACGACGACGACCGCCCTCGCCGAGCTCTGCGACTGGCTCGTCAGCGCCGGCTTCCGCAAGCTCTTCGTCCTCAACGGCCACGTCGGCAACGGCGGGCCGATCTGGAACGCCCTCGACATTGCGCAGTTCCGGCTTCCGCGCGAGATCAGCCTGCACGGGATGAGCTGGTGGGACCTGACGCCCGAGCTCTGGCAGCTCGTGACGAGCGACTGCACCGAGGCCGACTGGCTGTTCCACGCGAACTGGGGCGAGACGTCGCTGATGCTCCATCTCCGGCCCGAGCTCGTCCAGATGGAGCACGCCGTCGACCACACTGCCGTTCCGTACACGTTCACCTACGACATGGCCAAGTTCTCGCCGTCCGGCGTGGTCGGCTCCCGGACGACGCAGGCGACCGCGGAGGACGGGAAGCGGATCTTCGACAGCGCCGTCGAGGCTCTCGTCGAGCGGCTGGGGAGGATGACAGCAGAGGTGCAGCCGGAGGAGTGGCCCGCTGACGTCGCCGCCTGGCGCAAGGCTGCTGCGGCACGCTTCCTCTCCGGTTCGTAACATTTCAGGAAAGCACCACGACAGGGGGGTCTTCTCGTGAGCAAGCAGCATCGATTCCTACGCGTTCTCCTCGGCGCGCTGACCGTCGTCCTCCTCGCCCTCGCAGCGGGTTGCGGCGGCGACGACGAGAGCTCGTCGGCGGGCGACTCCACCACGGAGGCGGCGACGACGGAGAGCACCTCCACCGAAGGTGGCTCCCAGGACGGCTCCGGCTTCAAGGTCGGGCTCGTCACGGACATCGGCGGGATCAACGACCGAGGCTTCAACCAGTTCGCGTTCGAGGGCCTCAAGCAGGCGGAGGCGGAGCTCGGCGTCGAGATCCGCGTCGCCCAGTCGAAGTCGAACGCCGACTACGTCCCGAACCTCACCTCGCTCGCCCGGGGCGGCTACGACCTCGTGATCGCGGTCGGGTTCCTCACGGGCGACGCGACCCGTCAGATCGCGGAGAAGTTCCCGGACACGAAGTTCGCGATCGTCGACTTCGGCTACGCGCCCGAGGACGAGCTCCCCAACCTCCAGAGCCTGCTCTTCAAGGAGCAGCAGGCCGGCTACCTCGTCGGCTATCTCGCCGGGCTCGTGACCGCCGAGAAGTCCGACCGCACGAACGACAAGCTCGTGATCGGCTCGGTCGGCGGCCAGAAGATCCCGCCGGTCGACCGCTACATCGCGGGCTTCCAGAAGGGCGCCCACGACGCGAATCCGAACATCACGACCCTGAACGCGTACTCGCAGGACTTCGTGGATCAGGGCAAGTGCAAGGAGGCGGCGCTGAACCAGATCGAGCAGGGTGCGGACGTCGTCTTCAACGTCGCCGGCGGCTGCGGCCTCGGCGTGCTCACGGCGGCGAAGGACTCGAACGTCTGGGGCATCGGGGTCGACTCCGATCAGTCGTTCATCGGCTCGCAGATCCTGACGAGCGCACGCAAGAAGGTCGACGTGGCCGTTTTCGAGGCGGTCAAGTCCGCCGTCGCGGGCGAGTTCACGAAGGGCACGCGCACGTTCGAGCTCTCGAACGAGGGCGTCGGCTTCGGCAAGGTCGCCGCGTCGATCCCGCAGGAGTTCGTGGACAAGGTCGAGGAGCAGCAGCAGAAGATCATCGACGGGGAGATCGAGATCCCGGAGACGGTCAAGTAGGAGGCGCGACGGGCGGGGAGCGTTCGCGCGCTCCCCGCCCTCGAGCCATGCTCGTCCACCTTCACGCCGAGCCCGGCGACTACGCCGAGATCTGCCTGCTCCCGGGCGATCCGAACCGCGCGAGCCGCGTCGCCGAGGAGTTCCTCGAGGACGTCCGTCAGGTGAACTCAGAGCGAGGGCTCCTCGGCTACACGGGCACCTACGAGGGCGTACCGGTCTCCGTCCAGACGACGGGGATGGGCGGACCCTCCGCGGCGATCGTCGTCGAGGAGCTGATCGCGCTCGGGGTGCGGCGGCTTCTGCGCGTCGGCAAGTGCGGGGGCCTGCAACCGGACCTCGAGCTGGGCGAGCTCGTCGTCGCCCTGACCGCCGTCCCCGCCGACGGCGTCTCGCAGGAGTACGTCGCGGGCGAGCCGAACGCGCCGACCGCGTCGTGGGCGCTCGTCGAGGCCGCGGTCGCCGCAGCGGCCGAGCTCGAGCTCCCCGTCCGCGTCGGCCCGATCGCCTCCACGAACACGTTCACCACGTTCGCGCCGGACCAGGGACGGGAGCACCGCTGGGCCTCGCGCGGCTGCCTCGCGGTCGAGATGGAGGCCGCCGCGATCTTCACGATCGCCGCGCTCCGCCGGGTCGAGGCGGGCTGCATCCTCACGGTCGCGGACGTGATGGACGGAGACGAGTTCGTCAAGATCTCGGAGGCCGAGTCCGAGGCCGCCGTGGGCCGGCTCGTCCGGCTCGGGCTGCGCACGGCTGTGCTCCGGGCGCGCTAGGCGAGACGCGCGCGAAGCGCGTCGAGCTCGGCACCGACTCGTTCAGCTGCTGCTTGATCGTCGCGAGCTCGTAGCGCTCGCTCAGGTGCTCGCGGACGGCGGTGCCGATCGTGTCTTCGGCACCGGTGACGAGGATGCGACGTGATCCCACCGTCCGAGCCTTCCCGCTCCGAGCCGGCGGAGAACCTCGCCCGCTAGTTCTGCGCGGCGACGATCGCTGCTGCGTCGACCGGGCTCACGCTCAGGTGGCGCGCGCCGATCCGCTTTGCGAGCGCTTCGTCAGCGCCCGCGCCCGCCAGCGCCAGCGGAAACCGTTCGGCCAGATTCTTCAGCGCGCCGGCGTGCCCGCTCAGGCGAGAGGCGTCGGCGGCAGCGATGAGGATCAGCTCGGGATGGAGCGAGGTCGCCGTCTCGTCGATCGTGGCGAGCGGCGTGTCGGCGCCGAGGTAGGTGATCCGCCAGCCGTGCTCGCGGAGGGCGAGCCCGAACGCGATCAGGGAGAGGTCGTGCAGCTCCCCCGAAGGACAGGCGAGCAGGGCGCGAGGGCCGGAGCCTCGATCCCACCCGCGCGCGAGTCCGAGCATCCGCCCGCGCAGGAGATTGCTGGCGAAGTGCTCCTGACCGATCGTGATCTCGCCCCGCTGCCAGCGCTCACCCAACTCCCGGAGCGCGGGCAGCACCGAGTCGCCGATCACGCTCTCGACGGTGAACGACGAGAGCAGCCGGTCGAGCGCGGCGTGAGCGCCGACGTCGTCGAAGCCGACGAGCGCATCGACGAGGGTCGCGGCCGAGGGAGCCTCGAGCCCGTCCACGAGCGCGAGCTTGGCCGCTTCCCCCGCAGAGAGCCCACGCGCGATTCCACCGGTCATCGTGCGGACACGTTGCTCGTCGGCGGCGGAGTAGAGGCGGTAGCCGCCCGAGGAGCGTACGGGCTGCAACAGGTCGTAGCGGCGTTCCCAGGCGCGCAAGAGCTCCGGGGAGACGCCTGTGCGCCGAGAGAGCTCACCGATGCGGAGATCTGCAACCACGAGTCCAAGTGTACAGACCTTCTACAAAGATTTGACAACGGCGTCTGGAGTCCCTACTATCTCTATACAAACCCTCTACAAGGAGTAACCCGCATGAGGAAGCTCGATGTGCTTGCAGCAGTGCTCGTCGTCGTCGGAGGCGTGAACTGGGGTCTCGTCGCGATCGCCGAGTTCGACCTCGTGGCAGCGATCTTCGGCCTCGCGTTCGGCGAGACGAATGCGGTCACCCGGATCGTCTACGGCCTCGTCGGCCTCAGCGCGGCCTACCAGATCGCCCAGCAGGCCTCGATCCGCCGCCGCTGGTCGACCGCGACCGCGTAGGACTCCACCACCCGAAAGGCAGCAGATGAAACGCACCGCAAGCGCAGATCGGCCCTCGGGCCTCGGCATCGACGTCGGCACGTACGAGTTCAAGGCGCGCCTGCTCCTCCTGGCCGCCGCGGCCGCTTCTTTCGTGCTCTCGGTCTCGCTCTGGTTCGCGGGCAACGAATTCCAGGGGATCTTCGTCGGCCTCTGGGTGCCCTCGATCCTCTCGCTCGGTGCCATCGTCCTCCCGCGCGGATCCGGGTCATGAGCAACATCGGTCTGTTCGCCGTCGGAGCGGTCGTGGCGCTGCTCGTGGCGGCGTCGATGGCGCTCCTGATCTGGGGAGCGATCCTGGACGGTCGGTACGACGACGCTCATCGCGTCGAGGACGAAGCCCCCGCCGAGCCCGAGGCCGTCCGAGTCCTCCACCCGGTCGATGTGCAGCCTAGGCTCGCGTCGACACCCGCCTCCGTCGACGGCGCGAGCGCCGCCACGTTCGTCGACGGAGGCCGAGTCGCGGAGCGCCGGCTCTCCGATTCCGCGTTGCTCTCGCGGATCGCGCGCGGCGACCTGCAAGCGTTCGAGGTGCTGTACGACCGGCACATCGACGTCGTCTGGTGCTTCGCGCTCAGGCGCTCCGGCGACCCGCGGTTCGCCGAGCAAGCGGTGGCCGACGCGTTCCTGGGGATCTGGCGCGCACCCGAACCCGGGCACCGCCTGTCGCTCGCGGCG
Organism: Gaiellaceae bacterium; assembly: GCA_035575835.1. Classification (GTDB taxonomy): domain Bacteria; phylum Actinomycetota; class Thermoleophilia; order Gaiellales; family Gaiellaceae; genus Gaiellasilicea. Next base: position 20,829 of record DATLXM010000070.1, read on the forward strand.
AGGGTGCTGGCGAGGATCGAGGGGGAGTGCCGCCCCTCCAGAACCGTCCCGGTCGCCGCCACCAGTTAGCTCCCGGTATCGATCCGGCCACCGACGTCGCTCAGCAGCGGCGCAGGCGGGCGCAGGCGCGCTCGATCCGAACGGCGAAGTTGACGTTCTCACCGCCGCCCATCACGAGGATCCCGACCACCCTGCCGTCGCGGTCGACCGCCGGGCCGCCGGAGTTGCCCGGGTTCGCGGCCGCGTCGGTCTGGACGTACTGCTTCGTCACCCGGCTGACGATCCCGGTCGTCACCGAGCCGCCGAGGCCGAACGGGCTGCCGACGAGCAGGAGTTGATCGCCTGCCTTCGAGGCTCTCTTCCGGGGTGACTGCCAGAGCGGCGCCGCCTTCGTCGGCCGTCCTTCGGCGCGCAGGAGGGCCAGGTCGTTCGTCGGATCCTGGGCGATCACCTCGGCCGACCACGAGCCGCCGCTCCGGGTGATCGTGACGGTGCGGTTCTGGCCCGCAACGACGTGGTCGGCGGTCAGGAGGTAGCTGCCGTCCTCGTTCGTCCAGGCGAGGAAGGCGGTGCCGACGCTGTTGCCCGCCTCGACCGTGAAGACGCTCTTGAGCACGCGGGCGGCGAGCGGGGCGACGCTCGCGGAGCGCTTCTGGATCGATCTCTGCGTCGAACGCAGCCGCGCCTCCGTCAGCGAGGTGCTCTCCTGGAGCACCTTCAGCTCGTGCTCGACCCGGGCCGCGCGCACCTCGGCGATCCGGCCGGCGTCGATCGCCGTCTGTTGCCGGAAGAACGAGGCGGCGGCGAGCAAGCAGGCGAGCACCGCGAGCACGAGCGCGATCCACTGCGGATACGACCGCGCGGCCGCCGGCGTCTCCTCGTCCCAGGACTGGTCGTACTTCACAGGAGCCGAGACGTACCCCGGCCCGGAAACCTGCTCCGAATGACTCGTTCGAGGGAGTCGAGCGACGGGAGGTCGGGCGTTCCGCGAACGTGCAAGACGTCCCGGCCGGATTTCCGCTCGCGTGAGCCACACCTCTCCTTCTCTACCGGCGCGCGAGAACGGAAATGCTTACCCTGCTGGGCAGCTGATGCGCTATCTCGTCACCGGCGCCGCCGGCTTCATCGGCTCGCACCTCGCTGCGGGCCTCGTCCGGAACGGCGACACCGTCGTCGGCGTCGACTCCTTCTCCGATTACTACGCGCGCGAGCTCAAAGAGCAGAACCTGAGCCCGCTCGCGGGGGACGAGCGCTTCCGGCTCGTCGAGTCGGACGCCCGCGAGCTCGACGGGGGAATCCTCGAGGGGATCGACGGCGTCTTCCATCTCGCAGCGCAAGCGGGCGTGCGCGGGAGCTGGGGCAACGGCTTCGAGCGGTACGTGCACGACAACGTCCTCGCGACCCAGCACATCTTCGAGCTGGCGGCGCAGGGCGGAGTCAGGGTCGTCTTCGCCTCCTCCTCCTCGGTGTACGGCAACGCCGAGGCACACCCGACTCCCGAGAGCGCCACCCTGCAGCCGATCTCACCCTACGGCGTCACCAAGGCGGCCTGCGAGAGCCTCGCGTGGGCCTACGCCGACCAGTTCGGGCTCGATGTCGCGGCGCTCCGCTTCTTCACTGTCTACGGCCCGGGCCAGCGGCCGGACATGGCGTTCACCCGGCTCGCGCGCTGCCTGCTCGAAGAGCGGCCGTTCACGCTCTTCGGGGATGGCACTCAGACGCGCGACTTCACCTACGTCGAGGACGCGGTCGCGGCGACGATGGCGACGATGAGGGCCGCGCAGGCGGGCTCCGTCTACAACGTGGGTGGCGGTGAGCGCGCGAGCATGCTCGAAGTGATCGCCGCGTTCGAGGAGAACGCCGGGCACCCACTCCTCCTCGACCTGCGCGAGGGAGCGGCCGGCGACGTCCAGCACACGGGCGCCGACACGACCGCGATCAGGCGTGACACGGGCTGGGAGCCCAGAACGTCGCTGAGAGACGGGATCGCCTCGCAGTGGGCTTCGACAGCCTGACCTCGGCGAGCGGCTACCCGTCCCGCTCGGCGGGTCGGTGAGGTCTAGTTCTCGGTGATCTCGGCGTGCCGATCGGAGATGCAGCCCTCGGCCCAGTGTTCGGCGAGCATCGCGATCCGCTCCGCGAGCACGGGAATCTCGGCGTCTTCAGGGAGCGCGTCCTTGCCGATCTCGACGCGCACCTGGTGCACGGAGACCTCGACGGTGCGGTCGATCTCGTGCCGCTCCTCGGCGACGACGGAGACGGCAGTGACCTCCTCGAGCAGGATCCGCGCCAGGTCGTCGATCTCGGGCGGAGTGACCTCGCGCCCGGCAAAGATCCCGAAGTTGACGCGCACCTCGATCGCCGCGTGTTCACGCGGCTCGGCGACGAACGCGATGCGGGCGAGTTCCTGCACGGAAGGACAGTTTGCCCGACTTCGGTGGCTTCTAACGCTCCCTCGGCTCCCAGCCGAAGCGGCGGCTTGCGACGAACGCCCCGCCGAGGCCCCAGGCGAGCACGATTGCGAGCGCTCCGGGATCGCTCAGGGCGCTCTCGTGCTCGAGGTAGACGTTGCGGACGAGGTCGACGAAGTACTTGAGGGGAAGCACGTCCGCGACCGCTTCGAGGACGGCCGGGTAGTCGCGGCCCCCGAACGAGCCGGAAAGGAACGCCATCGGGAGGAGGATGAAGTTGACGACTGCGGACGACCCCTCGGCCGAGCGGATCAGCGCGGCCGTGCCGATCCCGAGCCCGGCGAACGCGATGGCGCCGACGACGACCAGGAATGCCAGCGATCCCAGCCGCTCCGGCAAGGACGTGCCGTAGAGGATCCGGCCGAGCGCGAAGAGGACGACCGCCTGGATCGCGAACACGATCAGCGTCGAGCAGAGAGAGGCGGCGAAGTAGACGATGGCTGGGAGCGGCGTCGAGCGGATCCGCTTCAGCATCCCGTACTCCCGCCGGATCACAAGCGTGATCGCCATCCCGGCGAAGCCCGTGTTGGCGGCGCCGTAGCCGAGCATCCCCGCGAGCAGGAGCTCGTCCCCGCGGAAGCCGTCGTCGTTCACGTCGCTCCCGTAGAGCGAGCCAAGGAGCAAGAAGAGCATCACCGGGAAGAGGAAGATGAAGACCGCCGATTCGCGGTTGCGCCAGAAGATCAGCTGTTCCGAGCGGAGCTGATGGAGGAAGAGCCTCAAGCGCCCGGACGCTCCTCGTCCACGAGCTCGAGGTAGACGTCCTCGAGAGTCGCGCGCCGGACTTCGAGCCCCTCGAGCTCGCGGCCTTCGGCGAGGGCAGATGCGGTGAGCTCGTGCAGGGCGCGGGTCGGCTCCTCGGTCGAGACGACGACGAGCTCGCCGTCGCGGCGGTAGCGGATCTCCGCCTTGGCGCTCGCGGTCAGTTCGGAGGGCTTGCCGATCCGGACGATCTCCCCGCCCACGAGGACGGCCACGCGGTCGGCCAGCTGCTGCGCCTCGTCGAGGTAGTGGGTGGTCAGGAGTACGGTCTTCCCGAGCGCGCGGAGCGAGCGGACGAGGTCCCAGGCGTTGCGGCGCGCGGCCGGATCGAAGCCGGTCGTCGGCTCGTCGAGGAAGACGAGCTCGGGATCGCCGACGAGCGCGACGCCGAGGTCGAGCCGGCGCTTCTGGCCGCCGGAGAGCGTCTTCACGCGCGCGTCTCGCTTCTCGGCGAGGCCGACGAGCTCGATCGTCTCGTCCACGTCGCGCGGGCTCGCGTAGTAGCCGGCGAAGACCCTGTGGATCTCTCGAACGGTCAGGCTCGGCCAGAGCTCGGACGACTGGAGCACGACCCCGATCTTTTCGCGGAACGCGCGCTCGGCCTTGCCGGGGTCGTAGCCGAGCACCTCGACCTCGCCGGCGTCCCGGGGCCGGTAGCCCTCGAGGATCTCCACGGTCGAGGTCTTGCCGGCGCCGTTCGGGCCGAGGAGGCCGAAGACCTCACCCTTGGCGACGTCGAAGTCGATCCCGCGCACGGCCTCGACGGCGCCGTAGGACTTGCGCAGGCCCCGTACGGAGATCGCCGTCACGGCAGGTCGATCTCGACCCAGTCGGCGGGCGCGAAGCCCTCGACCTCGACTCCGAGCGCCGTGGCGATCTCGCCGCAGTCCGGTTGGTGCCCGACCGCGACGACGGGTTCAGGGCACCCCGCGACGGCCTCGACGAGGCTGTCGACATCCGCGCCGGGGGCGAGCCGCTCGTCGACGCGGAGCTCGGCGCCGGTCTCCTTCGCGATCGCGGCTCCCGTCTCGCGCGCACGGAGGAGCGGGCTCGTGAGCACGAGCGCGGGGCGCGCCTCGCGCAGGCTCCGGCCGACGGCGCGTGCCTGATCGCGCCCGCGGGGCGTGATCGGCCGCAACTCGTCCGGGTGTCCGGGAGCGGCCTCGGCGTGGCGAACGAGGTAGAGGCGCACCCGCACGAGGTTAACCGCGACGAAAGAACTTCGGCGCGATACTGAACGGATGACCGAACTGCCAGAGCCGAAGCGGCGAGAGCCGAAGCGGCGAGAAGGAGTTCCGGTCGGACGCGCGGCCTTCCTCGGTCTGGCGGCGGCGGGGATCAGCTCGCTCGCGTGGGGGAAGAGCGCGTTCGACGCGGTCGCGAGCGCGATCCCTTCAGGGTTGCCCTCGATCGCGGCTTCGAACGGCTGGCGGATCTACTCGATCAGCAGCCCGTTGCCCACCTTCGATCCGGCCACGTACAGCCTCGAGGTCTTCGGTCTCCTCGACAAGCCCTTCAAGCTCTCGTACGCCGATCTCCAGGATCTCCCGCAGGAGAGCCAGGTCTCCGACTTCCACTGCGTCACCGGCTGGAGCGTCGAGGACGTCCACTGGGAAGGTGTCCGGATCCAGGAGTTGCTGAAGGCCGTGAACCTGGCGCCGAACGCGCGGGCCCTCCGCTTCAACTCCGCCGAGCTCCCCTACGACAGCGCGCTCACCCTCGAGCAGGCGCTGCTCCCCGACGTGATGCTGGCGCTGAAGATGGACGGGAAGCCCCTGACGCGCCCGCACGGCTCGCCGGTGCGGCTCGTGATCCCGCAGATGTACGGCTACAAGGGCGTCAAGTGGCTCAAGTCGATCGAGGTCTCGCGTGAGGCGTTCGCCGGCTACTGGGAGCGCGAGGGCTACGACAACGACGCCTGGGTCGGTCGCTCGAACGGGTATGGCGACAGCTCCTGAGCCCGCTTTCATCCGGCGCTTCACGGTCAGCGAGCGGGCGATTCACTGGATTCATGCGTCGGTCTTCTTCTCGCTGCTCGTGACCGGCGCGGTCCTCTACTTCCCCAGCCTCTCGGTCGCGATCGGCCGCCGACCGCTGGTCAAGGACGTCCATCTCTGGAGCGCGCTCGCGTGGGTGGTGGCCGTGCTCGTCGTCGTGATCGTGGGCGACCGGCGGGCCCTGCGGCGGGTGCTCCGCGAGGCCGACCGCTTCGACGCCGACGACGGCCGCTGGCTGACCGGGAGGCGGGCGCCGCAGGGGCGCTTCAATGCGGGTCAGAAGGTGAACCTGATCCTGACGGGCGTGCTCTCCGTGCTCTTCGTCGTCTCCGGCCTGCTGCTCTGGCTCGGCGAGCGGGACACGCGCTTCCGGCTCGACGGCTCGATCGCGCTCCATGACGGGGCGACGCTGGTCTCGCTCTTCCTCCTCGTCGGTCACCTCTACCTCTCGCTGATCCACCCCTCGACGAGGCACGCGCTGCGGGGGATGACCCGGGGTGACGTCCGCGAGGACTGGGCCGAGAAGCATCACCGGAAGTGGGTCGAGGCCGAGCGGGACGACCGGCCGGTATAACCGGGCTCGTGCGCACGTTCCGCTACGTCCTCGCGGACGTCTTCACCGACACCCCGCTCGCCGGGAACCAGCTCGCCGTCTTCACGGATGCGCGCGACCTCGATGACGCGACGATGCAGGCGCTGGCGCTCGAGCTCGGCTTTTCGGAGTCCGTCTTCGTCCTGCCGCCCCGCGAGGGCGGGACCGTCCGGATCCGGATCTTCACGCCGACCCACGAGCTGCCCTTCGCCGGACACCCGTGCCTCGGCGCCGCCTTCGTCCTCGGAGCCCCGCTTCAGCTCGGTGTGCTCTACCTGGAGACGGGTCGCGGGATCGTCCCGGTCGAGCTCGAGCGTGACTCCTCCGGGCGGATCACCTTCGGCCGGATGACCCAGCCGGTGCCGACGTTCGCCCCGTTCGGGCGGCCGGACGAGCTGTTCGCGGCGCTGGGAGTCCAGGGCTCTACGCTGCCGGTCGAGGTCTACGAGAACGGTGTCCAGCACGTCTACGTCGCGCTCGAGACCGAGGCGGACGTTGCGGCCGTGAAGCCCGACTGGGGCGCTCTCGCCGCGGACGAGCTGATCGCCGCGCTCGTCGGCGTCAACGTCTTCGCCGGCGCGGGCAGCAACTGGAAGACGCGCATGTTCTCGCCGATCGACGGCGTCGACGAGGACGCGGCGACCGGCTCCGCTGCAGGCCCGCTCGCCTGCCATCTCGCCCGGCACGGCCGCGCGCCGTGGGGGGAGCAGCTCGAGATCTCGCAGGGCGCCGAGATCGGTCGCCCCTCGACGCTCTACGCGACCGCGTGGGGAGTAGGCGAGACGATCGAGCGCGTCGAGGTGGGCGGCTCGGCGGTCACGGTCGCCCGGGGTGAGTTCAAGGTTCCGTAGCTAGGCCTCCCAGGCGACCGCCTCGATATCCGGCAGCTCGGGTTCGAGGCCGCGCCAGAAGACCCCTCCGTTCGTCGAGAGATAGAGCCGGTTCCGGGCGGCGAAGAGAATCCGGTCGGGGTCGTTCGGGTCGATCGCGATCGCGAAGCCGGGTGGGAGACCGCCTCCAGCTTCGCGCCAGGTCGTCGCGGCATCGGTCGAGACGAGGAGCGGCGGGCGCCGGTCGACCACGGCGATCACGGTCGAGCCGACGGCCGAAGCTGCAACGAGCCGTGGCAGACCGAGCTCGGCCGGCTCGGCCTCGATCTCGTCCGCAGGTCCGAGCACGAGCTCGTCCTCGAGGTCGACGGCGACCGTGCCCTCGACCGTGCGGACGTAGGCGATCAGGCGCCGATCTCCAGTACCCGCGACGCGACCGTGCCGGCGTTGCGCGCAGCGGAGAGCGGGCGATGGCCCGCGGCGCGAGCCCAGACGTAGCCGGCCAGGAACGCATCTCCCGCGCCGGTCGGGTTCGTCGTCTCGATCTTGCGGACGGCGATCTTCTCGCGCTGTCCCCTGAGCACGAGGACGGCTCCCTGCGAGCCGTAGGTGAGGAGCAGCTCCGGGATCGCGAGCGCCTCGGCGACGTCTTGGCCGCCGAGCGCCTCGACCTCCTCCTGGGCGAGCTTGAGCACGGTCAGGTGGCGAAGCACGGCAGGATCGAAGTCGGCGTCGAGCACGAGCTTCCCGGTCGCCGCCGGGCGCACGAGCGCCTGCCCGTCGAGCGCGAGGCGTCGGTCACGGGCGAGCGAGGCGAGAACCTCGGCGGGGAAGTCCCCGCGCGTCAGGCCGCCGAGCTGGATCCACTCGCTCCGACCGACGGCGGCGGCGTCCTCGATCGTCCAGGGCGAACCGGGATCGTCGAGCTCGAGCGTCCGTTCCTCGCCGTGGTAGCGCAGGTTGAAGGTGGCAGTGCTCGCGGCCGCGCGCCAGAGCACGGGCACGCCGAGAGCGACGAGCGGTGGCAGCAATGCGCGCCGGTCGGCGTCGGCGCAGCGCGCGAGCACGCGCGAACGGCCTCCGAGCAGCCGCAGCGCACGAGCTGCGTGGAAGGGCGCGCCGCCCGTGCGCGGGGAGCCTCCGTCGACGACGTCGCGTGTGAGGTTCCCGATCACTGCCATCCCGCGCACCCGCGGATCCTAGGTCAGACGCGGCGGTGCGAGAGCGCCGCGACCGCCGCCGCCAGCGCGAACGCGAGCCAGAAGCTCGGCAGTGTCGCCCCGATCCCGATCCCGAGGTCGGGCGGCCCCAACCGCTCGAGCGCGTCCGTCCACCAACTCGGCCCGACCGGATGCAGCCACTGATAGAGCGCGAAGCCGGAGATCCAGGCCGCGATCATCCCGGGCCTCACCTCCGGCCCCTCGAAGATGTCGCTCTCCCGGTAGTGCCTTCCGGCCACGAGCCAATCCGCGAGCAGGACGCCGAAGAGCGGCACGAAGAAGGAGCCGAGCAGGATCAGGAACGTCTCGTAGGCGAGAAAGTCGATCGTCAGTGCGCCCAGGGTCGCCACGGTCGCGACGATCCCGATCAGGATCCGCTGCGGCACCCGCGGGGCGACGTTCTGCACGCTCACCGCCGCGGAGTAGACGTTCGCGAAGGCCTCGTCCGTCTCGTCCACGGTCACGGCGGCCAGCGCCAGCGTGGCCGCGATCCCACCCGCCGCGATTGCGGCCGGGAGAGCGGTGATGTCGGTCAGGTCGCGGGAGAAGAAGAGGATCGCGCCGAGTCCCCACAGCCAGGCGCTCGCGACCAGGTACCCGAGCCCCGTGCCCCAGAAGGCGCTTCGGCGATTGCGGGCGAAGCGCGTGTAGTCGGCGGCGAGCGGGATCCACGAGACCGTGATCGCGACCACGAGATCGACTCCTTCAAGCACCGAGAACCCGCCCTCGCCACGCCGGTCGAAGAGTTCGCCGACGCTGGCCCCGTCGAGGGCCCACCACGTCAGATAGAGCAGCGAGGCGAGCACGGCCCAGACGGCGAACTTGCGGACAAACCTGCGGACGAAGTCGACCGGCCCGAGCAGCGCGAGCACGAGCGCAACCGCGCCGAAGGCGAGCGTCCAGGCCCACTGCGCCCGGAAGCCGAAGAGCTCGTCGGAGAGCGCGGCCGCGGCGGTCGCGATGATCAGGAGCTCGAAGATCGACCAGCCGATGCACTGGACCGCGTTCAGGACGGTCGGTCCCCAGGAGCCGCGTCGGCCGAGCGGCGCGCGCAGCAGCACCATCGCCGGGACGCGCCCGTCGGCGCCGATCAGGCCGGCGAGTGCCAGCATCGCGTTCCCGATCAGGCTGCCGATCAGGATCGCGAGGAACGCTTCGGGGAGCGAGAGCGCCGGCACGAGGTAGGTGCCGGCGACGAGCACGAGCAGCGAGACGCCGAGGTTGCCCCAGAGGAGGCCCAGGTCGAGGAAGCCGAGCACCCGCAGGCGCTCCGGTACGGGCTCGATTCCCCAGGCGGGTGTGCGCTCCATCGGTGGTCTCGTCCTCCCTTCGCCGGAATGACCCGGATCAGGTTCTACGGGTGTGTTCTCAGCCTCAGGTCGAGGCACCCCGGTTTCGCCACTCTAACGAGAAAGGGCGCCCGTAGGCGCCCCTCTCATCCCCTCCCCGTGTGCTTCGCTCGCGCGCCTGTGGCGTTTTCGCCGGACGAGCGCGGCGAGCCGGGGCAGAGTAGCCCCGTTTCCCGAAATGTCAATTGCAAGTGAGAAAAGCGGCGCTAGCTCGCGAGGAGCCGGCGGAGCACGTACGGGAGAATTCCGCCGTGGCGGAGGTAGTCGCGCTCACGGGGGGTGTCGAGCCGAACCCGGGCGGTGAAGGTCGTCGCGTCCGCCCGCACCGTCACCTCGTGCGCCTCGCCGTTCGCGACTCCTTCGATGGAGAACCCCTCACGGCCGCTGAACCCGAGCGTCTCGGGCGTCTCCCCGTCGAGGAACTGGAGCGGCAGGATCCCCATCATCAGGAGGTTCGAGCGGTGGATCCGCTCGTAGCTCTCCGCGATCACCGCCCGGACGCCGAGGAGGTTCGGGCCCTTCGCTGCCCAGTCGCGCGAGGAGCCGGAGCCGTACTCCTTCCCCGCGATCACGATCAGCGGCGTTCCCTCGGTGAGGTAGCGCTCGGACGCCTCGAAGATCGTCGACTCGTCGCCCGAGGGCAGGTGCACCGTCCACGTCCCCTCGGAGCCGGGCACGAGCTGGTTCCGGAGGCGGACGTTCGCGAACGTGCCGCGCACCATCACCTCGTGGTTCCCCCGGCGCGAGCCGTAGGAGTTGAATTCCTTGCGCTCGACGCCGTGCTCGACGAGATAGCTGCCGGCCGGGCTCTGGGGCTTGATCGACCCCGCCGGAGAGATGTGGTCGGTCGTGACCGAGTCGCCGATCTGGACGAGGCAACGGGCCCCGGAGATGTCCTCCACCGTGCCGGGTTCCCGGCTCATCCCGTCGAAGTAGGGTGGGAGCCGCACGTAGGTCGAGTCGGGATCCCAGGCGAAGAGGTCGCCCGCGGGAACGGGGAGCGCCCGCCAGGCCTCGGTGCCAGCGAAGACGTCCGCGTAGGCGCTGCGGAAGAGGTCTTCGCCGACGGCGCTTGCGATCGTGTCCGAGACCTCCTGCGGCGTCGGCCAGATGTCGCTGAGGAAGACGTCCTCGCCGTCGCTGCCCTTGCCGAGCGGCTCGGTGGTCAGGTCGAGATCCATCGTTCCGGCGAGCGCGTAGGCGACGACGAGCGGCGGCGAGGCGAGGTAGTTCGCCTTCACCTCGGGGTGGATCCGCGCCTCGAAGTTCCGGTTCCCCGAGAGGACGGCGCAGGCGACGATGTTGCCGTCCTCGACCGCGCGCGAGATCGACTCGGGGAGCGGGCCCGAGTTTCCGATGCACGTCGTGCAGCCGTAGCCCACGGTGTGGAAGCCGAGCTCCTCGAGGTAGGTGGTCAGGCCGGCCCGCTCGAAGTACTCGGTCACGACCTTCGAGCCCGGTGCGAGGCTGGTCTTCACCCAGGGCTTGCGCGCCAGGCCACGCTCGACCGCCTTCTTCGCGAGCAGGCCGGCGCCGACCATCACGGCCGGGTTGGACGTGTTCGTGCACGAGGTGATCGCGGCGATCACGACGGCGCCGTGATCGAGCTCGAAGGTGGAGCCGTCCTCGGCCTTGACCGTGATCGCGGCCGAAGCACCGAGATCGACGACCTGGACCGGCTCTGCCTCCTCGTGCTCGCCGGGCTCTGCGCCCGGAGTCATCTCGGCGGGAGGGTCGGAGGCGGGGAAGGAGTCGGCGGCGGCCTTGTCGAGAGACCCGGCCGGATAGGCGACCCCGAAGCTGTCGAGGCTATCTGCGAACGAGCTCTTCGCGGCGTGCAGAGGCACCCGGTCCTGCGGCCGGCGCGGGCCGGCGAGCGACGGCTCGACCGTGGAGAGATCGAGCTCGACGACCTGGGAGTAGGTCGGCGTCTCGTCGGGGTCGTGCCAGAGCATGTTCTCCTTGCAGTAGGCCTCGACGAGCGCGATCCGCTCGGGGTCGCGGCCGGTCAGGCGCAGATACTTCAGCGTCTCCTCGTCGACCGGGAAGAACCCGCACGTGGCGCCGTACTCGGGCGACATGTTCCCGATCGTGGCGCGGTCGGCGAGCGGTAGGCCGACGAGGCCGTGGCCGAAGTACTCGACGAACTTGCCCACGACTCCGGTGGCGCGGAGGATCTGGGTGACGGTGAGCACGAGGTCGGTCGCGGTCGCGCCCTCAGGGAGCTCTCCCGAGAGCCGGAAGCCGACGACCTGCGGGACGAGCATCGAGATCGCCTCACCGAGCATCGCCGCCTCGGCCTCGATCCCACCGACGCCCCAGCCGAGGACGCCGAGGCCGTTCACCATCGTCGTATGCGAGTCCGTCCCGACGAGCGTGTCCGGGAAGGCCACGCCGTCGCGCAGCTCGATCACGCGCGCCAGATACTCGAGATTGACCTGGTGGACGATCCCGGTGCCGGGCGGGACGACCTTGAAGCCCTCGAACGCCTCCTGGCCCCAGCGCAGGAACGCGTAGCGCTCACCGTTCCGCTCGAACTCGCGCTCGACGTTGTGGAGGAAGGCGAAGCGCGTGCCGAACTCGTCGACCTGGACGGAGTGGTCGATCACGAGCTCGACCGGGATCAGCGGGTTGATCTTCGAGGCCTCGCCGCCCAGGTCGGCCATCGCGTTCCGCATCGCGGCGAGGTCGACGACCGCCGGGACGCCCGTGAAGTCCTGGAGGAGGACGCGGGCCGGCGAGAACGAGACCTCACGGCTCGGGTCAGCCGTTGCGACCCAGGTCGCGACGGCCTCGACGTCCGCCTCGTCGCCGGTGCGGAGGACGTTCTCGAGCAGGATCCGGAGGGTGTAGGGGAGGCGCGCGACGTCGAAGCGGGACTGCAGCGCCTCCAGCCGGTAGATCTCGACTTCGCTGTCGCCGACCTTCAGGGTCGAGCGAGCGGAGAACGAGTCGGCGGCCATCACGCCGAATCTATCGAACGCGCGCCGTCACGCTCCCAGCTTCGGCTTCAGCTCCTGCTCCCAGAAGCGGAAGAATCCTTCCTGGTCGGAGCCGACCTGGTGCAGGCAGATGTGGTCGAAGCCCGCCTCCTCCCATTCGCGTACGAGCTTCACGACCGGCTCGGGGTCGGGCCCGCAGGGGACTCCAGCGGTCGCCATCTCGATCGTGACGCTCTCGGCGACCGCGTCGAAGTCGGAGGGTCGCGGCAGCTCCTGGTTCAGCGTCCCTTCGAGTCCGCTGTGTCGCCAGAGCTCGAAGACGGTCTGCTTCGCCTTCTGCTCGTCCTCGTCGAAGCAGAGCTTGACCTGGCCGTAGCGCGGGCCGTCGCCGCCGGCGGCCCGGTAGGCCTTCACGATCTCCGCGTCGGGCTCGACGTTGACGAGCGAGTCGCCCAGACGCCCGGCGAGCTCGGCGGCGAGCGGCTTCGCAGCCGCGACGGCGATCTCGACCGGCTCGTCGGGAAGCGTGTAGATCGTTGCGTGGTCGACGGTGTAGTGCTTCCCCCGGTGGGTCTGCTCGCCGCCTTGCCAGAGGAGGCGGATCACCCCGATCGCCTCCTCGAGCATCTCGAGCCGCTCGTCCGGGGCCGGCCAGCGCGCGCCCGTGACGTGCTCGTTGAGGTTCTCGCCCGTGCCGAGCCCGAGGAAGAAACGGCCGGGCATCAGGGCGCCGCAGGTGGCAGCGGCCTGGGCGATGATCGCCGGGTGTGTGCGCATCGTCGGGCAGGTGACACCCGTCCCGATCCGCAGCGACTCCGTCGTCGAGCCGATCGCGCCGATCAAGGTCCAGACGAATGGCGCCTCGCCCTGCGCCTCGACCCAGGGGTGGAAGTGGTCCGAGATCATCGCGAGCTCGAACCCCGCCGCCTCCGCCGCCTGCGCATTCGCGACGAGCTTTGCCGGCGCGTGCTCCTCGGACGAGATCCAGTACCCGAAAGTGGTGGCCATAGAGGCGCTCGTTCCGCGCGCTCGCCGGCGTCAAACAGGCCCGCGGCTACGATGATCCCATGACCGGCTCGGACACCCTGGAGGCCCTCCTCCGTGACGCCTTCCCCGGTGCGAGCGAGCTGGCGGTCGAGGATCGCACGGGCGGGGGCGACCACTTCCAGGTGATCGTCACGAGCGACCGCTTCGACGGCCTCTCGCTCGTCGAGCAGCACAGGCTGGTCTACGACGCGCTCGCGGTTCCGCTCGCGGACGGGTCGATCCACGAGCTTCGGATCCGGACGAGGAAAGGGACACTTTGATGAGCCAGACACACGAGAACCCGCTGCGCGAGCAGATCCAGGCGATCATCGAGAACGAGCCGGTGAGCGTCTTCATGAAAGGGACGCCCCAGCTGATCATGTGCGGCAACTCCGATCGGGCCCTGCGCGCGCTCTCTGCCGCCGGTGCGCCGATCACGGCGATCGACGTCCTCCCGGACCCGCAGATCCGCCAGGAGCTCTCAGCGATCTCCGGCTGGCCGACGATTCCGCAGGTCTTCATCGCGGGCGAGCTCGTCGGCGGCGCGGACATCCTCGAGGAGCTGTATGCGAGCGGCGAGCTGCAGCAGCGGCTCGACGAGGCACTCGGGAACGAGCGCGACACGGCAGTCAAGGTCGCTGCCGTCACCTCCTAGCCCGCTCGACGGCGCAACCTCCGCTTAACGGCCTGCTTAGAAGGCGTTAAGACACCAGCAGTACAACGTGCTCATGCACGCGCGTCGTTCTCTCGCCAGCGTTGTCGGTGGTGTCGCCATGGCCCTCCTTGGCGGCCTCACTGCACTTGGCGGAGTCGCGCTGCTAGGCGACCTCGGCGGCGGCACCACGACCGTTGTCGAGACGACCCCCGCTCCTGCGGCCGCTGCCCCCGCCGCCGCCGATGGTCGCCTTCCGATCTCCGACATCTACGACCGCGCCGCGCCCGGCGTCGTCCAGATCACCTCCACCTCCCGGGCGCAGACCGAAGATCTCGGCTCGCCTTTCGCGCCCTCCGGCACCCAGCAGGCGCTCGGGTCGGGCTTCATCCTCGACAAGGCGGGTCACCTGATCACGAATTACCACGTGATCGAGGGAGCCGAGTCGATCGAGGTCAGCTTCTCGAACCAGGACACGCTGACCGCGAAGCTCGTCGGCAGCGACCCCTCGACCGACCTCGCCGTCCTCCGGGTCGAGACGAGCTCGCGCTCGCTGCAGCCGCTCCAGCTCGGGAACTCCGACGCCGTCCGTGTCGGCGACTCGGTGATCGCGATCGGCAACCCGTTCGGGCTCGACCGGACGGCGACCGCCGGGATCGTCAGCGCCGTCCAGCGCCGCTCGATCACCGCGCCCAACGGCTACACGATCGATCACGTGATCCAGACCGACGCGCCGATCAACAAGGGCAACTCGGGCGGGCCGCTCCTGAACGACCGCGGTCAGGTGATCGGCGTCAACTCCCAGATCTCCACGGGTGGCACAGGCGACAGTGGCAATGTCGGGATCGGCTTCGCGGTGCCCTCGAACACGGTCAAAACGGTCGCCGCGCAGCTGATCGATATCGGCCGCGTCGACCGCGCCTATCTCGGCGTCGGGGGCACCACGATCGAGCCCGAGCTCGCCCGCCAGTTCCGGCTCCCCGTCGACGCAGGCGTCCTCGTCGCCCGCGTGGGCGTGAGCACGCCCGCCGCGCGCGCGGGCCTCAGGGGTGGCACCAACGAGGTGATCGTCTCCGGCCAGACCTACACGCTCGGCGGCGACGTGATCGTCGCGGTCGCGGGGAAGCGCGTGACCTCGTTGGAGGGTCTCCGCGACGTGCTCGCGACCCGGAGGCCCGGAGAGTCGATCGAGCTCGAGATCTATCGCGGCTCGACCCAGCGCACCCTCGTCCTCAAGCTCGGCCGCCAACCCGTCTCCCCCCAGGGCTAGGCCGGCCGGGGCCCCACCGGACTCCGGGGCCGCAACCACCGAGATCCGGTTTCCGCACTGCCCGCGGGAACCGCGGTCTCGGCGGGTCTGGCTACCCTGCTGCGCGTGGAGGAGCACCCCGAGCGTGGTGACCGGCGCGGAAGTCTGATTCTCGAAGACGATCTGCTCGAGCAGATCGACGAGATCTGGAGCGACGACGGTGACGCCGACTACACGGGCTGGTTCTGCGTCCGCACCGATCCGTTCCCCTGTCCGGCCCCCGCGTGCACGTTCGTCGCGGACTTCATGACCGCCGCGCACCTCGTCCTCGTCTGGGAGGAGCGGGACGACCCGAACCTGCTCTGGCACGCGCAGCGCGCGATGGAGGTGGGCCGGAATCCGCGCGTCGTGCCCTACGAGAGCGGCTTCGGGCCGAGTGCCTCGTACTACGCCTGGGAAGCCTCCGGTCGCCCGGTTCATGGCGTCCGCGGAAAATAACTTCGGTCGACACCTGACCCTCGGGGTCGAGGAGGAGCTGATGCTGCTCGACCCCGCCACGCATGAGCTGACACCGGGGGTCGAACGGCTGCTCGGGCCTCCGGGCCTGAAGACGGAGCTCTTTTCCTGCCTCGTCGAGATCAACACCCCGGTGTGTGCGGATGCGGAGGAGGTGCTCGCCGAGCTCGGCCGGTTGCGAACCGTCGTTCGGGACGCCGCCGGGCGCGAAGGGCTCGTGGTCGCGGCGACCGGGAGCCATCCGTTCTCGGCGCCCGACGAGCAGGCGATCGTGCCCGAGGCTCGCTACGTCGCCCTGCTCGCGGAACGGCCCGCGGCGCAGCGGCAGCTCGTCTGCGGGCTGCACGTCCACGTCGGAATGGAGAGCTTCGGTCGCTGCCTCGAGGCGCTCGAGTTCGTGCTCCCCTGGCTGCCCGCGGTGCTGGCCGTCTCGCTCAACTCGCCCTACCTTGCCGGCGAGGATCACGGACTGCTCTCGGCCCGAGCAGGGAGGCTGCTCGAGCTGCCACGCGCCGGGGCGCCGCCACTGCTCGGCCGTGGCGAGGGCTGGGCCGACGCGGTCGAGCGCGCCGGCGGGGACTACACCCGGATCTGGTGGGATGTGCGTCCGCACCCCCGGCTCGGGACTCTGGAGGTGCGGATCGCGGATCAGCCCACGGACGTCCGTCGCTCGGCGGCGATCGCGGCCCTCGTCCAGGCCCTGTGTGCGGCCGTGGAGCCCGGCGAGCCGGCCGACCGTGGGGCCTTCCTGGAGGCGCGCGCCGACGCTGCCTCCGGCCGGGCGCCCGTGAGCGACCTCCTCGCGCTGGTCGAGCCCTTTGCGCGCGAGATCGGGACGTGGGAGCTCGTCGAGCTCCTGGGAGCCCCGCCCGAAGCGCATCGTCAACTCGAGGTCGGCAAGCGAGACGGACTCGTGGCGGTCGCGGTCGACCTGGTCGCCCGATCCAATTGATCGGTCTGCCTGAGTAGGCTCGCACCGTGATCCGCTCCGCGCTCTACGTGCTCGGGCTCGCGTGCAGGCGCCTCGGCCGCGGCACGGGGGCAACCGCGCTCGTGGTGCTCGGGATCTCGCTCGGCGCTGCGGTGGTCGTCGGGGTGCGGGCAGGCACGACGGTCGCGCAGGATCGGGCCGTCGCGCAGGCCGTCGAGCGGATCCCCGAAGCGTCCCGATCGGTGCGCGCCGTCTGGTTCGGGGTGCCGGGACTCTCCGACGACACCCAAGCCGCGCTCGATCGGCGCGCCCGCGCAGCGCTTGGTCGGACGGAGTTGCGGCGGGCAGAGCTGCCCGATCCGGTCTCGCTCGTCCTCTTCCGCGAGACGACGATCGGAGGGAGCTTCGCCGGGCTCGGCGGGGTCGACGGCCTCGGCCGCTGGATCGAGCTTCGCTTCGGTCGGCTGCCGGAGAGATGCAGCCCCGAGCTCTGCGAGGTCGTGCGCCTCCGCAGCGAGGGCAGGCTGCCGCAGCCCGCCGGTTTCCGGCTCGTTGAGGTGGGCGAGGCGGTGCTCTCCTCCGGGCTCCTCTTCGGCGACTTCCTCGCGCCGACCGACAACGCGCTCGCAAACGCCGAGGTGAGCCCCTCCCTCGCGGCGGCCGCGGGCTATCACCGGCCGGCGCCGCCTCCACTCTTCCTCGCCGAGGGTGTCGGCGAGCTCGCCGCCGCGCCGGCGTTCGAGCGGCTCTACCGCAGCTATGCCTGGGTCTCGCCGCTCGCCGCGGGCACGCCGCGACTGTGGGAGATCGACCGCTTCGCGGAGGGGGTCACCCGGGCGCGCTCGGAGCTTCAGGCTCGCTCGACGTCGTTCGACCTCGTCGCGCCGGTCGAGGAGCTCCGCTCGGCGCAAGCCGAGAGCAATCGGGCCGGCCACCGGCTCGCGCTCGTCGGCGGCGAGGCCGCAGCCCTGCTCTTCGCCTTCGCGATCCTGGCTGCGATGACCCTCAGGCGCGACCTCGCCGCCGCCCGACGCCGGCTCGCCTGGTCCGGTGCGCGGGGGTGGCAGCTCGCACTGCTGACCTCGGCGGAGGCAGCTGCGATCGCGCTCGCCGGGACTGCGCTCGGCTTCGTGGTCGGGACGCTCGGCGGCGCCTTCGTCGCGCGGAGGGCGGGCGCGCCGGCCGGAGCCGTCCTCGAGCAGAGCGTGTTCTCCGGCACGGGGCTCTTGCTCGTCGCGCTCGTCGCCGTCCTCGCCACGGCCGTGCTCGTCGTCACCGTCGCTGCGCGGGCCAGGCGCTCGGGGCCCGTCTCGCCGCTCGACGTGGCCGCCCTCGCCGCCCTGCTCACCGTCGGGCTCGCGCTCTGGCGTGGGGAGGACGACGGTGACCTGACGCTGCTCCTGCCCGCGCTCGTGACCTTCGTCGCGGCAGTGGCCGCCGCCAGGCTCCTCCGTCCCGGCTTGCGAGCCGCGGAGCGTCTGGCGCGTGGACGCTCGCTCGGCCTCCGGCTGGCGGTCGTCTCGCTCGGTCGCAATCCGGGCTACGCGGTGGCCGCCGTCTCGTTCCTCGTCGTCAGTTTCGCGCTGGCTCTCTTCGCCGAGAGCTACCGCTCCACCCTCGCGAGAGGGGAGCGAGACGCTGCGGCCTTCGCCGTCCCCCGGGACTACATCGTCCGTGAGGATCTGCGCCGGCTGATTCCCGTGCTCGACGCTGCGCCGCTCGCGTCGTTCGGCGACGCCAGTCGGATCCTCCGCCTCACTGGCGGCGTCGGCCGGCTCGAGGGCGAGTCCGGGATCACCTTGCTCGGCCTGCCGCACCACGACCTAGCTCTCCTCAAGTGGCGCGACGACTACTCGGAGAGTTCGCCCGCGGAGCTTTCCCAGCTGATCGACGCGCCGAGCGCGCCCTTGGGTGTTCCGCTTCCGGCCACGGTGCTGGTGGAGGCGAGCGACGACGTGCTGATCGCGGCGGACATTCGCTCCGCGAGCGGGCGGTTCCGGCGCGTCGAGCTGGACGGCCGGACGACGCTCCTGCGCGGCGGAACTCTCGTCGGGCTCGCGATCACACCGGCGACGCGGTTGCAGGAACGCGGTGCGGACGCAGGTCAGGCGGCGACCGGCTCCCTGCGGGTCTCGGTCGTGGGCCGCCGCCAGGCGCTTGCGGACTGGATCGGGGTCGGCGGCGCGCGGCTCGCGGAGGGCGGGGTTTCGTACACGCTGACCGTGCAGGAGGACGCCCGGCTTCGTCCTGCGGTGCCGAGCGACCGTGCGCCGGTTCCGGTCGTCGTGACGCCGCGGCTCGCCGCGGCCGCCGGTCCCGGCGGCCTGCTTCCGCTCCAGATCGGCGGCGAGCGGCTCACGGTCCGGGTGGCCGAGCGGGTCGCGCGCTTCCCAGGGGTACGGGGGCAGGCGGTCGTCGGCGACGTCGATGCCCTGCTCGCCGCGCTCAACGCTGCCCGCCCGGGCCTCGGGCGGGTCAACGAGCTCTGGCTCGGCGGCGAGCGGCAGCTCGACCGCGCCGAGTATCGGGCCGTCGAAGTCGTCTCCCGCAACGCGCTCGAGGCCGACGCCCGTCAGGACCCGATCGCGCACGGGACGCTCCTCGCGCTCGTCGTCGCGGCGCTCGTCTCGCTCGGGCTTGCGCTCGCGGGGCTCCTGCTCACCGTAGTCGGCGACCTCCGCGACGAGCGCGGGGAGCTCTTCGATCTCGAGGCCGAGGGCGCGGGGCCGTCGCTGCTGCGGCGGATCGTGCAGCTGCGCGCGCTCGTCGTCGCTCTCGCCGGGCTCGTCGCGGGGGCGCTCACGGGAGTCGTGCTCGGCGCCGTCGTCACGGATCTCGTCTCGCTGACGGCGCGCGCGACCTCGGCCGAGCCGCCGCTCCGGCTCGAAGTCGATCTCGCGGTCGTCGCCGCTGCGCTCGCCGCCTACGCGCTTCTCGCGGCCCTGCTCGTCGGCACGGCGACGCGGCGAGCGTTCCCCGCGAACGCAGCCCCGGGTCGAGTGGAGGCGGTCGAATGAGCCCACTCGTCGACATTCGTGACGTCTTCCGGGTGCATCGGACCCCCGAGGGCGGGGTTGCAGCCCTGGAAGGCCTCACGCTCTCGGTCGAGGAGGGTGAGGTGTGCGTCGTCCTCGGCCCGAGCGGTTCGGGGAAGTCGACGCTCGTCAGGATCGTCGCGGGCTTCGAGCGTCCCTCGGCGGGCAGTGTCCGCGTCGCGGGGCTCGACGTCGCTGCGTTCTCCGCTCGACAGGCCGCTCGCTACCGCTCCGAGCTCGTCGGGTACGCCGATCAGCACTACTGGCGAGCGCTCGCGGGCGAGCTGACGGTGGAGCAGCTCGTCGGCGTCCAGCTCGGGCTCGCCGGAATGCCGCGGCGCGAGCGGGAGTCGCGAGGGCGAGCGCTGCTCGACCGGGTCGGACTGGGTCACCGGCTCGGCGCCAGGCCCCGCGAGCTCTCGGGAGGCGAGCAGCAGCGGGTCGCTCTCTGCGCCGCGCTCGCTCACGGGCCTCGCCTTCTCGTCGCGGACGAGCCGACCGGAGAGCTCGACGCCGCAACCGCCCGTGAGGTCCTGACGCTCGTCACGGAGACCGTGCGCGAGCACGGGGCGACGGCGCTCGTGGTCAGCCACGACCCCGCGACCGTCGAGCACGCTGACCGGGTCGTTCACGTTCGTGACGGACGAGTCAGCGACGAGCAGCTCGTCCGCGCAGGTGCGGAAGGCGCGGTCGTCGTGGGCCGCGGTGGCTGGCTCCGCCTCCCGGAAGACCTCCTCCGCGCGGCCGGGATCGGCGCCCGAGCGACCGTCAGCCTCGACGACACCCGCCTCCTCATCTCGGCTCCTGCGGCCGAGAACCCTAGCGACGCTGCGTCACATCCAGCTCTCGATTCGCAGAAGCGAGCCGTTCCCCAGCCAGCCAGCGACGCAGTGTCACAAGGCGTGCTCGAGGTTCGCGGCCTGCGGCGGAGCTTCGGCACCACCACCCCGATCGACGGGCTCGACGCGCGCTTCGACGGGGGGAAGCTCTACGCGGTCACCGGGCCCTCGGGTTCCGGCAAGACGACCCTGCTCCACCTCCTCGCGGGACTCGATCTGCCCGACGGCGGCGATGTGATCGTGGACGGGATCTCGCTCGCCTCGCTCGACCGGGCCGGACGAGCGGAGCACCGGCGTCGGAGGCTCGCCTTCATCGGCCAGACCGTCGGGTTGATCCCGTACCTCGGCGCCCGGGAGAACGTCGAGTTCTCGCTCGCGCTCCGCGGGGTCGAGCACGGAGACGCCACCGACCGCTCGCTCGCTGCGCTCGAGGCCGTCGGCCTCGGTGAGCACGCGGAGCGACCGGTAGCCGAGCTCTCGGCCGGCCAGCGGGAGCGCGCCGCGATCGCACGCGCACTCGCGGCCCGGCCGCTCGCGATCGTCGCCGACGAGCCGACGGCGCGACTCGACGGAGCGAACGCCCTGGCCGTGGGCAGCCTTCTCGTCGACCTGGCCCGCTCGACCGGCGCCGTCGTCGTCTGCGCGACCCACGACCCCCTCCTGATCGACCAGGCCGACGAGGTCCTCTCGCTAGGATCGGGCTAGATGGCGACGCAGACCGACACGATTCAGGTGACCGGCGTTCGCTGCGAGCGCTGCGTCGGTCGGCTCGCGGGAGCGATCCGGGACCACGACGGGCTCGAGGCCGCGAACGCGAACCTGATGGGTCAGGTCATGCTCTCGTGGGACGACGAGAAGACGTCGCGCGAGGATCTCGTCGGCGCGCTCGCGAAGGCCGGGTTCCGGGAGGTCGCGGGCTTCTAGCGCCCGTGGATGTTGCGGTCGCCGAGCAGCCCCGGCGATTCGGGATGGTCGTTCGGCCCCTCGCCGCGACCCTGGCTTTGCTGGATCCGCGCCCGCTGGGCAGCGGCGGTCTCGACGCCCGTGCGTTGCTCCTGGGTCTCCGCCGTGCGGGTGGGATCGTCCGGGTTCAGCGAGCCGTAGCCGAGCGTGCCCGGGTCGGTGTCGCCCGAGGCGAGCCCGTAATGCTCCGCGACGGCCTGCTCGTCGACCCCGTCGTCTCCGACCTCGGGAGCGGACTCGAGCACGTCCTTCGACACCGTCGTGCGAACGACCTGCTCGGTCTCGTCGACCGTGACGAAGGTCTCAGGCAGTGCCCGCTTGTGCTTGAAGATCGCGCCCTGCTCGACGATCAGGCTGGTGCCTTGCTTGCCGACGACTTTGCCTGCCTTCTCGTCGTCGAAGGTGAGAACGTCGTAACCCTCCATCGGCCTCCTTCGGTTTGCGTTTCTCGTACCCAGGCTCCCTCGACCTGAACCGGGAATAGCGATTCCGGCGCCCGCGTTGACCCGCTCAGACCGATGTTAGGGTGGCCCGGTGGGCGAGGCAGAGGCAGCGGACGCACGACGGATCGCGGCCGAAGCCCGGGGAAGGGTGCGCTTCGAGGAAGAGGCGCTCGATCTCGCAGACCAGGTCTACCGCGTCGCGCGCCGGCTCGTCGGTTCGCGTGAGGAGGCCGAGGAACTCGTGCAGGAGACCTACATCAGAGCGTTCCGCAGTTGGAGCTCGTTCACCCCGGGAACGAACCTGCGCGCCTGGCTCTTCCGCATCCTCACGAACCTGAACGTCGACCGTGGCCGCAAGATCCAGCGCACTCCGGACATGCAGCCGCTCGAGGAAGGCGACTACTTCCTCGCGAACAAGCTCGCGGCCGCGGAGGGCGAGCAGGTGCTCGATCAGGAGCGCGTCGTCGAGAAGCTCTCGCAGGACAACGTCGTCAGTGCGCTCTCCGAGGTGCCCCACGATTTTCGCGACGTCGTCGTCCTCGTGGACATCGGCGACTTCAGCTACGCGGACGCGGCGCAGATTCTCGACGTCCCCATCGGTACCGTGATGTCCCGGCTACACCGTGGCCGACGTATCCTGAAGCAGAAGCTCGCCGAGGAGTCACTCGCTTGACCCAGCACGATCCCGGTTGCGAGAAGTGCGAGGAGCTGCTCCAGGGCTACCTCGACCGTGATCTCGCGCCCGACGAGGTCGTCGTCGCGGAGGGCCACCTCGACAGGTGCGACTACTGTCGGCGCCGTTATCGGTTCGAGGAACGGCTCCGCCGCTACATCAGGCTCTCCGCGGCCGAGCGGATGCCGGCCGGCCTCCTCCAGAAGTTGACCGAGCTGCGGGATGGGCGACCAGCGCTGTAGTTAGCCAGGGCCGCGCTGGGGGCCGACGATCACGACGAGTCGCTTCGGGTTGGAGCCACCCGGGAGCGGGATCGTGACCATGCCGAGCTGCCGGGCCAGCCGGACGGCGACGAGTCTGCCGCCGGGTGCGTAGTAGACGGCGCTGCGCGGATAGTCGAAGCGATCGGCCCGGCCGACGTGCTTGACGGTGTAGGCGAGCGACTGGACGCGGCTCGCGACCTGGCGCGTCCAGTTGATGTCGCCCGCGCCGTTGAGGACGTCGATCTGGAGCTCCCACGGCTTCGGCAGCGTCGCGGCCTGCGCGACGATCGGATCGAGCGCGGGCTCGGGCTTCCCGGCGATCGCCGGGACGAAGACGAACGCGAGCAGGGCCATCAACGCTGCCGAGAGGGCGGCGACGCCGATGAGGCGTCCGGTCGGATTGACGTCGAGCCCGCGCAAGGGAACCGGCAGCCCGGCGAGCTCGCGCGCCTCGCGGCGGTCGACGTCGAGCGCGGTCGCAAGCAGGAGCACGGCCTGAATCGCGTGGTCGGTCGAGGGAAAACGGTAGACCCGACCCTCTTCGAGCCACTCGACCTCGTCGGGAGTCAATCCTGCGCGCTTGGCGGTCTCCTCGACCGTGAGGCGTCGATGCAGACGGGCTGTGGCGAGGGGGGAGCGGTCGAGCGACGCGCGCTCGAGGGGGGCGTCGCGGAAGGCTTCGAGTGGGCGAACGAGTTCCATTGCCACCTACATCGGTTCGTCGGCCGCCTTTCTGAACCTTTCTGGCAGATCAGCTGGCTCGTCCACGTCGCCGGGGTCGCCCAGGTCGTCGCAGGGGACGAGCAGAGGCGCTCGCCCGCGCAGGCCCTCGTCGGGGATCGACACCCACGCCGAGCGGGAGAGCACGAGCGGGTGGCCTCGCTCGGCCCCGTAGCTCGCGGCGACGATTGGCTCGTTCGCGGCGCGCCACACGTCGACCACGCGCTCGACCGCGAGCGGCGAGAGCTCGGGGCCGTCGGCAAGGACGACGACGGCCGCCTCGATCTCGTCGGAGAGCGCGTCGAGCCCGCGGCGGAGCGATGCGCCGGGGCCGCGCTCCCAGTCGGGGCAGAGCACGACGCGTGCATCCGCTTCGACCTCGTGCGCGCCGGCGACGACGACGATCTCGGCCAGCCCCGCCGCGCGAACCCGCTCGAGGACGGTGGGAAGCAGCAACGCCTGCTTCGGAGCTCCGAAGCGGCTGGCGGCGCCTGCGGCGAGAACGACCGCCGCAAGCACGTTACGACTCCTCGACCGTGACCTTTTCGATCACGACCGGAATCGACGGCGGCCCGTCGCCGACGCCGAGCGCGTCGATCTTCAGCGTCGTCTCGAGCCCGTCGGTGACCTCGCCGACCACCGCGTACTCCGGGGGCAGGCCCGCGTCGGCGCCGGTGACGACGAAGAACTGGCTCCCCGAAGTTCCGGGCGGCTCGATCCCGCTCTTCGCCATCGCGACGACGCCCTGGGTGTACTGGGCGCCCTGCGCCGGCACGTCGACGGTCTTGTAGCCGGGGCCGCCGGTGCCGGTCCCCGTCGGGTCGCCGCCCTGGATCACGAACCCGGGCACGACGCGATGGAAGATGACGTCGTCGTAGAAGCCGCTCTTCGCCAGGGCCACGAGCGACGCGGAGGTGTTCGGCGCGCCCTTCTGGTCGAGCGTGATCGTGAAGGAGCCGCAGTTCGTCTCGAAGACGAGGCGGTAGGTCTTCCCCGCGTCGAGCTTCCCACTCGGCTGCTCGGCGCCGCCATCGGGCTTCGCGGCCGGTGCCTCGGCGCTCTCGCAGTCCTCGCCCTCGGGCGTGGCCGGCGTCGACTCGACCGCGGACTCCGCGGGCGGTGTCGCAACTGCTCCCTCGTCGTCGTTGCCGCAACCGGCGAGGACCACGACGAGGAGTAGCAGGATGGGGAGGCGGGTCAGCTGCACCCGACGAGCTTACGCCACTGTGCCGTGACGTTCGCGACGTAGGCGACCGTCTCGTCGTTCGGTGAGGCGCCCTTGCGCTCGACCGCGGTCGGCCCTGCGTTGTAGGCCGCGAAGGCGAGCTCGGTCGACCCGAAGCGGTCGAGCATCTTGCGCAGGTAGCGAGCGCCCGCGAGCACGTTCTCGCCGGCGTGGTAGGGGTTCAGCTTCAGCTCGGCCGCGGTCGACGGCAGCACCTGGAGGAGACCGTGCGCACCTGCGGTCGAGCTGGCGTTCGCGTTCAGGTTCGACTCGACCTTCGCGACCGCGACGATCATCGCGACCGGCAGATTGGTGTCCGCGGCGGCGAGCCGGAACGCGGCCCGGTACTTCCGGGGCACCGGGCAGGGGGTCGACGCCGATGCCGTAGCGGGTGTCGCTAGCGCGCGCGGTTTGCCCGCGCGGGCGCTGTCGGCGAGGCCGACGACGGTGCCCGCGCCGATGGCCACGAGCAGGAGGGCGAGCATCCGCAGCCGCATCAGGACCCGGGATGGTAGCGTGGGATTCTAGAGCTGCGCGAGCGCGCGCTGGACGAGGGCGCGGGCGAGCTCGACCTTGTACGCGTTCAGCGGCAGCGGGGTCGCCCGGTCGAGGTCTTCGGGGGAAGCGAGGAGCCACGGCGTCGGCGCCACCCCGGCGAGCGCCAGTCGCGTCTCTCCGCCCGTTCGGGCCGCGGCGACCCCGACGAGCGCGAAGGCCCACCGCTGCCGGTCCATCGCCTTCAGGTAGACGCTCGAGTCGGCAGGGGGGACGTCGAGCTCGAGGATCAGCTCGCCGGGCTCGAGAGCGGTCACGTCCCTGTCGTCGTCCGTGGGCAGCCGGTAGAGCTCGGCGAGCGGAAACTCGCGTCGGTCTGTCCGAACGGTCGCGCCGAGCGCGAGGAGCGCCGCCGCCGGGTCGGAGGGATGGGCCGAGGCGCAGCGCACGTTCCCGAAGATCGCGTGCTCGCGGTGCTGGCCCTCCTTCGCGTGGCAGGTCTCGCCCCCGTGGAGGTAGCAGGGGAACTTGAGCCGCCAGTACCAGCAGCGGGTCGCCTGGAGGAGGTTGCCGCCGATCGTTCCCATCGAGCGCAGCTGCGGCGAGGCGGAGAGCCGGCACGCCTCGC
The DNA here is from genome assembly GCA_035575835.1 of Gaiellaceae bacterium. GTDB lineage: Bacteria > Actinomycetota > Thermoleophilia > Gaiellales > Gaiellaceae > Gaiellasilicea. The sequence goes on from DATLXM010000070.1 coordinate 46,650, forward strand.
GGAGCGCAGCCGGGATCGCGGGGTCGGCCTCGAGGTCGGCGAGGGTCGTCCCGCCTCCGATCGTCCGCCCGGAGATCCCGGTCGGGATCGCGCCGCGAAGCTCGACGAGGGTGTCGGCCTCGACGATCCGATCGCGAAGCAGCGGGACGAGGTCGGTGCCGCCGCCGAGCGCCACCGCACCGCCGCCTCCGAGCGCGGCGGACGCCTCCTCGACCGACTCAGGCCGCAGGAGCTGCAACCCGCTCCTTCCGCTTCGCAGCGTCGAGCGCGCGCAGCATCTCCGCGCGATCGATCGGGAGCGAGCGCACGTCGGCGCCGGTCGCGTCGCGGATCGCGTTCGCGATCGCGGCGGAGGTCGGGATGATCGGCGGCTCGCCGAGTCCCTTCGAACCGAGGTTCGTCAGGTGCGAGTCGGGCTCGTCGACGAACTCGCAGACGATCTCAGGCACGTCCGCGATCGTCGGCAGCTTGTAGGCGTCGAGCGTCTGGGTCAGCACCATCCCGGTCTGCGGATCGAGCAGCCGGTGCTCCGAGAGCGTGTGTCCGATCGCCTGGACGATTCCCCCTTCGACCTGGGAGCGGGCGTTGAGCGGGTTGATGATCCGGCCGACGTCGTGGATCGCGACGATCTTGCCGACCCGAACCTCGCCCGTCTCGACGTCGACAGCGACCTCCGCGATCTGGACGCCGAAGGTGAGCACGCGCATCCCGGCCGGGTTGGGGCCGCGGGCGCCGGTGCCGAGGATCTGCGCGTCCTCGAGCAGGCCGAGCAGGCTCTCGAGCGGCCAGGAGCCACCGTCCGAGCAGACGATCTGGCCGCCCTTGAGCGAGAGCGTTCGCTCTTCCTTCTGCCAGCGCTGGGCCGCGAGCTCGATGATCTGCTTCGCTGCGTCGCCGGCTGCGGAGCGAACGGCCGGGCCCATCGAGGGAATCGTGGACGAGCCTGCGGAGATCGACGCGAACGGGCCGCGGGCCGAGTCGCCGAGCTCGACGCGCACCTGCGCGAGGGGGATTCCGAGCTCCTCCGCCGCGATCTGCGCCATCGCCGTGCGCGAGCCCGTGCCGATGTCCTGCATGGCGGTCACGACGGTGACGCTCGCGTCCGAGCCGACGCGCACCCACGCGTAGGAGGGCGGGCCGCCGCCGCCGTACCAGATCTGGCTCGCGAGCCCGATCCCGTGCTTCCAGGTTTCGTCGGAGCGCGCGCGCACCTCCTCGCGCCGTTCCCAGTGCGGCTCGGCGCGGCGGTAGCACTCCATCAGGCTCTTCGACGAGAACGGCCGGCCGTCGAGCACGTCCAGGTCGGCGTGGTTCGCCCTGCGCAGCTCGAGCGGGTCGATTCCGAGCTTGGCCGCCAGCTCGTCGAGCACGCACTCGAGCCCGAACGTCCCCTCCACAAAGCCGGGAGCGCGGAAGGCGGCCATCGGGGCCGAGTTCAGCTTGGCGCCGTGCAGGGTCGTCGAGACGTTGTCGACCGCGTAGAGCATCTGCATCGGGCCGTCGGTGCTCGCCACCCAGCCGTCCCAGCCGACGGCGTTCACGAACTCGCCGCCGAGCCCGACGATCGTCCCGTCCGAGCGGGCGCCGACACGGAGGCGCTGGATCGTCCCGTTCCGGTTGCCGGCGTCGAGGTTCTCCTCGCGGCGCGAGAGCGCGCAGCGGACGGGCCGCCCGGCGCGGCGCGCGAGCTCCGCTGCGATCAGGGTGTAATCGCCGGCGCCGTTCTTGGAGCCGAAGCCGCCGCCCATGAACTCGCAGACGACGCGGACGTCGTCAGGGCGGAGGCCGAGCTTCTCGGCGACCTCGTCGCGGACACCCCAGATGTACTGCGTCGAGATGTGGACGACGAGCGTCTCGCCCTCCCACGCGCAAACGGCCTGATGGGTCTCCATCGAGCTGTGCAGCACCGACTGCGTTCGGTACTCGGCCTCGACGACCGCGTCCGCGCCGGTCAGGGCCTGCTCGAGATTCCCGCGCTCGTAGCGCTTCGCGTCCGAGACGAGCTCGCCGCGGGCGACCGCCTCGTCGGGATCGAGGAGCGGCGTGCCGGGCTCCCACTCGACCACGATCGCCTCGACCGCCGCCTGGGCCTGCTCGATCGTGTCGGCCGCGATCGCCGCAACGGCGGCGCCCGGAAAACCGACTTCTGCTTCGAGGAAGTCGACGTCCTGGAACGAGAGACCCACGTGCACGCCAGGGAGGCCAAGCGCGAGGGCGAGGTCGAGCGAGCCGACATGCGCGCCCGCGTGCGGGCTGCGCAGCACGGCCGTGTGCAGCATCCCCGGGAGCTGGACGTCGGCGGTGTAGCGGGCCTCGCCGCGGGCGCGCTGGAGCCCGTCCTGGCGCTGCGCGGGGCGGCCGACGACCTCGAGCGGGCCTGTAGGCCACTGCCCGAGCGCGTCCTCCTCGACGACCGTCCAGACCTCCTCGTACCGGCCCTCGACTTCCTTCTCGGTCCGGATCAGTCTCGCCATGTCGCGATCGCCTCCTCGATGTTGGGATAGGCGCCGCACCGGCAGAGATTCCCCGCCATGCCGTGCCGAATCTCTTCGCGCGTCGGCTCGGGAACCGCCTTCACGAGCGCAGCCGCCGAGACGATCTGACCCGGCGTGCAGAAGCCGCACTGGAGCGCGTCCGTGCGCACGAACGCGTGCACGAGCGGATGGTCACGCAGGCCTTCGATCGTCGTCACCTCCCGCGTGCCAACCGTGTGGACGAGCGTGATGCACGAGAGCACCGCGACGCCGTCGAGTTGAACCGTGCACGCACCGCAGTGGCCCTCGCCGCAGGCGACCTTGGTGCCCGTCAGGCCGAGGTCGTCGCGAAGGACGTCCGCGAGCGAACGCCCGACCTCGGCGTCGAGGGGATAGTCGTGACCGTTGACGCGCAGGTCAGGCATTCGAGGTCACCGTCAGGACGTTCGCGAGGTGGAGCATCCGGAAGGCGGTGCGGGCGGTGCGGGCTCTGTCGAGCTCCTCGGCCTCCGGGAGGACGCGCCAGAGGTCCCGCGCGACGAGGAGCAGTTCCCGGATCTGCTCCGTCCCTTCTCGATGGCCGTTCGAGCGCTCGTCGCAGGCGTTCAGTGCGAGCCCGAGCACGCCGATCGTGTCGGCCTGGCGCATCCAGAGGAGCGGCGTCGCCATCGAGAGGTACTGGTGGATCCGCGCGAACGTGATCGGGGTCGAGATGTCGGAGGCGCCGGAGGGCGCGGAGAGCGGCAGGGCCTCCTCGCCGCCGGCGATCCGGGCGGCGCTGCCTCCGAGCATCGCGCGCAGCTGGCCGTCGTCGAGGCCGGCCATTCGCGCCGTTCGCAGCGCCATCAGGAGCGAGGCCGGCTGCTGTCCGTACGGGTAGTCGGAGGCATAGAGCACCTGCTCGGGCGCGACGAGCCGGTAGAGGTCGAGCAGGTCGAGCGCGCTCCAGACGGACGTGTCGAAGAAGACCCCGGGCCGCCCGGAGAAATGGCGGGCGAGCGCGGCGAGGTCGGCGATTCCCGCGTGGGCGATGATCAGCTGCGGCTCGTACGCGTCCATCAGCTGCGAGAGCGCCTCCGCGATCGGGGGGAGGCCGCGGCCGCCGTGGATCAGGATGGGCACCTTCCGGGCGCCGGCGAGCTCGAAGACGGGAGCGAGCCGGCCGTCGTCGAGCAGGAACTTCTGGGCGCGAGGGTGGAGCTTGATCCCGCGGGCGCCGGCATCGAGACAGCGGGTTGCCTCCTCGATCGGGCTCTCCGCGAGGTCGAGCCGGACGAACGGGATCAGGCGCCCCTCAGAGCGCTCGGCGAACGCGAGCGTGCGGTCGTTCGCGGCCCGGAAGCCCGGGTGCCGGTCGGGCTCGTCGAGACAGAACATGAAGGCGCGCGAGACGCCGGCGCGGTCGTGGACCCGGAGCAGCTCGTCGAGGTCGCCGACCATTCCGTCGATGTCGTGGCCGAGATGCGTGTGCACGTCGAAGATCTCGACGTCGGGCGGCAGTTCGGCGCGCACGACCGCCTCGAAGCTCTCGACGAGCGCCTGCGAGCGTGCGAGGACGTCCTCCATCAGGCTGGCTCTTCCATCAGGTAGGGAGTTTACGGACGCAGCTCCGCGGTCTTGGCTCGGAGGTAGGCGAGGAAAGGCTGCGGGTCGATCGCGTTCTCGCCGATCGCGCGCTCGAGCGTCTCGAGCGGGGTGAACTTGCGCCCGTGCCGGTAGAGCCGGTCGGCGAGCCAGCCGTAGAGCTCGCCGAACTCGCCGCGCTCGATCTGCGCGTCGAGGTCGGGAATGGCCCGCTCGACGTGCCGCCAGATCTGAACGGAGATCACGTTCCCGAGCGCATAGGTGGGGAAGTAGCCGTAGGCGGCGCGCGACCAGTGGACGTCCTGGAGGACACCCTGGCGCGCATCGGGAACCTCGATCCCGAGGAAGTCCCGCATCCGGGCGTTCCAGGCCTCCGGAAGATCTTCCAGGGCGAGCGTCCCGTCGACGAGCTGCTGCTCGAGCTCGAAGCGGAGGATGATGTGCAGCGAGTAGGTGACCTCGTCGGCGTCGACGCGGATCAGGCTCGGCTCGACCCGGTTGATCCCCCGGTAGAAGTCGTCGAGGGAGACCGCTTCGAGTGGCGGAAAGCGGCGTTGCAGCTCCGGGTAGAAGCGGTTCCAGAACGGCCGGCCGCGCCCCACGAGGTTCTCCCAGGTACGGCTCTGGGACTCACCCAGGCCGAGCGAGGCGCTCCCGACGAGGGGCGACCGGTCGAGCGCAGGATCGACGCCCTGGTAGGTGAGCCCGTGCCCGCCCTCGTGCATCGCAGCCCAGAGAGCGCGCAGGTTGTCCGGCTTGTAGCGCGTCGTCATCCGGATGTCCGTGCGCGAGAACGAGGTCGCGAAGGGGTGCACGGTCGGGTCGAGGCGCCACGCGTCCCGCTCGAACCCGAAGCGCGTCAAGACGTCCTCGAGGAAATCCTGCTGCGCCGCGACGGGGTAGTCGCCGTCGAGGAAGGAGTCGTCGGCGGGCTCGCCGGATTCCTGGACGATCGCGGTCAGCTCCGGGCGGAGGACGTCGAAGACCGCCTTCACCTCTGCGGTCTTCATCCCGGGCTCGTACTCGTCCAGAAAGGCGTCGTAGGGGGAGTCGCCCTGCTCTTGGTGCTCGGCCCAGCGGAGCGCGACGTCGTGGACGCGGCGGAGGGCGGGGAGGAAGACGCCGAAGTCGGAGGCGGCGCGCGCCTCGAGCCAGGCCGCCTGCGCCTTGGAACCTTCCCGAAGCCATGCGGCCGCGAGCTCGGAGGGAACGCGACGGGCCTTGTCCCAGTCGCGGCGGACGACGCGGAGGAGGCTCGCGTCGTCGGTGTCGTACGGGAGCCCGTCGGTGGCGGCCTCGGCCTGCTCGAGGAGCTTGCCGATCTCGTCCGAGACGAAGCGCTCGTGCACGACTCCGCCGAGCGTCGCGAGCGCCTCTGCGCGGGCGGCGGCGCCCTTCGGCGGCATCATCGTTCTCTGATCCCAGCTGAGCACGCCGAGCGTCCGCTCGAGGTCGTGGATCTCGGCCAGGCGCTGCTTCAGTTCGACGAGGGCTTCTGCCACCTGCGGGAACGTACCGGTTAGGATCGCGCCCGATGGCAGACGTCCTGATCGTCGGCGACACCGAGCGCTCGCCCGAGCTGCGCCACGAGGTTCCGATCGCGATCGGCGACCCCTTCTTCTATGCCGAGGTCGGCGGCAAGCGACACGTCGTCGTCAGCGCCCTGGAGATCAGCCGGGTCGAGGAGCTGGACGGCGCGCTCGTGAAGCACACCTTCGAGGAGTTCGACTACGAAGCGCTGATCGCGGCGGGTCTCGGCTCGGACGAGCTCTACTCCTCTCTCTGGATCCAGGCCGCGCAGGCGCTCGGTGTGCGTGCGGCCGCCGTCCCGCTCACGTTTCCGCTGGGGCACGCCGAAGCGCTGCGCGAGGCCGGGATCGAGTTGCGCGTCGACCAGGCGCTCTTCGACGAGCGCCGCCGCGTCAAGAACGAGACCGAGCTGGAAGGAATCCGCCGCGCCTGCCGCGCGGTCGAGGCCGGAATGGGGCGCGCGGTCGAGATGCTCCGTGGTGCCGACCGCTCGAACGGCGCGCTGCTCCTCGACGGGAAGCCTCTCACCTGCGAGCGCATCAAGTCCGAGCTCGAGCGGGTCTTCGACGAGCACGGCGCGATCGCCGACTCGTTCACCGTTTCGCACGGCGCTCAGACCGCGATCGGGCACGACCCCGGTTCGGGTGCGATCTTGGACGGCGACGTCGTTCTCTTCGACCTCTACCCCAAAGACCGGGAGACGGCCTGCTTCTCGGACTTCACGCGCACCGTCACGGTCGGGCCGCCCTCGGAGGAGATCGCGCTCTACCACCGCCTCTCGAAGGAGGCGCTCGACCTGGCGGTCGGGATGGTCCGGCCCGGCGTCGACGGCAAGGACATCCACCGCGCCGTCTGCGACTTCTTCCACGAGAACGGTCAGAAGACGCAGCTGCACAAGGAGCCGGGCGAGGTACTCCGCGACGGGTACTTCCACGGGACCGGCCACGGGGTCGGGCTCGAGGTGCACGAGCAGCCGAGCGTGGGCCGGATCGGCGGCACGCTCGTCGCAGGCGACGTGATCGCGCTCGAGCCGGGGCTCTACCGCCACGGCTACGGCGGCGTCCGCCTCGAGGATCTCGTCCTCGTCACCGAGGACGGCGGCGAGGTGCTGACGAGCTTCCCGTACGACCTCGAGCTTTGAGCTCGATCGAGACCCACTTCGTCGAGGAGCGGCGCTACCCGCCGGACCCCGATTTCGCTGAGCAGGCCGTCGCGCGGCCGGAGCTCTACGAGGAGTCGTTCGAGGCCTTCTGGGAGCGAGAGGGACGCGAGCGCGTCACCTGGGCGGAGCCGTTCACGGGGCTCTACGAGTGGGAGCTTCCGTACGCGAAGTGGTACCTCGGCGGCAAGCTCAACGTCTCCTACAACTGCGTCGACCGCCATGTCGAGGCAGGGAACGGCACGCGCGTGGCCTACCACTGGGAGGGCGAGCCGGGGGATACGAGGACGATCACGTACGCCGACCTCCAGAGCGAGGTCGTCATCTTCGCGAACGCGCTCAAGGAGCTCGGCGTCGGCAAGGGCACGAAGGTCGCGATCTACATGGGGATGGTTCCGGAGCTCGCGATCGCAATGCTCGCCTGCACGCGGCTCGGCGCGCCGCACACCGTCGTCTTCGGTGGCTTCTCGGCCGACTCGCTCTCCGACCGGATCAACGACATGGGCTGCACCGTCCTCGTCACGCAGGACGAGGCCTGGCGCCGTGGCACGAAGATCGCGCTGAAGAAGATCGCGGACGAGGCGCTTCAGAGCGCTCCGGGAGTGACGAAGGTGCTGATTCACGAGCGCACCGGGGACAGCGGGATGGAGCTCGTCGAGGGACGCGACCACTTGCTCGCGGATCTCACTGCCACCGTCTCGGCCGACCCGGAGAGTTGCCCGCCCGAGCCGATGGACGCCGAGGATCTGCTCTTCCTGATGTACACGTCCGGCACGACCGCGCGGCCGAAGGGGATCGCGCACACGACAGGTGGCTACCTCGTCGGCGCCGCGACGACGCACCGCTACGTCTTCGACCTCAAACCCGAGGACGACGTCTACTGGTGCGCGGCCGACATCGGTTGGATCACCGGGCACAGCTACATCGTCTACGGCCCGCTCTGCAACGGCGCCACCTCGGTGCTCTACGAGGGGACGCCCGACTTCCCGGACAAAGAGCGCTGGTGGGGGATCGTCGAACGCTACGGCGTCACGATCCTCTACACCGCGCCGACCGCGATCAGGGCGCACATGAAGTGGGGCCCGGAGCACGCGGCGAAGCACGATCTCTCGTCGCTGCGCCTCCTGGGCTCGGTCGGCGAGCCGATCAACCCCGAAGCGTGGATGTGGTATCGCGAGCACATCGGCGGCGACCGTTGCCCCGTCGTGGACACGTGGTGGCAGACCGAGACGGGGATGATCATGATCACGCCGCTCCCGGGGGTGACGACGACGAAGCCGGGCTCGGCGACGAAGCCGTTCCCTGGGGTCGAGGTCGGCGTCTTCAACGAGGCGGGCGAGGAGGTCGGCCCGGGCGGCGGCGGCTACCTCGTCCTCAAGAAGCCCTGGCCCGCGATGACGCGCGGGATCTACGGCGACGACGAGCGCTTCCGGGAGACGTACTGGTCGAAGTACCCGGGTGTCTACTTCGCCGGCGACGGAGTGCGGATCGACGAGGACGGCGATCTCTGGCTGCTCGGCCGCGTCGACGACGTGATGAACATCTCGGGCCATCGGATCTCGACGATCGAGGTCGAGAGCGCCCTGGTCGATCACCCGCGCGTCGCCGAGGCGGCCGTCTGCGGGCGCGCCGACGCGCTCACCGGCCAGGCGATCGTCGCCTACGTGACCCTCAAGGGCGGCGACGAGGGATCGGTCGGGATGCTCGAGGAGCTCCGCAGCCACGTCGCGACGAAGATCGGCGCGATCGCGAAGCCGGCGAACATCGTCTTCACCCCCGAACTCCCGAAGACGCGGAGCGGCAAGATCATGCGGCGCCTGTTGCGCGACGTGGCCGAGAACCGTCCGCTCGGCGACACGACCACGCTCGCCGATCCGACGGTCGTGAGCGAGATCTCCCAACGCGCGACGGCGGACCCGTCGGACGAGTAGACCGGGGCTCAGGCGAGAACACGCCGGCCCAGACGAGATTCAGTTCTCTGGCGCTACCGTGCGCCCGAGAGTTGGAGTCGACGTCCCCGATCACGATCGTCCCTGCAAACGAGGCGAGCTGGGAGGATCTCCAGGCTGTCCTCGGCGCGCGCGGCGATCCGTCCAAATGCCAGTGTCAGCGTTACAAGATGCTGCCCAAGGAGTCCTGGGCCTCGGTCGGCGCCGAGGAGTTGGCCTTCCGGCTCCGCATGCAGACCGACTGTGGTCTCCCCGAGGCGAGCACGACGACCGGCCTCGTCGCGTATCTCCACGGTGAGCCCGTCGGCTGGTGTGCGGTCGAGCCGCGCACCGCCTATCCGCGCCTGCTGCTCAGCACCCGTGTTCCCTGGGAGAGCCGAGCGGAGGACAAGACCGACGACGGAATCTGGGCAGTGACCTGCTTCGTCACCCGCACAGGCTTTCGTCGCCGCGGGATCAGCCGTGCGCTCGCACGCGCAGCCGTCGACTTCGCCCGGAAGCGCGGCGCCCGTGCCCTCGAGGGCTACCCGATGATCACCCAGCCGGGCCAGGAGCTCATGTCGGGCGAGCTCCACGTCGGTAGCCGCAGCAGCTTCGTCGATGCCGGCTTCACCGAGGTCAGCCATCCGACCCTCCGCCGGGTCGTGATGCGCATCGACTTCTAGGCAGGTTGCGGCCCAGGGACGCCGGCGCTCCGAACATTCCCGGAACGCAGGGCGCGTGGGCCGCGTCGGACGAGTCGCTGTCAGCTCTCGGAGACGGCAGAATCCATCGGTGCAGGTGTTTCTCGAAACCGAGCGCCTGGCGCTGCGGCGGTTCACCGTCGATGACGTCGAGAACCTCGTCGAGCTCGACAGCGATCCGGAGGTGATGCACTTCATCACGGGCGGCCGGCCGACGGCGCGCGAGGAGATCGAGAACGAATGGCTGCCTGCGTTCCTCGACTACTACGAGCGCTCCGCGGGCTACGGCTTCTGGGCCGCGGTCGAGAGGGCGACCGACCGATTCGTCGGTTGGTTCCACTTTCGACCAGCTCAGGGTGCTCCCCCCGACGAGGTCGAGCTCGGCTACAGGCTGCGCAGATCGGCCTGGGGAAAGGGATATGCCACCGAAGGCTCGCGGGCACTGATCCAGAAGGGCTTCTCCGAGCTCGGCGTTCAACGCGTCGTCGCGTCCACGATGGTCGTGAACGTGGCGTCGCGACGCGTGCTGGAGAAAGCAGGTCTGATGTTCGTTCGGACTTTTCACCAGCCGTGGCCCGACTACATCGAGGGCGAGGAGGAGGGCGACGTGGAGTACGCGCTGGACAGATCGGAGTGGACGAGTCGGATCGAGATCGACAGGTCGGGTCCGCGAGACTAGATCGCGCCCATGGCCGAGATTCCGCTGCACCTTCCCGCCGCCCGCGAGCTCGTTGACGAGAACGAGAACGCCGAGCTCCATCTCTACCCGGGCGACGGTCACCTGTTCGCGGAACAGACGACGTACGTCCAGCCCCCCTCTGCGGGACTCTTCTGCAAGACCGCTGTGAACACCTCGTCGATCTGCGTTGCTATTTCCGTGCCTCCTTTTTCTCTGGGTGGACGAATGAGACTCCGAGCAGCGTGAGGACTCATCTGCACGGGGCGATGAGTTCCGGCTCCTCAGGCGGTCTACCGGTTCAACATCCACCGAACGAGAGGACGCGAGCGCCATGCAGAGGATCACTCCCAACCTGTGGTTCGACACCAAGGCCGAGGAGGCAGCCGACTTCTACGTCTCCGTCTTCAAGAACTCGAAGGTCAAGAACGTCACCCACTACACCGAGGCCGGGCCGCGAGAGGCCGGCACCGTGATGACCGTCGAGTTCGAGCTGGACGGCCAGTCGATCATCGGGATCAACGGCGGTCCCCAGTTCACGTTCAGCGAGGCGGTCTCGCTCGCGGTCAACTGCGAGACGCAGGACGAGGTCGACCACTACTGGGAAAAGCTGACCGAGGGCGGCGAAGAAGGGCCGTGTGGCTGGCTCAGGGATCGGTTCGGGCTCTCCTGGCAGGTCGTCCCGACCGGGATGGACGAGCTCTTCGCCGACCCGGACCCGAAGCGCGCCGAGCGCGCGATGCGAGCGATGTTCGGGATGAAGAAGCTCGACCTTGCCGAGCTGCAGCGTGCAGCCGACGGCTAGCGGTCGGGGCCAGGCTATCGTCATGCCGTGCTCCGGCTTCGCCTTCTCGTCGTCACAGGCGTCGCGCTCGTTCTCGTCCCGGCGGCCGCGGCCGGCGACGCCGAGCTGGTGCAGGCCAGAGACCGCTTCCTGCCCGCGGTGCTACGCGCGTACGGCGACGATCCCGACGGCACCCAGGCGCGCTACGACGCGGGCCGCGACCTCGTCGAGGCGGTGCTCGCCGCCGGGACGGTGCGGGTCGGCCTGCGAGAGCTTCGGGCGAGCCTGCTCGCCCAGGGTCGGCGCCAGATCGGGCGGGCCGAGGTTCTCGACCGGCCCGCAGGCTCGACGAGTGCGGGACGGCTGGCGCCGCTTCCCTCGGCGCCGGCCGGAGTCGGCCCGCGTCGCCACGACGTGGCGCTGAGCCGGCGGCTCGCTGCCGTCGCCGCACGTACCGATGGCGCGGTCGGGATCTGGGTGCACGAGCTCAGCTCGGGGCGCTACGGCCACGTGGCTGCGGACGCGCCATTCGCCGCCGCGTCGACGGTCAAGCTCGGCTCGCTCGTCGCCGCGCTCCGCGCCTCGCCGTGGCCCGAGCGGAGCGCCTGGTGGTACGACGTGCGCCAGATCGGGTTCTGGTCGTCGAACTTGGGTGCGAACCGGGTCTACGAGCGGCTCGGCTACCGCGCTGTGACCGAGGCGCTGCGCCGGCTCGGGATGACGTCGAGCACCTATCCGGGCCCCTATCGAGCGACGACGGCGTACCGGCCGCCCGGCCCGCACACCCGGGTGACGACCGCGCGGGATCTCGGCCGTGCGCTCTACCGGCTGCATGCGGGTGCGCGCGGCGATCCGCGGGCGCTCGGGCTTCTCGACATGTCCCGCCCCCAGGCGGTCGCCGCCATCAGGGTGCTCGCCTCGGCCCAACCGGCCTCCGAGAACGCGGGCCTCCTCCGCCGCTGGCTTCCCGGAGCCATCCTCGCGCAGAAGAACGGCTGGCTCTCGGATCAGCGAACCACCGCAGCGATCGTCTACCGCAACGGCCGGGCCACGATCGTCGTCGTCGAGGTCTATCGCCCCGAGATCGACGGAGTTGCGGCCCGCCGGGTCGGCCGCGACGTCCTGCGTGCGATCGGGCTCTAGCGATCCCGGTCCAGATCACGGGCTTCGCCGCGGGGCGGAGCCAGCGGAGCACGGTGACGAGCTGATCCTTGCGGAGGCTGGTGCACCCGATCGTCGGCCCGCCGGTCTGCGCGTGCAGGAACATCCCCGAGCCCTTGCCGGGGACGACGGGGCGCGTGTTGTACTCGATCACCGCGAGGTGCGGATACGGCTTCGGCTGCTGCCACATCCCCTCGCTCCCGCCCGCGAAGGGCGGTTTCTTCCCGCAGGCGACGTGCTGGAAGGTGTTGTACGTCGGGGAGCGGGAGTCCTCGTCCCACCAGTCGCCGCAGCGCAGGCGCCGGTAGGGGAAGCGGACGCCCGGGTTCGGCTCGTTCCCGTACATCGTGCGCCCGATCGGATAGAGACCGGTCGGGGTCGTCCCGTCGCCCTCGCGCCGGTTCGAGGAGAGGCCGTTCTTGCCGAGCCGGGCGACGTACGGCCCACCGGCCTCGACCCAGCAGCCGTTGCGCGCGCGCCGCCAGGTGCGAAGCGTCGCATAGGTCGTCCGGGCCACCTTCGCCTCGACCGTGATCAGCTGCTGCGCGCTCGTGGGCGCGCCGGCATCGGTCGCGACGCTCGCCGGGCAGGTGGCGACGGCGAGGGCGGCGGCGAACGAGGCGAGCACGCCTGCAGAGTACGCTGAGCCGATGCGGATCGCAGCCCTGCTCGCGTTCGCGGCGGTGCTCGCCGCCGTACTTGGTGTCGCTACGTCACAAGGTGCGATTCCGCGCTTCGCGGGCGAGATCGCGCCGGTCACCTGGAACGACCTCCGCCACTCCTACCGCGCCGGGTGCCCCGTCGGGCCGGCGCAGCTCCGGGTCGTCCGCGTCGGCTACTGGGGGTTCGACGGCCGTTCGCGCCGGGGCTCGATCGTGGTCTCGCGTCGCGTCGCCGCGGACGTGGTCGAGGTCTTCCGGAAGCTCTGGGCCGCCCGCTTCCCGATCCGCCGGCTCCAGCCCGTCTCGGTCTATCGCGGCAGCGACGACGCCTCGATGGAGGCCGACAACACCTCCGGCTTCAACTGCCGTGTCATCGGGGGGACGTCGCGCTGGTCGATGCACGCCTACGGGGAGGCGATCGACGTGAACCCGGTCGAGAACCCGTACGTGCAGGGCTCGCGCGTATCACCGCCCGCCGGCAGGGCCTACGTCGACCGGTATCCGTACCGCCCAGGGATGGCTCTGGCGGACGGCGTCCTCGTCCGGGCATTCGCATCGGTCGGCTGGAAGTGGGGCGACGGCTACCTCGACTACCAGCACTTCTCGACGACGGGCCGCTAGGCCAGGAGCTTCTCGAACCGCTTGGCGTCCTCGAACGGCCCGATCACGGCGAGGCGGAAGCCGTCGCTCATGATCTCGGAGGCGACTCGCTGGATGTCCTCGGCGGTGACTGCGTCGAGCGCGGCGAGCACCTCCTGGGGCTCGGCCGCCCGACCCTCCAGCACCTCGCGGCGGAGGCCGAACATGATCGTCCCGTGCGGACTCTCGAGCTGGAGCACGAAGCGGCCCTTGGCGAAGTTGCGCGCCTTCTCGAGCTCGTCCGCGGGCACGGGCTCGGAGGCGAGGAGCCGGAACTGCTCCACGATCGTGGTCACCGCGTCGTCGATCCGGTTGATGTCGACGCCCGACTGGGCGTAGAGGGAGCCGGCGTCCGTGTACGCGTGGTTCGTCCCGAAGACGTAGTAGGCGAGCCCGCGCCGCTCGCGCACCTCGGTGAAGAGGCGGGAGGACATGCCGCCGCCGAGCACCGTCGAGAGCAGCTGCAGGACGTAGCGGTCGGGATCCGTGATCGGCCGGCTGCGAACGCCGAGGACGAGGTGCGCCTGATCCGACTGCTTCGTGTGGACGCGGACACGCGAGCCGTTCGTGGGCGCGAGCACCGCGGCCGGCGCGCCCGTCTCGCGGGCCTCCAGATCGCCCAGGAGCGCCTCCAGCTTGGCCTCGAGTCCCTGGCCGAGCTGGCCCCCGATCCCGACGACCATCCGCTCGGGGCGGTACCAGGTGTCCACGTAGTCCGTGAACGTCTCGCGGGTCGCGCCACGCACCGTCTCCTTGCGGCCGATGATGTCCCAGCCGAGCGGCTGGTCGCCGTAGAGGAGCGATTCGTAGACGCCGCCGATGAAGTCGCGGGGCGTGTCGAAGTACATGTTCATCTCCTCGACGATCACGCCCTTCTCGCGCTCGATCTCCTCGGGGTCGAACTTGGACCGGCGGAGCATGTCGACGAGGACGTCGAGGGCGGTGTCGCGCGTCTCGGCGGCGCAGCGGACGTAGTAGCCCGTGTACTCCTTGCCTGTGAAGGCGTTGAACTCGCCCCCGATCGAGTCGATCTCGCCGGCGATGTCGCGCGCCGTCGGGCGCTTCTCGGTGCCCTTGAAGAACATGTGCTCGGCGAAGTGGGCGATCCCGTTCGTCTCCGGCGTCTCGTAGCGCGAACCCGCGGCGAGCATCACGAAGCAGGAGACCGATTGCGCGTGCGGCAGCGGCGCCGTGAGGACGCGCAAGCCGTTGGACAGCGAGTGACGCTCGAAGACCCCCATACGTCCAACGATGGTATAGAGAGGCCCATGGCAGGCGAGAAGATGGCGAAAGCTGTGGCGGCGCAGCCGGACTGGCTCGCCCGGGTGCCGACCGGGCGCACGCTTCCGGCGGGCCGGGTCGCCGTCGTCGGCTGCGGCACGTCTTTCCACGCGGCCCAGACGAGCGGCGCCGGGATCGACGCGCTCGAGGCGGTGCTGCGCCCGCCGGGCGCCGACATCCTCGTGCTCGTCAGCCACGAAGGCGAGACGCCGTTGACGCTCGAGGCCGCGCAGGCGTTCGCAGGGCCGAAGTGGCTCGTGACCGGGAAGCCACAAGGCCCGATCGCCGAGCTCTGCGACGAGGTGGTCGTCGCGACGCCAGAGATCGAGGAGAGCTACTGCCACACCGCGAGCTACACGTGTGCGGTCGCGGCGCTGGCGGCGCTGCGCGGCGAGGACGTCTCCGGCCTACCGGCGGCGGTGGCGGCTGCTCTCGCGGCGCCAAGGTATGCCGTCTCCGAGCACGAGCGGTTCGTGATCGCGGGTGCCGGCCGGGACTGGCCGACCGCGCAGGAGGCTGCACTGAAGCTCCGCGAAGGAGTGCACCTGGCGGTCGAGGCCCACGGAACCGAGGAACTCCTTCACGGTCACCTCGCGGCGATCGACGAGTCGGTGCGCTGTTTCGTGCTCGAGGGCGAAGGGCGGGCGGCCACGCGGGCTCCCCAGGCCGTCGCTGCGCTGGAGGCGCTCGGCTGCGACGTCACGCTCGTCCCGACGAGCCAC
>DATLXM010000071.1:0-6545 GCA_035575835.1 Gaiellaceae bacterium
GGATCCCGGGCCTCGAGGCGGTCATGGGCGAGATCGGTCAGGTCTCGTCCGGGAGCAAGGCCGCCGACCTGGGTGGCGGTCTCGGCAAGGTGCTCGTCCCGGGCGTGATGAAGGCGACGCACGAGGCGTGGGGGAAGATGATCGTGAAGCTGCAGGCGAAGCTGAAGACAGCGATCACCCGGCGCAACGGGCTGAAGAAGGCGCTCGACCGGCTCGGCCGGATCCGCGGCAAGCTCCGCAACCCCCGGCTGATCCAGTGGCACCAGCAGCAGATCGCAGCTCTAAACCA
This sequence comes from Gaiellaceae bacterium, assembly GCA_035575835.1. Lineage (GTDB taxonomy): Bacteria > Actinomycetota > Thermoleophilia > Gaiellales > Gaiellaceae > Gaiellasilicea. The sequence continues at coordinate 290 of DATLXM010000071.1, forward strand.
GACGATCAGCGACATCCGAAACGCGATCGGCGAGGCGATGGCCGCCCAGAACGACCTCGCAACGGCGGCGGCGGCCCAGGTGAAGGAGGACGGCGAGGAGCAGGACCGGGTCGACGCGCAGACGGCCCGCGACACGGCGTCGGCCAACGAGGCTGCGGATGCCTCCTTCCAGGCCGGCCTCGTGAACATGCCTGCCGATGCCCGGCTCGAGATGGCGCGCGCGGCGGGCACCGCGGACACGTCGGACGACATGGCCGGGCTCCAGGCCGAGAAGTCGCGGCTCGAGGGGAATCTCGGGCAGGGGAACATGGAGTCGGAGATCGGGATCGTGAACGCGCTGAACAGCGTCAACAGCCAGATCGCCCGGCTGATCGCGGACGCGAAAACGGCAGCGGACGCCGCCGACCGCCTCACCGAGGAGGCCAAGAAGGCGGCTGACGCCGCCTACCAGGCGGGCCTCCTGAACATGCCCGTCGAGGCGCGGCTCGCGGCGGCGCGGGCCGGCGGCACGGCCGACAACGCGGACGACCTGGCCCTGATTCGGGAGGAGAAGGCCCGCCTCGAGGCAGGCCTCGGCAAGGGCAGCATCGAGACGGAGATCGGGATCGTGAACGCGCTCAACGGCCTGAACAACCAGCTCGCGCAGGCCGCGGCTGCTGCGGCTTCAGCGGAAGCTGGCCTCTTGAACATGCCGTCCAGCTTGCGGCTCGCGATGGCGCGCGCCGCCGGTCCCGGGGACGAGCTGGGTCTGCTCCGGAGTGAGAGGGACCGGATCGAGAGCCTCTCGAGGAGCAACACCGACGAGGCGGAGCTCGGGTACTTGAACGCTCTCAAGAACGTGAACGGCCAGATCGCGCAGGCCGCGCAGGCCATCTCGGCCGCGGCTCTGAGCATGCCGGTCGGCTTGCGGCTCGCTGCCGCTCGCGCGGGCGGCACCGCGGACCCGGCAGACGACCTTGCGGTGCTTCGGGACGAGCTCGCCCGTCTTCTGACCGTCGGGAGATCGGGCGAGGAGGGGGAGATCGCGTACTTGAACGCGGTCAACGGCTTGAAAGGGCAGATCGAGCAGGGCGAGAAGGCCGCGAAGGCCCTGATCGACCAGGCCGAGCAGGCAGCGAAGCAGGCCGCCGAGGCAGCGGACTCCGCCTACCAGGTCGGGCTCCTGAACATGCCGGCGGCGGCTCGACTCGCGATGGCGCGCGCGGCCGGGACGGTGGACAAGGCCGACGACCTTGCCTTGCTTCGGGGGGAGAAGACCAGGCTCGAGGCGGGTCTCGGGAAGGGAAGCATCGAGACGGAGATCTCGGTCGTGAACGCCTTGAACAGCGTGGACGGTCAGATCGCGCAGTTGCTCGAGGAGGCGAAGCGGATCGCGGAGTCGACGGGCACGCTCGTCGACATCGAGAAGAACCGGGAGGGCTTCCTCCAGGCGCTGCGGGCGCTGCGCTCGGACGCGTCGAACATCTACGACCCGCTCTCGTCGCTCTCGGGCCGAACCCTGCAGGTCCAGAACTTCTACTCGCAGCCGCCGCCCGACTCGCACATGTGGTCGAAGCAGCTCGAGTTCGAGCTGAAGGCGCTGGTCGGCTGATGTACGAGCACGGCCAGCCCTGGACGATTGTCGGCCCCGACGGCACGGTGGTCGACTTCAACACGCTCGCGAGCGTGTTCAAGCTCGAGGAGGTGACGGGCTTCGACAGTGCCCGGGTCCGAACCTCGATCGAGGATCGACCGGAGTACGACGGCGCGGTGGCCGGCAACTCGTTCTTGGGCTCGCGTCCGGTGACCATGTCCGGGAAGGTCGTCGCGGAGAGCGCGGCTGCCCGGAACCTGGCGGTCGTCCAGCTGCAGCGGGCGCTGCGGGCGCTGCGCTCCGACCTGACGATGAAGTCGCAGGCGTCGGGTCTCCCGGCGATGCAGGCAGGTGGCCGGATCGAGAGCTTCCGGGTGAGCGGCGGTTACGTGAAGGAGTTCCAGCTCGGCATCGTCTGCGCCGACCCAAGGATCTACTCGCAGGTGCTGAACTCGCTCACCTCGACCGCCGGGGCCGGATCCGGGCTGGGCGCGCCCTGGCCGATCGTCTGGCCGGCCGTCTGGGGTGGCGGCTCGGGAGCCGAACAGGTGGTGACGGTGGTGAACGTCGGCAACATCGAGTCGCCGCCGGTCTTCCGTGCCTACGGCCCGATCACGAACCCGGAGATCCGGAACACGACGACCGGGACGTCGATCTGGATCGACAACCTCGTCCTGGCGGTTGGCGAGTGGGTCGATGTCGACGTCGCGAACGTGACCGTCGTCAACCACCTGGGCGTCAACCTGTACGACCGCGTCCGCTTCCCGACGAGCGTCTGGTCGCTGCTCTCCCCCGGGACGAACAACCTCGAGCTGAGGGCCGTCGCCTCCGGCTCGGGTGTGCAGCTGACCGTCTCCTGGCGGGATGCCTGGGCGTGAAGTTCGTCACGACGAACCTGGACGGCGTCTCGCTCGGGATGCCGCGCGGGTCCGGCCGGAGCGCGAGCTTCGACATCAGCAGGCCCGCCACGGCCGGCTTCCGTGTGCGTTCTGACGACCCGCTCTGGGACGAGATCGCGGACGAGGAGACGATGCTGAAGATCTACGGCGAGGACGACGCGCTCCTGTACTGGGGCCCGGTTGTCAGCGACGAGGAGAACGGGAGCGGCCAGGGCTCTTCGACGCAGGTCTCCTCGAGCGACCTGGCCTGGCGCTTCGCCGCCCGTTACGTCGGCAAGGATCCTTCCGGGGTCGGGACGAAGTTCACGGCGCAGCCGGTCGGCACGATCGTCAGCACGCTCCTGGCGGCACTGAACGCGGAGGATCCGACCGGGGTCACGATCGGCACCGTCGATCCGCTGCTCAGCGTGACGACGACCTACCTCTGGAAGCGGATGCTCGACGTCGTCACGGAGCTCGGGGCGCCCGCCGGCAGCTACGAGTGGCAGCTCCGCTACACAGACGGGACGCCACCCGTGGTGCAGCTCGACCTGCTTGCCGCGCTCGGTACCGACAGGACGAGCGCGGTCTTCTTCGAGTACGGCTGCGGCAAGCGGAACTGCAAGGCCTACAGCCGTGTCCGTACGCGCGACCGGCTCGCGACTCATGTGTGGGCGCTCGGCTCCGGCTCGACGATCGTCGCGTCGGCGTTCGACACCGCCGCCGCGGACGAGCTCCGCTCCCGCTACGAGGACGTCCTGGCGCTAGGCGGGATCACGGTGGTAGCGCTCCTGGACGCGCTCGCGGCCGCGCACGTCGCGGTCCGCTCGCAGCCACGCCGGATCTACAGCATGACCCCGTTCCGGGGCGGCCCTGTCTTCGGGGTCGACTACAAGCTCGGCGACCTCGTCACCTGCAGAATCGTGAGCGAGGGCAGCGTGCGTGCGAACGGTGCCGCCCGGGTCTGGGGTGTGAGCGTCGAGCCCGACGACCTGGGCCTCGTCACGGCGATCCCTCGGCTGGTGCCGGCCTGATGCCTGTCGACCCGTACGTCCCACCGCAGCTCGATCCGGGCGCGCGCATCTACGAGCGGATCGCCGAGCTCGAGGCGCGGATGCGGGCGATCGAGTCGTACTTGCAGGGTGGGGCGACGCAGCAGGTTCCGGTCGTGTTCGTACTACCGACCGCTGGCCGGAAAGGGCGTGTCGTGATGCTCGACAGCGACAACCTGCTCTACCGGGACACCGGGGCGGCGTGGGTGGCCGTCTAGCCGATTAGCGAGAACGATGGCGCTCTCCGTTACCTCAGCGATCTTCCAGCAGGTCAACACGCCCGCCCTGGACATCCGCCGGATGCTGGCCGGCCTGATCAGCGGCGAAGGTGTCGTCGTCGCGAGCGACATGGCGATCGCGCAGCGCTCGGCCAGCGCGAACTTCAGCGTCGACATCGCTGCCGGGCGCGCGTTCGTCGAGGGCGACTCGATCACCAGGCAGGGCCTCTACTTCGCCTACAACGACGGAGTAGTCAACCTGACCGGGTTCACGGCCGCGCACGCGACGCTACCGCGGATCGACCGGGTCTGCCTTCGGCTCCGGGATGCCTTCCACGGTGACGCTGCAAACGACTTCGCCTTCGTGATCGTCCCCGGCACGGCGACCGCGGGTGCGACCCTGGCGAACAAGAACGGGGGGCCGGGCGTTCCTGGGTCGCATCTGCTGCTCGCGAACGTGCTGATCCCGGCGGCCGCCACGAACATCACGACCGCGAACATCGACAACCTGGTCCGGCCTGTGCTCGAGATCGTCTCGAACCAGGCTTTCGTGCGGCTTCGGCGTGCGGCTGTTCAGGCGCTGGCGAACGGTGCTACGACGCTGATCATCTGGGACACCGAAGATGGAGATGCCTCCGGCCTTCACGATCCTGTCTCGAATCCCAGCCGGATCACGGTCACTCGGCCCGGTCTCTACGTGGTCACGACCCAGGTTCTGTTCGACCCGAACACGACCGGGCAGCGGAGCGTGACGATCTTCCACAACGCCGGCGGCAGCGGGGGGAACTCCGCGATGGCGCTGACCACAGGAAACGGTCACACGGTCGGCGCCAGCAGCATTCTCGCGATGGCAGCTGGAGACTTCATCGAGACGGCCGGCTACCAGAACTCGGGCGTCGCCCTCAACGCCACCGGTTTACTGACGGTGGCCCGGGTCGGCGCCATTCCTGTAGCGCCATGAGGCTCGTAGCCGAGCACGAGGAGAACCGGGTGGTCGTGCTCGAGGACGTCGAGCAGTTCCTCGAGATCGGCACACGGATGGTGCGAGTGGAGAACGTCCCGCGGATACTGGCCGCGCTCCGCACGTCCGCGCGCGCGCTTCTGCCGGTGACACCAACCGACCCCGCACGGATGGAGCACCTCGCCGCTCGCATCCAGGGGCTCGCGCAGCTCGCCTCAGCCCTCGTCGCAAAAGTACCGGCCGACGATCCGCACGCGATGGCGATGAAGGCCGAGCTCGTCGAGCTCGGCTTGGCGCCGCCCTCTCCTCCGCCGCCCGACCCGCCGCCCGGAGAACCCGCGCCCTAGCCGATTAGCAGGGCATGAGGATCATCACCCGTTCCGAGTGGAGCGCACGAGCACCCGAGAACGTCACCCTCTCCGATCCGAAGACACTCAAGGGCGTCGACCGCTCGCCGGAGGCCATCGACCGATTCCTCTCGCGAGTGAATCGCGAGGACGGGCCTTGCTGGGAGTGGATGGGCGCACGTCACCCACGCGGCTACGGCTCCCTGAGGGTGAACGGCAAAGGCGCACGCGCCCACAGGTACTCCTACGAGTTGCTCGTAGGCGACGTGCCGGAAGGCTTGGTCATCGACCACCTGTGCCGCAACACGTCCTGCGTCAACCCCGCGCATCTGGAAGCGGTGACGCAGCGAGAGAACGTGTTGCGCGGCGAAGGGCTAGCGGCCCAACAGGTCAAGCGGACGCACTGCCCTCGTGGTCACGAATACGACGAAGCGAACACGCGGGTCTATGGGCGACGGCGGTTCTGCCGGGCCTGCGACCGTCTCCGTGAAAGAAGGAAGCGATGATCCTCGAGACCCGTCTGAGCCCGAACCGTTCCCCCCGCGTCCACGGTGACGAGGCCGTCAGTCTTGTCGTCGTTCATACCCCCGAGGGCGGTTACGACGGCACCGTCCGGTTCATCCAGACGGCGGCCGCGAAGGTGTCCTACCACCGGCTCTACTCGAAGGATGGGAAGCGGGCGACGCAGCTCGTGCCGTGGGCTGAGAAAGCGTGGCACGCCGGCGCGATGAACAGCCTCTCCGACGGATTGTCGATAGAGGGGAACGCCCGTCTGTTCGACCTCGCCGACCCCGGTGTTCTAGAGATCGCGAACGGCGTCGCGGAACGGCTCGTCGCGCGTGGCATCCCCTGTCAGTGGACGACCGATCCGGCGAAGGGCGGCTTCTGCAGGCACGGCGATCTGCAGACCGACCGGACTGATCCGACCCCTGATCTCGGGGAGTGGCGGCTGTTTGTCGGGATGGTGACGGTTGCGTTTGAGCGGCTGACCGCCCCGGCGAACGAGTGGCCGCGCCCGATCCCCAAGTGGTTCTGGACTTGGAACCTCTGGCGGGTACGGGGAAAGCAGGGCGCTCGTCCCGCGAGCGCTCCTCGAGTGATCCCGGCTTGGGCGTGGCGTCGCGCGCTCGCCTTCGACAGGGCGCGACGCAAGTGATCGACTTCGACTCCCTGAGAGGCGGCAAGTAGGGGTGGCCGAGGACGAGGACAACCGGATCTCGGTGCGCG
>DATLXM010000072.1:0-42413 GCA_035575835.1 Gaiellaceae bacterium
CTATGAGCAGTCGCTCGGACGCGCGCAGGCCGGCTATGAAACGACGAGCGGCCGGTTGCAGGGCGACTACCAGGACAGCCTCGGCCGGTTGGCGACAGGGTTTCAGCAGGGCGGCTATGACGCGCGCGGGCAGGCGCAACAGCTGTTCTCCGGGATCGAACGGGAACTCGCCGCGGCGCTGCTCGGCGCGGACGCTGAGGATGCGCGGGCGCAGGAGGACGCGTCGCAGCGGGCGTTGATGGAGGCGTTACGGTACGGCTTCGACCCCGGCGCCGGAGGCTTCGCAGGCGGCGGCGGAGGCCCCGGCGGCGGCACACCTAACCAGGAGCCGATCGCACCGGGCGCCCGACGTCAGTTCGACCCAGCCGGCGACTCGATCGACCTCACCCGTCTCGGGGAGATCGCAGCAGGATCACAGCCGAACGCGATCGTCCAGACGCTCCTCGCAGACCCACGCAGACAACGGCGGATCGAAGAACTACTCGGCCTTTAACCGCGGAGCCACGAAGCACCGATCCGCCTGCGAAGCCCTGCAAATCTCCTGCCGGAGCTCCGGCCGGACGTCAGGAAGATTCACGATGCTCTTCTCGGTGATCCTGCGGGACTTCGGGCAGAAGTCGCAGCCCTGACCGCGGTGGTGGATCGTCTCTCTCCTCCAGCAGTTCAAGGTACGCCTCGAGCCTCAGACGCACGTTCCTGATCTGCGTCTCCAATCGAGCTGGCAAGTAGGCGACATGCGCTGGCCGCTGATTCATCACGCGAGGAGCGAGCCGAGCATCCGGACCTGCGCCGCAGACGAGCGGTAGTCCTCCGCGCTCCTCCTGAGACCGTCGGAATGACTCGCGATTCCTCCGGCGAGCGTGCCGCCGATCTCGCCGGCTCGGAGCGCGAGGAGCTTGTCGATGAGCTTCGCGGTGATCTCGGAGCCGCGGGCGGCAACCTCGACGTTGAGTGGGTCAGTCTCGTAGGCATCGTCTCCTTCTCCCGGCTCCCACGGCCCGAACGCTTCCTCGTCAAGCGCCCCCTCGAGATCCTCGAAAAACATCCTCGCCCCGCCGTCGTTGAGCGCGATCAGGATCATGTCCGCGGCTCGGAGGTGCGCGAGCGCTTCAACCATCAGGGTCCGTCCGATCGTGACGGTTTCCGGGACACGTCGCGTTCCGAGCGTCTGGCCGGTCGTGGTGGAACTCACAGTTTTCCTCCTAGGGTTACGAACGCTCGCCATCATCGAGCATGCACTGACCCTACATCTTTTACACCGAGAATTGCAAGAGCATTTACGAAGGTCTTTACTGTGACAATTTGTGCGTCACTAACCGGCGCGTCGCGCGAGTTCGTCGAGCGCGAGCGACAGCGCCGCAAGAGGATCGCCGCCGGCGGCCTCCCAGGAAGCGACCGCGAGCGCCTGCTTGCCCGAGTTTCCGCTCGCGCGCAGGTCGGCGTCCCCGTTGGCGCCGAGGTTGTGCCCGACCTGGCGACGTCGCACCTCATCGATCCGACGCCGAACATGCTCGCGAACCAGGCCGTCCACGCTCAGCCGTCCGTGTCTGCCGGCCGCTCCGCCCGCAGGTCGTGAACGAGCTTCCAGAACTCCGCGCTCGTGCCCAGCTTGAACGCACGCCACGGGTCGATCCTGGCTTCCCGCCCAGCGGCGCGGGGAGTCTTTCCGACCGCAAGCAGCTCGGCGAAGAGCAGCTCTCGCCGCCGCGTCTCGTTCCGGTTCGGACGTCCTCCGCGCACGGGCACCTGAGAAAGCTTGCATGGTGCGGCGGATGCCACTGTCGAATGGGCACAAGTGCTGCGTTAGTGCCCAAATCCCCCCGAATCGACCCAAATCCGCGGGGATCGGAGCGGCGTCCGGGTGGCGTCGACTGTGAGCTAAGCCGCATGGTTGAGCCGGAACGCTCCGCTCCCGATCGCGTAGCGTTCCGGCTTTACACCCAGGGGGTCGGGGGTTCGAGCCCCTCACCGCCCATGTTTATCGCGCAAGATGAGGGACCCCCTCACGGGGATCCCTCATCGCGCAAGACCCCTGAAGGGTCGCTTCGCTCCCGGGCTCGAATCCGTAAGGGATCGGACTCAGGCGGTGATCGTGCCGGGGTGCCGGGGCCGATGCGGAGGACGAGCCAGCGCATCGCGGCGTTGTCGAGGCGGACGCACCCGTGGGACGCGGCCGTACCGAGGGTGCCGCCGACGTTCTGCAGCCCGTGCACACCGATCTGGCCGGGGGCCGCCCGCGAACTGCTCCAGCACGTTCGACCGCGCGCTCAACGCCAGCGCGGAAGGGGCCGCCGACATCCGACGCGCGCATCTGGATCGCCTCCTCGACGAAGAACCTCTCGTGTCCTGCGCTCAGATCGCGCAGGTGGCGCGGCCGTTCTTGACGAGGTACTGCTGGTGATACTCCTCCGCCGGCCAGAACGGACTGTCGTCGCTGACGATCTGCGTCGCGATCGGCTTCTTGAAGCCCGACTGCGCCCGCTCGAGCGAGGCGCGGGCGGCCTCGACCTGCTCGGGCGAGTGCGCGAAGATCGCTGAGCGGTACTGCGTCCCTACGTCCCAACCCTGCCGGTTTCTCTGGGTCGGATCGTGCAGGCTCCAAAAGCGGTCGACGAGCTCCCCGAAGGAGATCTCCGCCGGGTCGAACGTGATCTCGACCGCCTCGGCGTGACCGGTGTTCCCACCGCAGACGTCCTTGTAGGTCGGATTCTCGGTCTGGCCGCCGATGTAGCCGACCTGCGCGTCCTTCACCCCGGAGGTGTTCCGGAACTCTACCTCGACGCCCCAGAAGCAGCCGGCCGCGAACGTCGCCTTCTCGAGCCCCGTCGGCGTCATGGCGTTCATGAGCGCTCCAGCTGGAGCGAGCAGGAGTTGATGCAGTAGCGCTGGCCCGTCGGCCCGGGGCCGTCCGGGAAAACGTGTCCGAGATGGCCACCGCACGCGGCGCACATCACCTCGGTTCGAACCATCCCGAACTTCCGATCGGTCTCGGTGACCACGCTCTCGAGGTCGGCCGGCTCGACGAAGCTCGGCCAGCCGGAACCGGAATCGAACTTCGCCTCGGAGCGAAAGAGCTCCGCGCTGCAGCCGGCGCAGCGATAGACCCCAGCGTCCTTCATGTCGTTGTACTCGCCGGTGAATGCGCGCTCGGTGCCCTTGCGACGAAGAATCTCGTACTGCTCGGGAGTGAGCTCGGCGCGCCACTCGGCGTCTGTTTTTTGCACCTTGGTTTCCATGAGCTCAGGGTAGCGAGTACCCGATTACAGGAAGATTAAGCGCCGGCTCAGAGCGGCAGGACGTACACGGCGATCGCCACGAAGTGGGTGATGGCCGCGCCGATCACGAGCAGATGGAAGATCTCGTGGTAGCCGAAGACCGCAGGACGCGGATTCGGACGCTTCAGTGCATAGGCGACCGCCCCGAGCGTGTAGAGCCCTCCTCCGACGAAGACGAGCACTGCGGGCACCACGCCGACCTCGAGCAGGTCGGGCACCGCGACCACCCCCACCCACCCGAGCGCAATGAAGACGACGGCGGTCAGCCACTTGGGAGCGTCGACCCACAGGAGGTTGAGGACGAGTCCCGCGCCCGCACCGGCCCAGACGACGATCAGGATCGCGTCGGCGAGCTTTCCCTCGAAGGCGAGGAGCGCGAAGGGCGTGTAGGTCCCGGCGATCAGGAGCAAGATCGTCGAGTGGTCGAGCCGGCGCATCCAGGTGCGCACACGGGTGGAACGCCAGTTGACCCGGTGATAGAGCGCGCTGACCCCGAACATCGCGGCGAGCGCGAACGCGTAGATCCACATCGCGAGCCGTTCCCGCAGCGAGTCGGCGAAGAGGACCAGCCCGAGTCCCGCGACAACGGCGACATAGAAGGCGTACTGGTGGAAAACTCCGCGCAGGCGTGGCTTCTCGAGAACGTCCACGCCGGAATAGTGCCCTACCCTAGACTCGCTTGCGGGGCCGTTAGCTCAGCTGGTAGAGCAGGGGACTTTTAATCCCAAGGTCGTTGGTTCGAGCCCAACACGGCCCATGCTCGCTCGTCGCTCATCAGGCCCTTCGAGCTGGAAGTGCCAGATGATCGAGGACGGCTTTCCACGCCAGGCGGCGTTCGTCGCGTCGATCACCTCGGCGTGCAGGGCCCAGGTGTACGGCGGCTCGTTCGGGTCCTGCGGCGGCAGCCGCTCGCCGTCGTGGATCGTCCTGCCCTCCTCGTCGAGAATCGGCCAGGGGACGCGCGGCTCCTCGCATCTGAGCACCCGGAAGCCGAGTGGGAGCGCCGCGGCGAGGTACTCGCTCGTGAGATGGAGGTGGACGGGGAGGTAGCCCTGCTCGCCCTCCGGGCCGTCGCACCCGACCGGCGAGCCGATGTCGCCGATCAGGCCGCGCTGGTCGGAGACGACGAGGTGCCCGCCCGGGCGCAGGACGCGCGCGAACTCGCCGAATGGGCCGTCGAGGTCCGGCAGGTGCACGAGCGCGATCGAGCAGACGATGAGGTCGACGGATTCGTCCGCGAGCGGCAACTCGTTCAGGTCGGCCTCGTGGAACTCGCCCTCCGGGACCTTCTCGCGTGCGAGCGCGAGCATCCCCGGTGACGCGTCGACGCCGATCACGGTGTGCCCGAGCGAGGCGAGGTACGCGGCGTGTCGACCGGTACCGCACGCGGCGTCGAGCGCAACGCCGACGGGAAGGCCGTCGAGGATCTGGCGCACGATCGGCTGCTCGATCTCGAGCAGTTGATTCGACTGCTCGTCGTACCACGGCGCCCATCGGCCGTAGCCGTCGCGGACGGAGATCGGGTGCGCCTCGGTCCCGGCGCCGAACGCGTCCGGCGACTCGAGCAGCTCCCGGACCTCGCGCAGCCGCGCGAGCGTGAACTCGCGTTCGTAGGCGCCGGAGTACGCGCGCAGGAGCGCGATTCCCTCCAATCCGATCAGATACGCCAGCGGATGCTGGAAGATGGTGCGATCTTCGGTGTCGGAGCCGGCGTGCGGCTCCTCCGGGTGACGACTCACTTCTGACCTCCAGAGACGTAGGGAGAGCGGCCGCGGCGCTCCAGAGGAGCGGCCGGCGAAGGTCGAGGATCGAGAAGTGGCGCTTACATCGGAGGCAGACGCTACCAGAGCGCTCGGAACAGGACGGTGAAAAGTACCTGGGTGGGCCGGACAGAGGACAGGTCCGACGACGGCGTCTGGGCGGTGACGTGCTTCGTCACTCGCACAGGATTTCCGGCGCGAGCGGATCAGCTACGCGCTCGCGCGCGCCGCCGTCGGCTTCGCCCGGGCACGCGGTGCCCGCGCCCTCGAGGGCTACCCGACGACTACGAAGGGGCTCTACTGGGCGAGCTACACGTGGGAACCCATGGAGCACTCGTCGCCGCCGGGTTCGCCGAGGTCAGCCGGCCGACCCTCCGCCGAGTCGTCATGCGCATCGACTTCTAGCGGCGCTCGACGCTCGTTCAGCGGGGAGCGAGCTTTCCGGCTTGCTTCTCGACCGGAATTCTGACGACGCCCCAGGCGAGGCCGAGCTTCTCGAGCGTCCAGATGACCCAGCCGCCCGGGTCGATCTCCAGCTTCCGCAGCCCATGGAAAGCCGACGTGGGGAAGGCATGGTGGTTGTTGTGCCACGACTCGCCGAACGAGAGCCACGAGAGCCACCAGACGTTGCGGGACTCGTCGCGCGAGGCGAACCGGCGGCGACCCCAGAAGTGACAGATCGAGTTGATCGAGAACGTGACGTGGTGCAGGAGAAAGATCCGGACGGCACCGCCCCAGACGAGCCCAGCGAAGAAGCCATACCAACCGCCGAGGAGCGCCCACCCGACGAGAGCCGGGACGAGCAGCGAGACGATCACGAGCGGGAGGAAGAGCTTCGCGATCACCCGGAGTCCATTGTCGCGCATCAGGTCCTTGGCGTAGCGGGCCTGATCGGCGCGCCCGGACTCGGAGAAGAGCCAGCCCGTGTGCGCGTGCCAGAGACCCTTGAGCGCACCGGAGACGCCGCCCCCGAAGCCTGCGTGGGGGCTGTGCGGATCGCCCTCCTGATCCGAGAACTGGTGGTGCTTGCGGTGGTCGGACACCCAGGCGAGGACGTCGCCCTCGACCGCCATCTGGCCCAGCACGGCGAACGTATAGCGGACGGGTTTGTAGGTCTCGAAGGCTCGATGGGTAAAGAGCCGGTGGTAGCCGACGGTGATCCCGACGCCGGTCAGGACGTAGCCGACAGCGAGGATCGCGAGCTCGGTTGGGCCGACCATCCGATCCCAGAGGAGCACGATCGCGGCGATCAGGCCGACGAAGGGCAAGGCGATCCCCGCCAGGTTGATCAGCTTGTGCGTGCGGCTCATGTTCGTCTCCTCGGTTCCTTGCGTGTCGTCGGCCGGCCTGTAGTCGTTCGGCCGGAACACTCAGCTGGTTCGCAACACGGGAGCCGGCAACAGGTCGAGGGTTGAGTGCCCCGCTGCGTCGCCGCCGAAACCGCGCCGATGAGTTTTTCTCCGGCAGCCGGTCTTACCCTCCGAAACCATTCGACTGCCGAAAGGGAAGCCCATGACCATGACCAACCGGACGCGCTGGCTCGCGCTCCTCGTGCTCTGCCTCGGGGATCTGATGATCGTCCTGGACACCACGATCGTGAACGTCGCGCTCCCCTCGATCAGGGAGGACCTCGGCTTCTCGGAGACCTCGCTCGCGTGGGTCGTGAACGCATACCTCCTCACCTTCGGCGGCTTCCTCCTCCTGGGCGGCAAGCTCGGCGACCTCTTCGGTCACCGCCGCCTGTTCCTGAGCGGGATCTCGCTCTTCACGTTGGCCTCGATCGGCTGCGGGCTCGCGACCTCCCAGGGAGCCCTGATCGCCGCTCGCGCCGTCCAGGGGCTCGGCGGCGCGGTCGTCTCGGCGGTCGCCTTCTCCCTGATCATGTTCCTCTTCACCGAGCCGGCGGAGCGCGCGAAGGCGATGGGCGTCTTCGGATTCGTGCTCGCCGGGGGCGGGAGCCTCGGCGTTCTCCTCGGCGGAGTGCTCACCGACGTGCTTGCGTGGAACTGGATCTTCCTCGTCAACGTCCCGATCGGGATCGCAGTCGTGGCGCTCTCCCTGCGCCTGCTGGCGCCGGGAAGTCGGACGGCACCGCCGGGACGGCTCGACGTCGCTGGGGCAGTCACGGTGACGCTCTCGCTCATGCTCGCCGTCTACGCGATCGTCAAGGGCAACGAGGTGGGCTGGGCGACCGGCCGGACGCTCGGCCTGCTCGGCGGCTCCGTGGCGCTGCTCGCGCTCTTCCTCCTGATCGAGGCGCGACACCGCTCGCCCCTGATGCCGCTCGGGCTCTTCAAGCTGCGTAGCGTGGCCGTCTCGAACGTCGTCGGCGTCCTCTGGGCCGCGGCGATGTTCGCGTGGTTCTTCGTCTCGGCGCTCTACCTCCAACTCGTGCTCGGCTACAGCCCGCTCGAGGTGGGACTCGCGTTCCTGCCGGCCAACCTGATCATGGGCGCGTTCTCGCTCGGCCTCTCGGCGAAGCTCGTGCTGCGTTTCGGCCTGCGCAAGCCGCTCGCAGCAGGGCTTCTCGTCGCCGCTGCGGGACTGCTGCTCTTCGCGCGCGCTCCGGTGGACGGCAGCTTCGTCGTCGACGTCCTCCCGAGCATGATCCTGCTCGGAATCGGCGCAGGCTTGGCCTTCAACCCGGTTCTCCTGGCGGCGATGAGCGAGGTCGAGCCGAGCCAGTCAGGGCTCGCCTCGGGCGTCGTCAACACCTCTTTCATGATGGGGGGCGCGCTCGGGCTCGCGGTTCTCGTCAGCCTCGCCGCCGCGCGCTCCGACACCCTCAGCGCCTCCGGGGAGGGGCCTCTCGCCGCGCTCAACGGCGGCTACCACGCCGCGTTCCTCGTCGGCGCATTGTTCGCTGTCGCCGCAGCGACGATCGGAGCGACCCTGCTCCGCGACTCCCCCTCGCCCGCGGGCGAGACCACTCTCGGCGCACCCGCAACCGCACCCGCAGACTGAGAGGACGACCGATGTTCAAGAACACGAAAGCCTTCTCCAGCTTCGCCGTCGATGACGTACCCGCGGCGAAACGGTTCTACGGAGAAACACTCGGACTCGAGCTGACCGAGGAGATGAGCGGGCTCGACCTACACCTGTCCGGCGGCGGCGAGGTCTTCGTCTACCCGAAGCCGGATCACACCCCGGCGAGCTTCACCGTCCTCAACTTCCCCGTCGAGGACGTCGACGCGGCGGTCGATCGGTTGACCGAGGCCGGAGTGCGCTTCGAGCGGTACGAGGAGCTCGGGACGGACGAGAAGGGGATCGCGCGCGGCAACGAGGGCCCAACGATCGCGTGGTTCAAGGATCCGGCCGGGAACATCCTCTCCGTGCTCGAAGGGCCCTAGCCGCTCGAGCGACAGGCGCTGCTACTTCTTGGCCTGGCCGGGTGGGAGGCTGATCGGCTCGGCAGGCGGCGTGACGACCGGGCTCAAGGTGGAAGACGGCGTGCTCGTAATCGTCGTCGGCGAGGACGGCCCGATCGTCGCGGCAGCGGCCGCCGGCGCGATCGAGAAGCCGAGGCCGCCGCGGTCGCGTCCGTTGCACTGGTGCCCAGGCTGCGGGTCGCGCGGGCCGCCGTGCTGGGCGCCGAAGTCGGCGTCGCCGGTGGTCACGAGCCCGATCTCGCCGTACGGCTCGCCGTTCCGGCTCGCGTCGCCGCCGCGGGTCGGGTCCGCGCCGTCGGCCTTCGAAGCGGCGTAGAGGAACGCGCGATTCGAGGGCGAGCCGGCGCGCGTGATCGTCTGCTCGCCGAAGGGCGAGAACGGGACGAGATAGCTGTTGAACTCGCCGGCCCAGTCGTAGAGGCGGTCAGTGGAGGTGTTCGCGATCAGGACGTCGCGCCCGGCGCCGCCGAAGGCCAGGTCGGCAAAGGTCGGAGCGGTAGCGCGCGGATCCGGGACGTTGTTCGCCCGGGGGTCGCCGGTGCCGGCGGTGGAGTCGAGATCGTCGTCGGCCCGGAGCAGGTCGTCGCCGTAGCCGCCGTAGAGGTGATCCTCGTTCGTGCCGCCGACGAGCCAGTCGTTGCCGGCCGGCGAGCGGTTGCCCCAGATCACGTTGTAGTAGGCGCTCGAGAGGCTGTTTCCACAGCCCGCTGCGCGCCCGCAGAGAATCGGAAAGATCGAGGGGGGCGGGTTGCTCGACCAGTTGGTCACGAAGAGACCAGCGAGCGTGTCCTGGAAGGAGACGGTGCCGACGCTCGTGAGCGCCTCACCCGGGTTCTCCTGCCCCTCGGTCGTCCAGGCCAGTACGAACGCGGCGCCCTTCTGCTCCTTGACCGTGACCTTCTCCTTGGTCGGGACGGAGTTGTAGGCGCTGTCCGTCCACTCGTAGACCCACGACGCGTCGGCCGGATGCGGCAGCCAGTCGTCCGCGGACGCAGGCGCGGCGAAGCCGAGGCAGACGACGAGCGCTGCGATGATGGACGACCCCCGAAGCACGGCGCCACTTTAACCCCGGGCTCGCCGTTTCGGAGGACCCATTGGGCCTAAACTTGGAGGCACGTTGGTCCTAGTGGTCGGGAATCTCGACCTCGACTGGAGGTCTAGGCTGCGAGCCGGGTCAGCCGGGCCGGCTCATGGCGACGCGGGGCGAGGGCCGGGACCTGTCCCGACGAGGCGGCGGGCCTGGCGACGAGGAGCCTCGCTCCCACCCAGGCGACGACGATCACGATGCCGCCCGCGACCGCGTCGAAGAGGAAGTGATTCCCCGTGGCGACGATGATGAAGAGCATCACGGCCGGGTAGGCGGCGCCTGCCGCCCGGACGATCCGACTCCGGGCGAAGGCCGCGACGGCCGCCCCGACGAGGAGCGCATACCCGAAGTGGAGGCTCGGGACGGCGGCGATCGGGTTGTAGAAGCTGCCGAGGAGATCGGAGCTGAGGTTGATTCCCCCGTGCTCGCTGACCGTGTCCACGAAGCCGAGATTCGAGAGCCGCGGCGGCGCCGCGGGATAGACGACGTAACCGACGAGCGCGATCGCCGTCGAGAGGATCAGGGTCGTCCGGACGAGCGGGAAGCGGTCGCGGTGAGCACGGTAGACCCAGACGAGGACGGCCGCCGTGAGGACGAGGTGGAAGGCGATGTACGCGAATCCGAGCGCGCTCGGAAGCCCGGGGATCCCCTGTGCCCAGTTCTGGACGCTGCGCTCGCCGAACACGTTCAGCCGCTGCTCGAGCGCGACGATGTTCGCGGTGTTGCGGTGCGCCGCGGCGAAGTCGAGCTCGCCGAAGCCACGCACGAGCTCGTAGAGGCCGTAGAGCCCGAAGAGCGCTACGACCTCCACCGCGCCACGATGGGGAGAGGCGAGGGCGCCGCGCCAGGCAAGGTGCGAGTGGAGGCGGCGGCCGATCCAGTGGAGGTCGAGCGACATGCTCCGAACTTACGCGTCTCGATCCCGCCCGACAGTACGGCTATCCCGACCATTTCAGTGGCGCGGGCCGTGCATCTGCACGGGGACGACTCCTAGGCCGACGCGGCACCTGGCTGGATGAGCCCGCTCTCGTACGCGTAGACGACCGCCTGCACCCGATCGCGGAGATCGAGCTTCATCAGGATCCGGGCGACGTGCGTCTTCACCGTCGTCTCGCTGACGAAGAGATCCTTGGCGATCTCCGCGTTCGAAAGACCACGGGCCATGAACCCGAGCACCTCGAGCTCGCGCGCGGTGAGGTCGGCGATCGTCGGCGGGAGGCTCGCCTCCATCGTGCTCGGGGGCCGGCGGATGAACTCCTCGATCACGCGCTTCGTGATCGTGGGCGAGAGCAGCGCGTCGCCGGAGGCGATCACGTGGATTGCCGAGACGAGCTGCTCCGGGGGCGTGTCCTTGAGGAGGAAGCCGCTGGCCCCTGCGCGGAGAGCCTCGTAGACGTATTCGTCGAGGTCGAAGGTCGTCAGCATCAGCACGCGCGGGCCGGCGTTGCCGTCTCCGACCATCCTTCTCGTCGCCTCGAGGCCGTCCAGGTTCGGCATCCGGATGTCCATCAGGACGACGTCCGGGGAGTGCTCGCGAACCGCCTCGAGCGCGTCGAGCCCGTCGCTCGCCTCGCCGACGATCTCGATTCCGGCCTCCGCTTCGAGGATCATCCGGAAGCCGGTGCGGACGAGTGCCTGATCGTCGACGATGAGGACTCGCACGCTCACGGCGCTGATCCTGTCACGGGCAGCCGCGCCGAGATGGTGTACCCGCCGCCGGGCCGCGGCCCGGCCGTCAGCTCGCCCCCGCAGAGGGCGACCCGCTCGCGCATCCCGACGAGCCCACGCCCGAAGCCGTCGCCGCTCGAGTCGGCGACACCGTCGTTCGCGACCTCGACCTCGATCTGGTCGGTGCCGAAGCGGATCGCCACCCAGGCCCGGGCCGGGCCGGCGTGCTCGAGGGTGTTCGTCAAGGCCTCCTGGACGATTCTGTAGGCGGAGAGGTCGATTCCCGGGGGAAGGCTGATCTGCTCGCCCTCGTACCTCAGCTCGACGGGAAGTCCGGCCTCCCGAACCTGTGCGACGAGACTCGTGAGCGACGCGAGCCCGGGCTGCGGGGCGAGCGCGGGGACCTCGCCTTCCTGACGAAGAACGGCCAGGAGCCGGCGCATCTCGGTCAGGGTCTCGCGCCCCGTCTCCTCGACGGTGAGCAGCGCCTCGCGTTCGCGCTGCTGCTCAGGCGCGAGCAGCCGGCGTACGGCGCCGGCCTGAACCGTCATCACGCTGACCGAATGGGCGACGACGTCGTGGAGCTCGCGGGCGATTCTCCCGCGCTCCTCCTCGATCGCGCGCAAGGCGTCGGCGGCGGCCAAATGCTCGACTCCCGTCTCCGGCGCGCGGAGGAGGCGCCGGACGAGCTTCGGCAAGCGGACGCTCACGAACCGACGGTACTCAACCGCGGTTCCCGCGGCGTCATCCGCGGCGACGACCCCCGGTCATCCCTGAGGAGGAGGCCAGCCCCCTCTAGGCTCCGCGCATGCTGCTCGCGATCGACCAGGGCACGACGGGAACGACCTGTCTCGTCGTGGACGAGAGCTTCGAGATCCTCGGTCGGGGCTACAGCGAGCTCGCGCAGCACTTCCCCGCACCCGGCCTCGTCGAGCACGAGCCCGAGGAGATCTGGGAGACGGTGCTCGCGGCTGCCGAGACGGCCCTCAGGGACGCGGACGTCTCGGCGGGCGAGCTGCGCGCGCTCGGGATCGCGAACCAGCGCGAGACGACTCTCGTCTGGGATCGCTCGACCGGCCGACCGGTCGGCCGCGCGCTCGTCTGGCAGGACCGGAGGACGGCGGCGCGCTGCGCCGAGCTACCCGTCGACCTCATCCGGGAGCGCACCGGCCTCGTCCCCGACCCGTACTTCTCGGCGACGAAGCTCGAGTGGCTGCTCGCGCACACCGGCGCAGCGGGCGAGCTCGCTTTCGGAACCGTCGACTCCTGGCTCGCCTGGAAGCTGACGGGCGACCACCTCACCGACGTGACGAACGCCTCGCGGACGATGCTCTTCGCGATCGGCGAGCTCGAATGGGACGACGAGCTGCTCGCCCTCTTCGGGGTGCCGAGATCGCTGCTCCCTCGCGTGGTGCCGTCGAGTGGCGCGCTTGGGGAGGCAGAGCTCTTCGGAGCCCGGGTGCCGCTGGCGGGGATCGCCGGCGACCAGCAGGCGGCGCTCATCGGCCAGCGCTGCCTGGATCCCGGCCAGGCCAAGGTCACCTACGGCACCGGGGCCTTCGTGCTTGCGAACGCCGGCGAGGCGAGGCCGGAGCCGCGGGACGGGGTTCTCGCCACGGTCGCGTGGCAGCTGGGAGCCGAGCCGCCGGTCTACGCACTCGAGGGCTCCGTCTTCGTCGCCGGAGCAGCGATCCAGTGGCTCCGGGACGGGCTCGGGCTCGTGGCCGACCCCGCAGAGACCAGCGCAATCGCGGCCTCGCTCGAGGGAACCGCCGGCGTCTACTTCGTGCCGGCGCTCACCGGCCTCGGCGCGCCCCACTGGGCGCCGGAGGCGCGCGGCCTGATCACCGGGTTGACCCGGGGAACCGGACGCGAGCACCTCGTCCGTGCGGCACTGGAGGCAATCGCGTTCCAGACCCACGACGTCCTCGGTGCGATGGATCTCCGGGTCGAGGTGCTTCGGGTCGACGGCGGTGCGGCCGCGAACACGTTCTTGCTCCAGTTCCAGGCGGACGTCGCACGGGTCGCCGTGGAAGTGCCGGCCGAGCGGGAGGCGACGGCGCTCGGCGCAGCCTCGCTTGCCGCGCTTGGGGTGGGGCTCGAGCCACCACCGGCGATCCCTCCCGCCGCCCGTTACGAGCCGGAGCTCCCCGCAGCCGAGGCGGAACGCCTCGTCGCCGGCTGGAACGACGCCGTTCGGCGCACGCTGGCATGAGCGAGTACTCGAGCCGCTGGAGGGACACCTTCGGACGCGTCGATCCAACGAGAACCGAGGCCGACCTCGCGTTCCTCGTCGGGACTCTCCCGCTGCCGGAGTTCGCGCGGCTCCTCGACGTGCCCTGCGGGACGGGCCGCCACCTCCGTCCGCTGCGTGCGCTCGGCTACGACGTCACCGGCGTCGACGTCGATCCCGTCGCAGCGGGAGCGGCGGGCCACCACGCGCTCGTCGGGGACATGCGCGAGCTCGACGGGCTGCCCGGCGACTTCGACGGTGTCCTGAACATGTGGCAGAGCTTCGGCTACTTCGACGAGCCGACGAACGAGCGCGTCCTCGGCTCGTTCGCCCGGCGGCTGCGTCCGGGCGGGCGACTCGTGCTGGACCTCCATAATCGCGCCTTCTTCGAACCGCGAAGCCCGAGCGAGCGAGCGCTCGGCGGTGGCGTCGTCGAACGAGCGACCTTCGAGGCCGGGCGGCGGCGCTGCGAGCTTCGGTACCCGGACGGCGAGCTCGAGGTCTTCGAGTTCCAGCTCTACGAGCCGGGCGAACTGGTCGAGCTGGGAGCACCGCACGGGCTCGAGCCGGTGCTCGTCGAGGCCTCCGCTGACGAGCCCTTGCTGAGGCTCGTGCTCGAGCGCACTGCCCCGCCTCAGACCGCGGCGTAGCGAACCACGGCGTCGACGACGATCTTGAGCCGGAGGCCCTCGTCGGTCAGCCGGTACTCGACCCTGGGCGGCCGAGCGTCGATCACGTGGCGGACGAGCACTCCGGCCTCTTCGAGCTCGACGAGGCGCAGCGCGAGCGTGCGCGGCGGGATCTCGCCGACCGCTTGCTTGAACTCGTTGAACCGGATCGCGCCTTCGTAGGAGGCCCAGAGGATCGAGACGATCCAACGGCGCTCGAGGAGGCCCGCCGCCTGGCGGACCTCCTCGGGCACCGGAGTGCAGCGTCTACACCGCATGGAGGGGTTTGCTCGCCGGCTCGAGTGCGAGCTCGAGCACCTCGTCGAGCGAGATCACGGGATGGAACGTCATCTCGTCGCGCACGTTGGCCGGGACGTCGTCGAGGTCCTGGCGGTTGCGCTCGGGGATGATCACGTCCGTCAGCCCCGCGGCATGCGCGGCGAGGATCTTCTGCTTCAGGCCGCCGATCGGGAGAACGCGACCCTGGAGCGTCACCTCGCCGGTCATCCCGACGGTGTGCCGAACCGGACGCCCGGAGAGCAGCGACGCGAGGGCGGTCGCCATCGTGATCCCCGCGCTCGGGCCGTCCTTCGGAATCGCTCCGGCCGGAACATGGACGTGGATCACCCGTTCGAACGCCTCCTCCTCGAACCCGAGGCCCTCGGCCCGCGAGCGCAGTGAGGAGAGCGCGATCTGCGCCGACTCCTTCATCACGTCGCCGAGCTGACCGGTGAGGACGAGCTTCTCCCTCCCCCTCGCGGCCGTAGCCTCGACGAAGAGGACGTCACCACCGGTGCCGGTCACGGCGAGACCAGTGGCGACACCCGGAACAGCGGTCCGCTCCGCAGCCTCGCGGTAGAACTTCTGCCGGCCCAGTGCGTCGCGCACCTCGTCGAGCCCGAGCTCGACCGGCGCCTCTACCTTCTTCGACGCGATCTGCGTGGCGGTCTTCCGGAGCAGCTTGCCGAGCTCGCGCTCGAGTTGCCGGACCCCGGCCTCACGCGTGTAGTCGATGATCAGCGACTCGAGCACGACGTCCGAGATCGCGACCTCGTCCTCCCGCAGCCCGTTCCGCTCCCGCTGGCGCGGCCAGAGGTAGCCACGGGCGATCGCGACCTTCTCGTCCACGGTGTACCCGTCGAAGCGGATCACTTCCATCCGGTCGAGGAGCGGCCCCGGGATCGAGTCGGCGACGTTCGCCGTCGCGACGAAGACGACCTCGGAGAGATCGAGCTCGACGTCGAGATAGTGGTCGCGGAACGTGGAGTTCTGCGCCGGATCGAGCACCTCGAGCAGGGCGGCGGAGGGATCGCCGCGCCAGTCGGCGCCGACCTTGTCGACCTCGTCGAGCAGGATCACCGGATTCATCGTCCCGGCGTCGCGGAGCGCGCGAACGAGCCGGCCGGGCAGGGCGCCGATGTAGGTGCGCCGGTGCCCGCGGATCTCGGCCTCGTCGCGGATCCCGCCGAGCGACATCCGCACGAACTCCCGTCCGAGCGCGCGGGCGATCGACTCGCCGATCGAGGTCTTTCCGGTCCCGGGTGGGCCGACGAGGGTGAGGATCGCGCCCGAGCGCTTGTCGGGCTCGATCCCGCGCTCCTCGCGCAGCTTGCGAACCGCGATGTACTCGACGATCCGGTCTTTGACGTCCTCGAGTCCGGCGTGATCGGTGTCGAGCACCTCCCGGGTGTGGATCGGATCGAGCGTCTCGTCGGAGCGCTTGCCCCACGGGACTGCGAGGAGCCATTCGAGGTAGTTGCGGATCATCGACGCCTCGGGCGAGTTCTCACCCTGCCGCTCCAGCCGACCGAGCTCGCGCTCGGCCTGCTCGCGCACGGCCTCGGGCAGATCCGCGTCGGCCAGCTTGGCGCGGAACTCGTCCACGACGGACGCGTCGTCCTCGCCGAGCTCCTTGCGGATCGACTCCATCTGCTTGCGGAGGATGTACTCGCGCTGCTGCTTGGCCGCGCCCTCCTCGACGTCGTCGCGGATCCGGCGGCGCACCTGCATCTCGGCGAGTCGCTCGCGCTGGAGCTCGATCGCGAGCTCGAAGCGCTCCTTGACGTCGACGGCCTCGAGCACCCGCACCTTCTGCTCGAAGCTGAAATCGGGCGAGTAGCCGACGGTGTCGGCGAGGGCGCCGGGCTCGGTGATCGAGCGGACGAAGGCCGAGATCCGGCCGTCGTCGCCCCGCAGCTCGAGGATCTCCTCCACGAGCGCGCGGTACTCGCGCTCGAGCACCTTCGTGGTCGAGTCGGCGGCGGCCTCGTCGTCCGGGCGTTCCTCGACCGCGACTCGTAGGCGTCCGCTGGCGTCGGTCTCGGCCGCGCCGGCGAGGCCGCGGTGCAGGCCGGAGAGAGCGACGGCGAAGCCGCCGCCGGGAAGCCGGACGCGATCGGTCACGTCGGCGACGGTGCCGACCTTGGCGTAGTCGTTCTCGTGGCGCGGGACGAGGAGCACGCGCTCCTCGGAGCCGACGTCCACGGTCAGGGTCACGTTCATGTTCGGGAAGACGACGATGTCCTCCAGCGGTACGAGCAGCATGGTGCTCACTGGCGATTCTCCTTCTGTACTGGTCTCTTACCAGCACTAACTACAAAAAGTATATCTGAAAGTCCCACGATGACTTCACGGCCCGCGAAATCCCCGCTAAACCCGCGTATGATCCGATCATGCCGAGAGCGACGCCCCTCGCTGCGAGGAACGACACCCCGAAGGTCGGCGCTCGCGTCCGATCGCTCCGTCGCGAGCGTGGATTGACGATCGAGCAGCTGGCCACCGCGACCGGGCTGACGAAGGGATTCATCAGCCAGCTCGAGCGCGATCGAACCGCTCCCTCCCTCTCCTCGATCGCCCGGATCTGCGATGCCCTGGGCGTGCGACTCTCGACGATCTTCGAGCGCGAGCCCGCTCCCGCGCTCGTCCGGCGCGACGAGCGGACGCAGGTCGAGAACCTGCACACGCTGAGCTTTCTGCTCTCGTCCCGGGACGAGCCGCGGTTCCAGGCGATCGAGTCGGAGGTGGCGCCCGGAGGCGGCGCCGGGGACGAGTTGACCTCGCTCCCGGGGGAGATGGAGTTCGTCTACGTGCTCGAGGGATCGCTCGAGCTCCGGGTCGGCGACGAGACCCACGTGCTGGAGCAGGGCGACGCGCTCACCTACCAGCTCTCGAAGGCCCACACGTGGCGGAACAACTCGGACACGCACAAGCTCCGCGTGCTCTGGGTCGCCGTGCCGAACCCGTACTAGCGGCGCAAAGCCCCTGAAGAGGGCGCCTGCGGCCCGAGAACATCCACTTCCTCGAAGCCTCAAGAATGGTGTCCATCGGCCGACGACGGGCTGACCGATGCCGGCCCGCCTTCGCCTCCCGCTCTGCCTCGCCGCCTGCCTCCTCGGCACCGTGGCGCTGGCGCTCGGCCTCTGGCGTCAGGCACAGGCCGACGTCCGCTCCGACGCACGTGCGCAGGCAGTCGCTGCCGCGCGAGCGATCGAGCATCGGGCCGACGCCGCCGTGCTCTCCCTCCACGGCCTCCGCGCCGCCTACGACACCGCTCCCCCGACGGGGCAGGAGGCGTTCTCCAACTTCGCCCGTGCCCCGCTCGAACGCCCCGAGCTCGTGGCGATCGGCTGGGCTCCCCGAGTAGCCGCCGCAGGTCGCTCCGCGCTCGAGGCTGCGGAGCAGATCCGGATCGCGGCGCCGGCCGACACCCTCTTCACCTACCCCCTCATCGTCAGCTCCCCGCCACGCGCGGACGGCGACGTCGTCGACCTCGGCACGGATCCCTCGCTCGGCCGCGCGCTGCGAGCCGCTCGCACGGCAGCAGAACCGCGGCTCTCCGCCCCGGTCCGCCTCCCGGGTGACGGCCGGCTCGGGGTCTACGCGTTCGTCCCCGTCTTCCGCCCCGGCACCGCGACCGGCTCGCCGGCCGAGCGCCGGGACGGCCTCCGCGGGCTCGTCGTCGGTGCCGTCGCGACCGGGATTCTGGTCGACCAGGCTCTCGCCGAGAGCGACGTCCGCGTCACGGACGGCCCTTCGGTCCTCTCCGGTGCGGCCGCCGACGAGGCCGAGATCGCTCGCGCCCACGTCTTTGGCCGAACCTGGCGCGTCGCGGTTCCGCTGGGCTCCGCTTCCCCCGTCGCGCCGCTCGCCGTCGCCGGCGCCGGACTCGGGCTGATCCTTCTCCTCCTCGTCTTCTCTCGCGCGCTCGGCAGCCTGAGCAAGGACGTGCGGGCACTCCACACCGCCCTCGTCGGCCTGCGGGCGCGCTCCACCCGGGAGCTGAAGCTCGCCGCCGCCCGCGTGCACGAGAGCGAGCAGGCCGTGCAACTGCTCGCCGCGGCCGGCGAGGCGGCCGTGCTCGACGTCGACCGCGACGGGATCATCCGATCCTGCTCCGGAGCCGTGGCCGCCCTCCTCGGCTACCGCGACGACGAGCTCACCGGAACCGCTGTCTATGCACTCCTCCACCCCAACGACCTGCTCGCGCCGCCGAGCGGCCCGCAGCGCTACGTCCGCAGCGACGGCACGTACACCGTGCTCGAGACGCGGCGGCTGACGCGGCGCGATCCGCTCGGCTTCGCCTCGGGCGTCGTCACCGTCCTGCGGACTCCCGTTCCGCTCGCTTCCGTGCGCACGTACGAGCAGCGTCTCGCCGACGCGGTCGCACTCGAGCCCGATCCGGTCGAGCTCTTCTCGGTCGTGGCCGAGGAGACCGCGCTCGAGCTCGGACTCACGACCGCGGCCATCGTCCGCTTCGAGTCCGAGTCCTTCGGCAGCATCGTGGGCGCCTGGCAGGCTCGTGGCGCGTCCGGTGCCGTCCCCGGGTCGACGATCGACCTCGACCCGATGGCGCCGGCCGGGATCGTCTTCCGCTCCGGCAGTGCAGCCGGCGCCGCTCCGCTCCGCGTCGGCGCCCGCCTCTGGGGCGCGCTGCTCGCCGAGGGCGGAGACGACGTTCGCCTCGCGAAGCTGGCCGAAGCCGCCCAGGGCACGATTGCGTTCGCCGACGCGAGCTCGCGGCTGAGCGCACTCGCCACCCGGGACGCGCTCACGAACCTTCCCGACCACCGTGCCTTCCAGGAACAGCTCCGCGCTGAGGTTCGGCGCGCGCAGCGGCACGAGCGCGCGCTCTCGCTGGTGCTGGTCAATCTCGACGGCTTCCGGCAGATCAACGACGAGCACGGCCGGCTCGCCGGCGATCGTGTGCTCGGCGAGGCCGCCCGCAGGCTCGGCGCCGCCGTCCGCCAGGGCGAGATCGTCTCCCGGGTGGGCGGCGACCACTTCGCCTGGATCCTCCCCGAGACAGAGGGGCTGAACGGCTGGATCGGCGCCGAGCGCGCCCGGCGCGCGATCTCCAGCGTCGCCTTCGACGGCATCGGCACGGTCACGGCCTCGTCCGGGGTCTGCGACCTCGAGGACGTCGGCAGCCCGGAAGAGCTCCTGGCCCTCGCCGAGGTCGCGCTCGTCCACGCCAAGTCTTCGGGTGGCGACGCCACGTTCCGCTACTCCCAGGAGCTCGACGGGTCGGATGGCGTCGCCCTGACGAGCGAGGAGCACCGCCCCCTCGCGCGCCTGCGGGCGCTCGCCCAGGAGCTCGACGCAGAAGACCCTGGCACCGAAGGCCATTCGGAAAGGGTCTCGCGCGTGGCGGAGAAGCTCGCCCTCTCGGCCGGCTGGCGCGCCGACCAGGCAGTCCGGCTCGCCCAGGCCGCGTTCGTCCACGACGTCGGCAAGCTCAGCGTCGGCGAGGACGTGCTCAGCAAGACGGGCCCGCTGACCGACGAGGAACTCGAGCAGATGCGGAACCACCCCGACACCGGGGCGGAGATCGCAGTCAACGCACTCGATCATGAGCAGATCTCGTGGATCCGCCACCACCACGAGCGCTGGGACGGTGCCGGCTATCCGAACGGCCTCGCTGGCGATCTGATTCCTGCCGGCGCCCGGCTGCTCGCACTCGCCGAGGCCTGGGACTCGATGACGTCGACCAGGCTCTACGGCGAGGCGCGCACGACCGGCGCCGCGCTCGCCGAGTGCCGCCGTGAGAGCGGGGGCCAGTTCGCACCCGAGGCGATCGCCGCGCTCGACCGGCTCTGGACGCTCGGGGCGCTCTCGATCGACGCCCCCGTGCTCTCCGCCGACTAGCCCACCGCCGCCTAGCCGACCTCACGGAAACGGGCGTTCGAGCCGGCGAGCCAGACCTCGAGCTCATTCGCTGCGGCGTTGTCGGAGTCGACCGGCATCTCGCGGACGAGACGGTCGAGGCGCGACCCCGCCACCGGCTTGTCCCTGTGAGCGGCGAGGACGGTGACCGCAATCGCCAGCTTGAGCGCCGACCCGGCCGGGAACCGAGCGCCGGCGTTCCAGCCGACGCCGAGCCCGGAGCCGAGGTCCTGGACGTAGATCGCGCTCGTCGTGCCGAACCCCGCGGCCAGCGCGCGTACCGAGCGCGCGAGCTCGGGATCCTCACGGCCAGCGAAGACGCGAGGAGCGGCCGCGGCGGGAAGCCCGACGACATCACGGACGAAACCCGTCGAGCGGCGTCCATGCGCGTCCACTGCGATGACGCGAAGGTCGAACTCGCTGCGGGGAAGCTCGAGGCGGAGCGAGAACGTTCGCCCCCTGAGCGGCCGGTCGGCCAGGACTCGGGCTCCGACCCGGACGATCACCCTCCGCGTGCCCACAGGCACAGCCTGCGACGAGGCCGAAGGAGACCTCGCGCGCTACCGGCGCGACGATCGTCATCGCCGGCGGTGGGAGAGCGAGTTGCGTCACACCGGCTCCAGCGCGCAATGCGGCCGCGGCGGGAGCTCGAGCGCGACCGGGTCGCCGGCCCGAAGCTCGCCTCCGGCCACGACGATGGCCATCACTCCCGCCTTCCGCACGAGCGCGCCGCCGGGCGCGCGATCGAGCACCGCAGCGAGAAGGCCTTCCTGCCACTCCTCCAGCTGGCGGCACGGATTTCGGAGGCCGGTGAGCTCGACGACCGCCTCGTCGCCTATCTGCAGCCTCGTGCCGGGCGGGAGCGAGAGCAGATCGACGCCGCGCGTCGTCACGTTCTCCCCCAACTCTCCGGGCGAGACCTCGAAGCCAAGCCCCCGGAGCTCGTCGTGCAGCTCGCCGTGGATCAGGTGGACTTGACGTAGGTTCGGCTGGGAAGGGTCACGCGCGACGCGCGATCGGTGCTGGACCGTCACGCCGAGATGCGCATCGCCCTCGACGCCGAGGCCGGGCAGGAGCCTGATCGCGGCCTGCGCCTCCTTGCCGAGCGCGTGAGTGGAGCGCCGGTGGACTGCCTCGACCATCACACTCCTTACTTATAGGGCCAGTGTCGGACCGGCGGCGTAGCCTCCATTCGATGCCGATCGTCGCCCACCTCGATCTCGACGCCTTCTACGCCGCGGTCGAGGAGCTCGAGAACCCTTCTCTGCGCACGCGGCCGCTCGTCGTCGGGGGCGATCCGCACGGGCGCGGTGTCGTGGCGACCGCGAACTACGTCGCGCGCAGCTTCGGGATCCACTCGGCGATGAGCTCGGCCGAGGCGCTCCGCCGCTGCCCGAAGGTCGTCTTCGTCCGTCCGCGGCATGCGCTCTACCGCGAGTACTCCGCCGCGGTCTGGAAGTCGATCCGCGAGGTGGTTCCGGTCGTCGAGCGGACGGGCCTCGACGAGGGCTACCTCGACTTCACCTCGCTCGCCGCCGACTTCGTGCGCGCCCGCGCCCTGGCGGAGGCCGTTCGGACGTCGGTCCGGGCCGCGACGAGCCTCTCGTGCTCGCTCGGGGTCGCCCCGACGAAGGTCGTCGCGAAGGTTGCCTCCGACCGGCGGAAGCCGGGAGGGATCACCGTCGTCCCCGCC
Source organism: Gaiellaceae bacterium (assembly GCA_035575835.1). Classification (GTDB taxonomy): domain Bacteria; phylum Actinomycetota; class Thermoleophilia; order Gaiellales; family Gaiellaceae; genus Gaiellasilicea. The sequence continues at coordinate 21,936 of DATLXM010000072.1, forward strand.
GGCACCGAGGCGGCCTTCCTCGCTCCGTTCGCGGTGCGCCGGCTACCGGGTGTCGGCCCGCGCGCGGAGGAACGTCTTCGCTCCGCGGGGATCGCGACCGTCGGCGAGCTCGGCGCGCTCACCGATCTCGAGCTGCGCGCCGTCCTCCCCGGCCAGGTCGGCAGGCTGCTGCGCGACCGCGCGCTCGGGATCGATCCGCGCGGCCTCGACCTGACGAGCGAGCGAATCTCGATCTCCGTCGAGGAGACGTTCGAGCGCGACCTGCGCGAGCGCGATCTCCTCCATGCGGAGCTGCGCCGGATGGCGGATCAGCTCGGCAGCCACCTGCGCCGGGACGGGCTCTCGGCGCGAACGGTGACGACGAAGCTCCGCTACGCCGACTTCTCGATCCGGAGCCGCTCGACGAGCCTCACGGTCGGGATCGACGATGCCGAACGGATCGCCGAGCTCGCCTGCTCCCTGCTCGATCGCGGCCTCCGCGACCGACCCGGTGCACTCCGACTCGTCGGCGTCGGCGTCTCGGGCCTCTCCGACTTCCGCCAGCTCAGCTTCGAAGAGCCAGGATAAGAAGCCTTACGGACGCAAGCGGCGGGAGCGAAGCGACCCTTACAGGGGTCTTGCGCGGTGAGCATCCGCTTCTGCGGATGCTCACCTTGCGCGGCTACAAGAGGTCGTTCGCCTCGAGGAACTCGCGCGCGACCTCGGGGGCCGGACGCTTGTCGATCGCGACCGCGGAGTTCATGGCGATGATCGCCTCGTCGCTCAGCTTCTCGCTGACCGCGTTGATCGTGTCCTCGAAGTCGCCGCCGAGCTCGTCTGCGAGCTCCTGCTTCACGACCGGCGCCACGTTCTGGAAGCCGAAGTTCGCCTCGGTGTCCTCGAGCACGACGTACTTCCCGGACGCGAGCGGCGGGTCGGTGGAGAAGATCGCGGCGACGTCGACCGTGCCCTGGTCGAGCGCTTCGTAGGGGCTGATCCCGGCGAACGGCGTGAACTGGACGTTCTCGATCCCGTAAGCCTCCTTCACGCCGGGCAGGCCCTGGAGCCGTGTCTCGAACTCCGGCTGGCCCCCGAGCTTGAATCCGTCGAGCTTCGTCAGGTCACCGATCTCGGCGAGTCCCTCACGGTCGGCCGTCTCCTTCGTCACCGCGAGCGCGTCCGAGTCCGAGAAGGGTGTCATCTCGAAGAGGGTGAAGCCGTCCTCCTCGTAGAGCTCCTTGGCGCGGTCATAGGTCGACTCTGCACTGTCCTGCGGCTCGTCTTCGGCGAAGACGACCGTCAGCATCGTGCCCGTGTACTCCGGATACAGGTCGATCTGACCGCTGCGCAGCGCCTTGTCGATGATCTCGGTCGAGCCGATCGAGCTCTTGAGCGCGACCGTGTACCCCTTCGCCTCCAGCGCCTGCTTGTAGAGCTCCCCGAGAACGATTGCCTCGGTGAAGTTCTTCGAGCCGATCGTGACCGTGCGATCCGACGCGGCGTCGCCGGCGCCCTCGTCGTCGCCGCCACAGCCGGCGGCCGCGAAGGCAAGCGCGAGCGCGGAAAGGAGAGTGAGGGCCCGGGTCACGCTGGGTTGCATTTCCGGTCGGTCGGAATCGAAACTAGGACAGGAGCTCGTCCGAGACGTCGTGGCCCGCTGCCCGGGCGAGCTCGCCGGGCGTTTTGCCCTCGTCGTTCGCAGCCGCCGGATCGGCTCCACTCTCGAGGAGCGCCTCGACGCTCTCGCGGTCGCCGTTCTGCGCCGCAGCGTGCAGCGGGGTGAAGCCTCCGCCCTGGCGGGAGTTCGGATCGGCCCCGTGCTCGAGCAGGATCGCGACGATCTTGGCGTGCCCTCCTGCGGCGGCGCTGTGGAGCGGCGCCACGTGCAGGGTCTCGTTCCGGGCGACGGCGTTCACGTCGGCTCCGCGCGCGATCAGGAGCTCGGCCGCCTCCTCCTGGCCCAAGTACGCCGCGAGGTGGAGCGGGGTGAAGCCGTCGGTCGACCAGGCGACGGCGAGCGCGGGCTCTGCCTCCAGGAGCTCTTCGAGCCCGCGCGACCTGCCGGTCGCGGCCGCGTCGAAGACGTCGAGCGCGGGGTTCGCGTCGAGCAGGACCTTCGCGATCCCGTCCTGACCGGCGTAGACGGCGCGCCGCACGGCCGAGACGCCCTCCGCGTCGCGCTCCTCGGCCGACTCCGGGCGGCGGTCGATCAGGTCACGGACGAAATCCTCGTCACCTTTCACGATCGCATCGAACAGGTCGGCAGCCATCGCTCGAACTCTAGGCGCTAGGCCCGCAGGAGCGGCCGGGTGAGGCAGGTGGGGCCGCCGTCGCCCTTGCGCGAGATCTCGTCGCCCCGGTAGGTGACGACGTCCACGCCCGCTTTCTCCATCCGGCGGCGCGTCTCGTCGTTCCCCTCGAGCGCGAGCGCGCGGCGCGGGCCGAGGGCGAGGACGTTCGGGCCCATCGTCTCGAACTCCTCGTCCGGCACCTCGACCACGCCGATCCCACGCTCGGCGAGAAGCTCCATCAGGCGAACCGGCGCGAGTCGCGGATAGACGAGCGCGAGATCCTCGTCGAGCGGCGAGAGGAACGACATCAGGTGCATCACCTCGTCGCTCCCGTTGTAGTGGGGAAGGTCGAACCAGATCACCTCGACGCCGGGAAACGCCCCTTCCAGTGCATCGATCCCGGCCCGGTTCGTGCGATAGCCGTGCCCGGCGAGGAGGGTTCGCTCGTCGAGCCAGACGGTGTCGCCTCCTTCGACGGTCGCCGGGGCGGCGAGCTCGCTCGCCACCGGAACGCCCGCGGCGACGAGGGCCGCCGAGATCTCGGCCGGCTCGCGGCGGCGTCCTTCCTTGCCGGGTCGGAGGACGACCGTGCCTGCGCTGCCGACGAGAACCGGGTCGTAGGGGTAGATCGCGTCGGGGTTGCCCTCGTCGTGGCGCGAGAGCACGACCTCGGCGCCGGCGTCCTCGAGCAGGAGGCAGAGCGCCTCGTGCTCGCCGGCGGCTGCGGCCGGATCGGGTGCCGAGCGCCAGCCGTACTCGCGCCACGCTGCCGCGTCGGCTTCGAGTGGCGGCCGCAGGAGCACCCGGCGGAGCGCGCCCGTCATCGACTGCGCGCCGTATGCCTTCATGGCAGCCGGAACGCGAGCTCGCCGAGCCGCCGGTAGCCTTCGACCGACGGGTGATCTCCGTCGGATGTCCACTCGTCGCGCATCCGGCCGTGCTCTTCCGGATTCTCGAGGGTGGCGTAGAAGGGAAGGACCGGGACGCTCTCCTCGGCGGCGAGCTCGGCGATCAGCTCGTTCAGTCGGTTGATCGGATCCTCGGCGGTCGGCCAGCCGCGGTTCCACGGGAGCACGTTCGCGATCGCGACCCTGAGCCCGGCTTCCTTGCCGCGCTGCACGATCGCGCGCAGGTTCTCGGCCGCGGGCTCGACGTCGCGGCCCTGGGCGATGTCGTTGATCCCACCCTGGACGATCAGGACGTCGACGCCGGCGGTGCACTCGTCGAAGCGGGCGGCGATCTCGTCGGTGCGCTCGCCGTAGACGCCGCAGTTGCGAAAGCGGAGGCGGGCATCGGCCTGCGCGGCCCAGTGTTCCCACTGGCTCGTCGGGTCGAGCTCGTCGCCGATCTGCTTGCGGACGTCCGGGTCGGGATCCCAGGCGGGCGAGCCGGCGTGGATCGAATCGCCAAGCGCTGCGACGACGATCTCTCCCTCTGCATTCACGGTTGCGACCTCACCTCCCTCGGCGCGGCCACACCCCACTCCCATGAGCAGCAGAGCCAGCGCCACCAGAACGTAGCTGTGGACGGAGGGACGCATCGGGAGGATGATCTCTGGCATGGGTTTGTACGGCCCGCGCAACCGCGAGCTCCAGGAGAGGTTCGACACCCGGCGGCTCGCGGATCGGCTGGGGGCGGTCGAGGTGCTGCCCGACAGCGACGCGGCCGGGGATTAAACGGCCGACTAGGCGAGCAGCGCGCGGCGCTGGCGAAGCGCGGCGAGGACGGCGTCGACGTCGGCGTCCGTGTTGTAGAGATGGAGCGAGACGCGCAGGCTCGAGTCCCGCTCCGAGGCGACGATGTCGTCCTCGGCCAGCGCTCGCACGAGCGCGGGGGCGTCCGTCGAGCGGACGCACACGAGCGGGCCGAGGGGCGGGGAAGCGACGGTGGCGGCGAGCTCGTCGAGGCCGGAGACGAACCGCTCGACGAGGCCGCGCACGTGCTCGGCGATCGCAGGCACGCCCGCCTCGGCGATCAGGCCGGCACCGGCGACGCCGGCGTAGATGTTCGGAACCGGTGGCGTCCCTGCATCGAAACGGCGCGCGCTCCGGTGCGGGCGGTACTGCTCGATCTGCATGTCGAAGACGTTCTCGTCCGCGAACCAGCCGGTCTGCGTCGGCAGGAGCCCGGTCACGAGCCCTGGTCGGCAGGCCATGAACGCGAGCCCGGCCGATGCGAGCAGGTACTTGACGGTGCCGCCGACGACGACGTCGCCCGCCTTCCCCGCGTCGAGCGGAATCGCCCCGATCCCCTGATAGCCATCGACGAGCATCAGCGCGCCCTGCTCGCGCGCGAGGGCGCAGATCGCCTCGACGTCGTGCACCTTGCCCGTCCGGTAGGAGACGAAGGTCGAGCAGACGAGCGCCGTCCGCTCGTCGATCGCCTCTGCGTAGGCCTCGGGCTCCGGCTGCACCTGAACGACCTCGGCGCCGCGGAGCTCCTGCGCGTGCGCGATCTGGCCGATCGTGGGGAACTCGTTCTCGGAGATCACGATCCGATTCCGTTCGCCGGTGAGGTCGATCGCGCTGACGAACGCGCTGACCGCGGCGGAGACAGACGTCTGGATCGCGACGTCGTCGGGGCTCGCGCCGAGCAGACCCGCGAACGCCGCCCGGGCCGCCTCGGCCCGCTCGACCCAGTGCTCCCACTCGGCCCCGTTCTCGTCCCAGCCGGCGAGGTACTCCTCGTACGCGCAGCGCACCTCGTGGGAAAGCGCACCCTGGGAGCAGGAGTTGACGTAGACCTTCCGCTCGAACACGGGGAACCGCCCCCGGATCGCCTCACCGACCAAGATAGGCCTTGCGCAGATCCTCGTTCTCGAGCAGTTCGGCCGCCTGGCCGGAGAGGACGACGCGACCCGTCGAGAGGACGTAGCCGTGGTCGGCGATCGAGAGGGCCATGTTCGCGTTCTGCTCGACGACGAGCATCGCCACGCCGGCCTCGTGCACCTGCTGGATGATCTCGAAGCTCCGCTCGACGAGAACGGGAGCGAGGCCCATCGAGGGCTCGTCCATCAGGAGGAGTTTCGGGTGGCTCATCAGCGCCCGGCCCATCGCGACCATCTGCTGCTCGCCGCCCGAGAGCGTCCCCGCAAGCTGCGAGCGCCGCTCGTAGATCAGGGGGAAGAGCGAGTAGACCCGCTCGAAGTCGTCCTTGCGGCCCTTGCCGTCGCGGTTCAGGTACGCGCCGAGCTCGAGATTCTCGAGCACCGTCATCGGCCCGAAGAGGCGGCGGTTTTCGGGCACGATCGCCATCCCTCGCCCGATCCGGTGGCTCGTCGAGCGGCCGGTCACGTTCTCGCCGTCGAATGAGACGGTGCCCGTGTGCGGCGTCACGAGCCCGAGGATCGTCTTCAGCGTCGTCGACTTCCCGGAGGCGTTGCCGCCGAGGAGGGAGACGAGCTCTCCCGCGCCGACCTCGAGCTCGACGTCCTGGAGGATGTGGATCAGCCCGTAGTAGGTGTTGATCCCCGAGAGCTTCAGGAGCGGTTCGATTTCGTGTGGCTCCGGGGCACTCATTTCGTCACAGCCTTGGTCCCGAGATAGGCCTCGACGACACGCGGGTCGGTCGCGACCTCGCCGAACGTCCCCTCGGCGATCTTGACCCCGTGGTCGAGGGCGATCACGCGGTCGGAGATCCCCTCGACGACGTGCATGTCGTGCTCGATCACGAGGATCGTGTAGCCGCCCTCGGTCCGGAGCTTCCCGATCAGCTCCGTGATCTCGTGCGTCTCGACCGGGTTCATCCCGGCGGCGGGCTCGTCGAGCAGGAGGAGGCGCGGGTTCGTCGCGGTCGCGCGCGCGATCTCGAGCCGGCGGCGGTTCGCGTAGGAGAGGCTGTAGGCGGGCTGATCCCAGCGGTAGCCCATCAGCCGGTCGCCGAAGAACGCGAGCCGCTTCTCTGCGAGCGCGCGGATCTCCTTCTCCTCGCGCCGCTGCCCGGGCGTCCGCAGCATCGCCCGGAAGACACCGGCCTTCGTGTGCCCGTAGGCCGCGGCCATCACGTTCTCGCGCACGCTCATGTTCAGGAAGAGGCGCAGCGTCTGGAAGGTGCGCGCGATCCCGCGCCTCGTGATCTGGTGCGGCGCGAGGCCCAGGAGGCTCCTGCCCTCGAAGAGGATCTCGCCGCCCGTCGGCCCGTAGACGCCGGTGACGAGATTGAAGAGCGTCGTCTTGCCGGCGCCGTTCGGGCCGATGACGCTGACGATCTCGCCCTCGTCGACGTGCAGGTCGAGCCGGTCGATCACCGAGAGTCCGCCGAAGGCCATCGAGAGGTTCCTCAGCTCGAGCAGCTTGGCCACTAGATGATCTCCACGCGCTTCTCGCCGAGCAGCCCTTCGGGCCGCGCGATCATCACCGCGACGAGCAGCGCCCCGAGGATCACGAACCGGGTCGGCTCGGGCTTCGCGAGGAGGACGTTCTCCCAGACGAAGGCCGCGAGGTAGAGCGTCGGCACGAGGAGGACGAGGCGCGTCCGGCCGCGCACGAGCGTCAGTCCGAGCACGATCGCGACGAGCCCGATGTACGAGGCCGGCGAGATCCACCCCGCGAGGTCCGCGGGGACGATCACCCACTCGTCGACCCATTCTGCGACCCGGCCGCCGCCGTTCGGGACGCCCGACGTCCAGCCCTCGTCGATCCGCCCTGCGACTGCGTGAGCGAGGAAGCCGAGCATGATCGTCCCGCCGAGCACGGCGGCGAAGCGCACCGAGAGCTTGAGGGCGCCGAGGAGCGCGAGCGCCCCGGCGACATAGAGGAGGAAGCGCGAGTCGCCCGGCTCGCGGAGGACCTCGAGGAGGACGCTGATCAGCACTGCCCCGATCACGACTCCGGCCTGGCTCCCCGCGCCGCCCAGGATGACCATCGTGTAGATCGTGATCACGAGCGGGAACTCGAAGGTCTGCGGGAAGACGCTCCCGTCGAGCGCCGTCGCGAGCGAGCCCGTCAGTGCGGCGACCGCGGCCCCGAACGCGAACGCGGTCAGCTTCAGCCAGTTGACCGGCATCCCCATCAGCTCGGCTGCGAGCGGATCCTCCCGGAGCGAGCGCCAGGCCCGGCCGGTGCGGGAGTCGTTCACAAGCCTCAGCGCCACGTAGACGAGTCCGAAGAGGGCAAGGGCGACGTAGAGGTAGGCGACGTTGAAGATCCCGTCGTGCGAGATCTCGAGCCGGTGACCGAAGAGGCTGAGCGGGTCGATGTTGATCAGCCCGTTGGGGCCGCCGGCGAGGTCGTCGCCGAAGATGTTGTCGCTGTTGTTCGTGGCCGTGAGGAAGATCTGGAAGAAGAAGAGGGTCACGATCGCCAGGTAGTCGCCGCTCAGCCGGCGGGACGGCAACCCGACGAGGAGCCCGACGAGCCCGCCGATCACGGCGGCGAGCGGGATCGAGAGGAAGATCGGGAGGTGGAGGTCGAACTTGTCCGAGCTGACGAGCGCATAGGTGTAGGCGCCCACCCCGAAGAACGCGGCGTAGCCGAGGTCGAGGAGGCCGCCCCAGCCGACGACGACGTTGAGCCCGAGCGCGAGCAGGACGAAGATCACCGTGTTGAAGGCGATGCGCCGGACGTAGCCACTCTCGAAGCCGACCGGGAGCAGCGCGACGAGCCCGATGAAGAGGATGAGCCAGGTCCACCAGGGCACCCGGGCGAGCCGCGCCTCGAGGACGCCCCGCCAGCCCGTCCGGCCGCCGCGCCGTTCGCCCGAGCGGGCGACCCACTCGTCCTTGCCGATCGCGGGGCCTGCGGTCGTCGAGGCTGCCGGGACGGCCTGCTCGAAGTCGCTGTCGCGAGTCTCGTCGTCCATCTCAGACCTTGTTGATGTCGGGGCGGCCGAAGAGGCCCTGGGGCCGGAAGAGCATGAAGGCGATCAGGATCGCGAAGACGAGCAGGTCGGACCAGCGCGTCGAGATGTAGCCCTGGGTGAACGCCTCCGCGAAGCCGAGGATCAGCCCGCCGGCCATCGCCCCCGGGATCGAGCCGATTCCGCCGATCACGGCGGCGGTGAACCCCTTGAGGCCGATGATGAAGCCGATTGTGGCCGAGGTTGGAGCGCGCAGCGCGAACAGGACGCCGGCCGCGCCAGCGAGCGCCGACCCGAGCACGAACGCGAAGACGATCACGCGGTCGATGTTGATCCCCATCATCGCGGCGGCCTCGCGGTCGTGTGAGGTGGCGCGCATCGCCTTGCCGATCCTCGTCTTCGTGACGAGCAGCCAGAGCAGGACCATGAGGACGAAGGCGGAGACGATGATGATGATCCGGAGCAGCGGGACGCGGACGTTGCCGACGTCGAAGCCGCTGAAGAAGAGCGTTCCCTCGCCGAGCGCGAACGCGTCGTAGTCGCGCTGCTCGGCGCCGAAGAGGAGCTGCACCGAGTAGGCGAGGAAGAAGGAGACGCCGAGCGCGCTGATCAGGGGCGCGATCCGGGGCGCGTTGCGGAGCGGCCGGTAGGCGAAGCGCTCGATCGCGACCCCGAGGATCGCGCAGCCGACCATGGCCGCGAGCGTGACGAGCACCAGCAGGAGCCAGAGCGGCACCTTCGGGTTCGCCGAGCCGCCGAGCGCCTGGAGCGCGCCGTAGCCGATGAACGAGCCGACCATGAAGACGTCGCCGTGGGCGAAGTTGAGGAGCTTGAGGATCCCGTAGACGAGCGAGTAGCCGAGCGCGATCAGGGCGTAGACGCTCCCGAGCGTCAGGCCGTTCAACGTGAGCTGGATGAAGGTGTCCACGGAGTGCCCGAGTCTAATCCTGGAAAGACGAGCGGCCCGGCAGAAGTGCCGGGCCGCTCGGTGTCACCTTGGTTCTCTCTAGCCGACGAGCTTGTACGAGCCGTTCGACTGGATCTGGAAGATGTAGAACCGCGCGTTCAGCGGGTCGTTCGTCCTGGTCGAGAAGCGGAAGTCGCCCCCGAGGATCCAGTTCTTGACGACGATGCGCTTCACGTTGCGGACCACGTCACGCCGATCCTTGATCTGGCCCTTGCCGACGTTGCACGCGCGCCTGATCGCGTTCATCGCGACCTGCACGGCACCGTAGGTCGGGGGCCCGAACGACTCCAGGCTCGACTTCGGGTTGTCCCGCTTCCAGCCGGCGATCAGCGCCTTGTTGTAGGCGAAGCCGCTGATGTCCGGAGCGAAGTTCGAGACGTACGAGCCCGGGAGCTTGAACTTGTCCGGCGAGTTGGAGCCGTCGCCGCCGAACACCTTCGCCCGCTTGCCCTGCTCGAGCAGCTGCTGGCCGAACGTCTGCGCGTCCTCCGGCTGCTGCGTCGGGAAGAAGACGATCTGAGCGTCGTTCGGCACCTTGGTCACGAGCGAGGAGAAGTCGGTCGTCTTGACCGACGTCGACTCGCGGATGACCGTGACACCCTTCGCCTTCAGGAACGACTGCGCCGCGTCGGCGAGACCCACCGAGTACGGCTCCTGGAAGTCGATGATCACGACCTTGCTCACCTTCAGCTTCTCGACCATGAACTTCGCGTCGCTCGGGCCCTGGATGTAGTCGCCGCCGACGACGCGGAAGAACGCCTGCGTCGCCTCCTTGACCGCACCCTGGGTGAGAGACGTCCGGGTCGCGGACGGGGAGATGTGCGCGAGCCCGGCCTGGAAGTAGGTCCGGCTCGTCGCTGCGACCGCACCCGAAGTGGCCGGCCCGATCACCGCGACGACGCTCCTGTCCGCCACGTACTTCTGGGCGAGAGCCTGCGCCGGAGCAGGGCCCTGCTCGACCGGCGTGTCGCCGGTGACGAGGCGGATCCTGAGCCCGTACGTCCTCTGCAGCCGCTTGACGGCATACTTCGCCCAGCTCAGCTGTGCGTTGCCGAGGAAGCCCGCTCCGCCGGTCAACGGCGTCACGAGCGCGATCTTCAGCGTGGACTTGCAGCTCACTGCCTGCTGCGCGTCGGCGCTGACCGTTGCCGCCGGGCGCGCAACCGCAGTCGCCGCGAGCACCGCGGCCACGACGCTCACGAGCGCCAACATGATGGCTCTCTTCATTCGATGCCCTCCATTGTGGATGTACCGGTTTCCGTCATATGAGACGCCTTTTCGAGTCAAGTTGTTGCCGCGGCCCCGGCGGCGTCGTAGGAGCGCGACGCGGGATCGCCGGACGGGTGGAAGACGCCGAGGATCCGCATCACCCCGGGGCCGGTGTTCTCGATGCAGTGGACCTGCTCCGGCGGCAGGTGGAAGCACGACCCCGCGTGGAGCGGGATCTGCTCGCCGCCGAGGTGCGCGAGCCCGTCGCCCTCGACGATGTAGCCGACCTCGTCGTAGGTGTGGCTGTGGTCGGGCGCCCGGCACGGCTCGACGATGCCGACGAACTGGGTCACCTGGGCGCAGCCCGCATCCTGGTTGACCAGATAACGGAACGTCCGCTTCGCATCGGCGCGCAGCTCCTCCTGCTCGTCGAAGCGAACGACGACCTGCCTGCCGTCCAGCTCCTCGCCGGGCGGCGAAAGCACAGAGAGCACGACGAGCTCTTCTGGGCTCGAGTTGACGACCGACCAACCTTCGCCTGCGCGGAGGTACACACCTGCATCGCGCTCGAGCCGGTGTGACTCTCCGTCGAGGAGGAGGGTGCCGCTGCCGGCGGCCACGTAGAGCAACTCGTCGTGGTCCGCGTCCAGCCGTTCGAGTGAGCGCCCGGGCGAGAAGCGGAGCAACCGCTGCTCGAGCAGCCCCGCGGCGAGGGTCGTCTTCTCGAGCACGGTGTCCCCCGCGGGACGGTGTCCCTCGAGGTCGTGCTCGTCGATCACCGTTGCTTGCCGCATTGCTCAATCGAACCCTCTAAGCGCTGACATGTCAACAACTCGTTGGAATCCCGATCGGTGCGTCGCCTAGAGTGGACGGGTGAACGTCGTCGAGGCGATCGATCTCCGCCGGACCTACAAGACCACCACCGGCACGATCCGAAGGCGGTCGCTCGAGGTCGAAGCCGTGCGCGGCGTCAGCTTCTCGATCGCGGAGGGCGAGCTCTTCGGCTTGCTCGGACCGAACGGAGCCGGCAAGACGACGACGATCAAGATGCTGATCACGCTCCTGATCCCGACCTCGGGCGAGGCGAGAGTGCTCGGCCACGACGTCGTCAAGGACGCCCGCTGGGTTCGCCAGCGGATCGGCTATGTGTTCGGCGGCGACCGCGGGCTCTACGAGCGCCTCTCCGCCCTCGACAACCTTCGCTATTTCGCCGAGCTCTATGGCGTCGACCCGCGGAAGCAGAAGCCTCGGATCCAGGAGTTGCTCGACCTCGTCGGCCTCACGGGCCGTGAGAAGGAGCGCGTCGAGGGCTACTCGCGCGGCATGCGCCAGCGGCTGCACATTGCGCGCGGCCTCCTCCACGACCCGCCCGTCGTCTTCCTGGACGAGCCGACGATCGGCGTCGACCCCGTCGGCGCGCGCGAGCTCCGGGCCACGATCGCCTCGCTGACCGCTTCCGGGAAGACCGTGCTCCTGACGACGCACTACATGTTCGAGGCCGACGCGCTGTGCGACCGGATCGCCGTGATCGCAGACGGCCAGATCGTGGCTCAGGGTACCCCGCAGGAGCTGAAGGCGGGTGTCGCGGACGGGAGCATCGTCGAGGTCGAGGTGTTCGGCGTCGAGGAGGCTTCGGTCGAGCGCGTCAAGGCACTCGAGGGCGTGCGCGCGGTCACGATCGAAGAGCGGGAGCAGAAGCAGCTCCTGATCGTCCAGACCGCCCCGGGCCTCGAGCTGACCCACGCAATCCTCTCGCAGCTGAACGGAACCTCGGTCGGACGCGTCTCGTCCCGCGAGCCCACGCTCGAGGACGCGTACGTGCAGCTCGTCACCGCCGCCTGATGCTGCACACCCTGCGGATGATCCGGATCGGCTGGATCCTCCAGCTGAAGACGATGGCGCGATCGGGCTTCGACGTGATGCAGGCCGTGGTGACCCCGATCGTCTACGCCTCGATCGCCTTCTTTCTCTACCGCCGCGGCGGCGGCGCCGAGACGCTCCTCTGGGTCTCGCTCGGAGCCGCGTTCATGGGGCTCTGGGCCTCGACCCTCTGGGGCGCCGGCAACACGATCCAGCGGCAGCGCTCCCAGCAGACACTCGAGTTCGCGATCGCCTCGCCGACGCCGTTCCTCGTCTCGCTGATCGGGACGAGCCTCGCGAGCTCGACCGTCGGGCTCTACTCGCTCGTGGCGACGCTCGCGTGGGGCCGGTTGCTCTTCGGCGTCCCGCTGGAGCTCGCGCACCCGTTCCTCTTCGCGCTCTCGCTCCCCGCGGCCGTGCTCTCGCTCGGTCTGCTCGGGATCGTGATGGCGGCGACGCTGATCCTCTACCGCTACGCGTACGCGCTCGCGAACATGCTCGAGTACCCGATCTGGCTGGCCGCCGGCCTGCTCGCGCCGATCGCGCTCCTGCCGGACTGGGTGCACCCGATCTCGTACGCGCTCGCACCCACCTGGGGTGCCCGCGCGGTACGGGAGAGCGTCCTCGGCGGCTCGCCGCTGTTCGCGATCGGGATGTGCCTCGCGCTCGCAGCGGTCTACCTCGTGATCGGCTACTTCTTCGTCCGCAACTTCGAGCAGCTCGCGCGCAAGCGGGCGACGCTGGCGCTCTCGTGAATCAGTCGCAGTGAGCGGGGCGCGCGTCTTCGTCGTCGGCGGCGTCCTCTCCTACCGCGCCCTCTTCGGCTGGATGCAGCCGGTCGTCTACGTGCCGACGATGCTCGGCGGCCCGCTGTTCCAGATCCTCTTCTTCGCCTACATCGGCCGCGCGAGCGGGGTCGAGTCGGACGCCTTCTTCGTCGTCGGGAACGCAATCCAGGTGACCGCGATGGCGGGTGTCTTCGGGGTCGCGATGACGGTCGGCGGCGAGCGCTGGACACAGACGCTCTCGCTCGTGCTCGTCAGCCCGGCGAACCGGTTCGCGCTCTTCCTCGGCCGGGCGCTGCCGCTGATCGTGAACGGAGCGATCCTCTCCGCGTTCGGCTTCGTCGTCGGGATTGCGTTTCTCGACTTCGAGCTCCCTCTTAGCGTCCTCCCGGCCCTCGCGGCCTGTGTGCTCGTGACGACGGCGTCCTGCACCGCGTTCGGCTTCATCATCGGCTCGATCGGGCTCTACGCCCGCGAGATCTTCGTCGCGGCGAACCTCGCCTACATCGGCCTGCTCCTCTTCTGCGGCGTCAACGTGCCGCTCGACGAGCTGCCGGCGTGGATGCGCGCGATCAGCGAGGTGCTCCCGCTGACGCACGGGGTTCAGGCGGCGCGCCTCGTCGCGGACGGCGGCACGCTCGGAAGCGTCGACGGGCTGATCGTGCACGAGGCGGCGATCGGCGTGGGCTACGCGCTCGCCGCCTACTTCCTCTTCCGGGCATTCGAGGCCGCGGGGCGCCGCGACGCGACCTTCGACAACTATTGAGGCACTGATGCGTACCCTGCGGCTCCTCTGGATCGGCTGGCTCTTCCACATGAAGATGCTGACGCGGTCGGCGTTCAACTTCGTGCTCGGGATCATCTACCCGCTCTTCTTCGCGTCGGCCGCGTTCTTCATGTTTCGCGCCGGTGACGACCCGAAGCCGCTCCTCTACGCCTCCCTCGGGGCGGCCGTGATGGGGATCTGGGGAGCGACGAGCACCGCCGCGGGCGCCGCCATGGCGCGTGAGCGCTGGACCGGCACGCTCGAGCTCCTCGTGGCGGCGCCCGTCAACTTCGGCCTCGTGCTCCTGCCGGTGACGATCGCGATGGCGACGATCGGGATCTACAGCATGGCCTCGACGCTCGCCTGGGGCTGGCTCGTCTTCGGAATCCCGATTCACATCGGCGACCCGCTCGCGTTCTTCCTCGCCGTCCCGGCCACGGTCGTCTCGATCGGCGCGCTCGGCTTCCTGATGGCGGTCGCCTTCGTCCGCTTTCGCCAGGCCTGGGCGCTCGGGAACATGCTCGAGTACCCCGTCTGGCTGATCTCGGGGTTCCTCGTCCCGCTGACGCTCTTCCCGGGCTGGGTCAGGCCGATCTCGTGGGCGCTCGCGCCGACCTGGGGAGTCAGCGCGATCCGCGAGGCCGCGCTCGGCGGCGCACCCTACGCGGACATCGGTGCGGCACTCGCGCTCGGCGTCGCCTACACCGTGGCCGGAGTCCTGCTCGTGAACCGGGCGCTGCGGGCCGCGCGCGCCAAGGCGACGCTCTCGCTGTCGTGAGCGGGGCGTTGTCGTGACGGCCGCGCGGGTCTTCTTCGTCGGCGGGCTGATCAGCTACCGCGCCCTCTTCGGCTGGCTCTCGCCGTGGGTCTTCATCCCGAGCCTCCTCGTGGCGCCCGTCTTTCAGATCCTGCTCTTCGTCTACATCGGCCGCTCGGCAGCGCTCGAGTCAGACGAGTTCTACGTGATCGGGAACGGGATCCAGTACGCCGCGGTTCCGTGCGTCTTCGCGATGACGAACATCATCGCCGGCGAGCGCCACCAGCAGACTCTCGGCTCGATCCTGATCACCCCGGCGCCGCGGCTCCCCCTCTTCGTCGGGCGAGCCCTCCCGGTCGTCCTGAACGGATTTTTCGTCGCCGCCTTCGGGCTGGTCGTCGGCGGGGCGATCGTGGGGATCGACGTGCCGCTCTCCTCGGTTCCGGCGATCGCGCTCGTGACCGCGGTGAGCGCCTTCTCGTGCACGGGGCTCGGCCTCACGAGCGCCGCGATCGGCCTCGTCGTCCGCGAGACGGCTGTCCTCTCGAACATCATCTTCGGGATCCTGCTCGTCTTCAGCGGGGCGAACATCCCCCTCGACGACCTCCCCGGCTGGATGAGCACGCTCGCCCAGGGGATGCCGTTCACCCACGGGATCGAGGCGACCCGGCGGCTCGCCGACGGCGACGGTCTGGGCAGTGTCGGCGGCCTCGTTGCCACGGAGGCGCTGCTCGGGCTCGCCTACGCCGCCCTGGGCTTCGCGCTCCTCCGCGTGCTCGAGACGCACAGCCGCAAGCATGCGACTCTCGAGCGCGCCTGACGCTAGAAGTAGAAGGTCGTCCAGGCCTCCCACCACGTGTCCGCGGTGACGGAGATCGTGCGCGAGTCGACCCGCTCGACGCCCTTGCGGAAACGGAGCGCGTCGACGGCACCGGTGTGCTTGAACTCGACCTTGATCTCGCAGGGGCTGCCCGGGTTCCACGGCTTCACCTTCGAGAGGTCGGCGAGCGCGCGCTTCGCTCCCTCCTCGATCATCGTGCGGGCGCGGACGGGTGGGATCTGCCGTGCCGACTGGACGCCGAGGCCGGTCTTGACCGCGACCGTGGTCAACCCGTCGCCGAGGAGCTCGCGACCCTCGACGCAGGCGGCCTCGTCGCCGGTGACGAGCAGGACCGGGCAGTCCCAGGTGCCGCAGACCGCCGCGTGGATCCCCGTCTCGCCGACGAGCGTGCCGTTGAACCAGAGGTTGAAGTAGTCCTTGCCCGAGACGGTGTGGTTGAGGACGCCGCCCTGGATGCCCGCGCGCGCGTGCATCCCCACGAGCAGGCATGCGTCGACGCCCCCCTCGAGGAAGGCGGTGTACTCGGTCCAGTCCTGCTGGACGACGAACTCGCAGTCGGGCTCGAGTAGTTCGGGGAGCAGCGAGTTGAACGAGAACTCCTCTCCAGCGCCGTGGCAGTCCATCACCACGATCTCGGTCGCGCCTCCGGCCTTCGCGCCGCGCACAGCCGCGTTGATCTCCTCGGTGTAGAGCTTGCGGCCCTCGTCGTAGAGGGGAGCGCCGCCGCTCGTCTGGGCGCCCTTGACGATCCCGGAGACGCCCTCCATGTCAGTGATGATGTGGACGCGCACCGGCGGGTAGCGTAAGCGATCGTGGAGACCGGCCTCGCAGGGAAGGGCGTCCTCGTCACCGGAGCCTCCGGTGGGATCGGCGCGGCGTGCGCCAGAGCCTTCGCCGCAGAGGGCGCGCGCGTTCTCGTCCACTACCACCTCGGCGAGGAGCGAGCGCGCGAGGTCGCCGCGGAGCTCGGCGGCGTCCCCATCGTCCAGGCAGACCTCACGGACGAGCGCGAGGTCGACCGGATGTGGGAGGAGGCGCGCGCGACGCTCGGACGGATCGAGGTCTGTGCCGCCGTGGCGGGCGTCTGGCCCTCCGACGACGAGCCGGTCTGGGCTCTCTCGCTGGAGCGCTGGGAGCGGACGCTGCGCCAGAACCTGACCTCGGTGTTCCTGACCGCGCGCGGCTTCCTCCGCGAGGTCGAGCGGAACGGCGAGGGCTCCCTCGTGCTCGTCGGCTCGACTGCGGGGCTCGTCGGCGAGGCCGGGCGCGCGGACTACGCGGCCGCCAAGTCGGCGGTGCTCGGCGGGCTCCTGCTCAGCCTCAAGAACGAGGTCGTCCGGATCGCGCCGAGCGCGCGCGTGAACGCCGTCGCGCCGGGCTGGACGGAGTCGCCGATGACCCGCGGACACGTCGACCCGGAGGCGGTTCGGAAGATCTCGCGGACGATGGCGCTCCGCAAGGTCGCCCAGCCCGACGACGTCGCCCGCCAGGTCGTCGTCCTCGCCTCGGACGTGCTCTCCGGGCACGTCACCGGCCAGGTCGTGACTGTCGCCGGCGGGATGGAAGGGCGCGTCATCCACGACGACGGCTGACCCGGCCGAAGCGGAACGAGAAAGCGGCGAGCCGAGGCTCGCCGCTTCAGACCCGTCGAGCCGCAGGATGATTGCCGTCAGTCCCCGACCGGAAGAGTCGTTACCTCTATCGGAATCGCGGCAAGAACCTTGAGCTACGGGCGAGCAGGCTCTTGGGAGCGAACGCGACCCTTCAGGGGTCTTGGCGCGATCGGGGTCAGCGAGAGCTGATCCCGATCTTCCTGCGCCCTCGAACAAAGAAAAGGAGGAGGCCCCCGCCGCCAGGGGGCCTCCTCGTGGCTCCCTGAATGGAAGCCGGTCTCCTCTCCCGGTCTGCCCTGCCGCCGCGGGGCGCTCGGAAGATGTATCCAGTGTGTCGGCGACAGGGCGCCGCGCCCATCACCCTTCTACGGTTGACTCGTCCCTCGAACGGGGTTGACGCGCTGGGTTGACCTCTAGAGTGGCCGCCAATGTCTAGCCGGTTCCTCGAACGCCTGCAGAGCGGGCCCCCGATCGTGTGCGACGGTGGCATGGGCACGCTCCTCTCCGGAGCGGTGCCGCGGCTCCGCTGCCCGGAGGAGGCGAACCTGCGCGCGCCCGAGAGCGTGGTCGCGCTGCATGCGAGCTTCATCCGCGCGGGCGCCGAGCTGATCGAGACGAACACGTTCGGCGCCAACCGGCCCAAGCTCGCGACCCGCTTCCTCGAGGACGAGCTCGAGGCGATCAACTCGACGGCCGTTCGGCTCGCCCGAGAGGCCCGCGAGATGTGCGGCGGCGAAGTCTTCATCGCCGGCGCAATCGGCCCGCTCGGCGAGGTCGAGCAGTTCGACGCGACCGAGACGGCACCACTCGTCGCCGAGCAGGCGGAGATCCTCGAGGCGCGCGGCGTCGACCTGCTTCTCCTCGAGACCTTCTACGACCTCGACGAGCTCGAGGCCGCGATCGCGGCAGTGCGCGGGGTCTCGCAGCTCCCGCTCGTCGCGCTGATGACGTTCGACGCCGACGGCCAGACCCTCGGCGGGGTGACGGCGAGCGATGCGGCCGCTCGGCTGGACGGTCTCGAGCTCGCCGCGGTCGGAGCCAACCACAGCGCCGGCCCGGCAGCGGCTCTGAACGCGCTCGCCCAGATGAAGGGCGACGGCCGGATCCTCGCCGCGCTCCCGAACGTCGGCCTCGCGAGCCTCGCCGGCTCCCGGGTGATCTTCCCGCACGCAACGCCCGAGTACTTCGCCGAGTTCGCCGCCCAGGCGCGGCGGCTCGGAGCGGGGCTGATCGGCGGCTGCTGCGGCACGACCCCTGCCCAGATCGCGGCGATCCGCTCGGCGATCGACGAGGGACGTGCGCCCTCCGCCCCGCTCGTCGTCCGCGAGCGCGATCTGCTCGCCGCGAGCGAGTCGGTGCCCGAGGAGACGATGCTCGCGCGCCTCCTTCGGGAGCGGGAGTTCGTGATCTCGGTTCAGCTCGACCCACCGCTCGGGGGCTCGAACACCGCGCTCCTCGAGACGGCACGCGTGCTCAAGGAGTCCGGCAAAGCGCAGCTCGTGGATGTGAACGACAACCCGCGCGCCCGCGCCCGGATGAGCGGCGTGATGGCGTCGGTGGCGATCGAGCGGGCGACCGGCATCGAGACGATCCCCCATCTGACCCCGCGCGACATGACGATCGCGGGGCTCGAGTCGCTGCTCCTCGGCACGCACGCCGAGGGCGTCCGGAACATCCTCGCCGTCACCGGCGACCCGCCCGAGGAAGGCGATTACCCCGGAGCGCGCGGCGTCTACGAGGTGGACGCGATCGGCCTCACCCGGCTGATCGCCAACCTGAATCGCGGCGAGGACAACCACGGCCGGACGATCGACGCGCCCACCTCGTTCTTCACCGGCGTCGCGGTCAACCCGTCCGCGGACGACCTGGAGGTCGAGCTCGACCGGTTCGAGAAGAAGCTCGCGGCCGGTGCCCAGTTCGCGATGACGCAGGTGCTGTTCGACTTGCACTACCTCGACGCGTTCCTCGCCAACTTCGGCGGGCGCTCCCCGATCCCGCTCCTCGTCGGGGTCTGGCCGCTCCGGAGTCACGGGCTCGCGGTTCGGGTCCACAACGAGGTGCCGGGGATGGTCGTCCCGGAGGCGGTGCAGCAGCGCCTCCTCGACGCGGGCTCGGGCGCGGCCGAGGTCGGCGCCGAACTCGCCAGGGAGCTGATCGCGGAGAGCCGCGAGAAGGCCGCCGGTGTCTACCTCGTCGCACCGTTCCGCCAGCCACTCGGGATTCTCGAGATTCTCTAATTTGGCGCAAGATGAGCATCCGCGGGAGCGGATGCTCATCGCGCAAGACCCCTAAAGGGGCCGCTTCGCGGCCCAACCTAGCTCGTACCCCAAGGCCCGATCTAGCCGACGCAGGGACCGCTCGAAACCGGACTGCCAGCCTGCGCCAGCGCGGCGCGGACGATCTCGGTCGGGACGCCGTAGCCAGAAGGCGAGCCGATCCGGGCCGCGAAGATCGTTGCCTGTACGCGGCCCTCGCCGTCCACCGCGGGGCCGCCCGAATTGCCGTGGCGGACGAGACCGCGCAGCGTCGTGATCTTGCGCGAGACCGGCCCGCGACCGTAGGCGTCGTCGGTGAGCACGTTCCCGGTCTGCCCGATTCGCCCGGCGGTCGCAGTGAACGGACCGTTCTCGGGGTAGCCGAGAATCGCGACGGCCGTGCCCTCGACGGGGTCGACGAGCTCGAGCGGCCGGGCATCGAGGCCCGCGACCCGGAGCACCGCGACGTCGTTCCGCGGATCGAAGTGGACGACGACGGCGTCGCGGTCGTCACCCTCGCCGTCGTCGATCTCGGCGTCGCGCATCCCGGCAACGACGTGGGCGTTCGTGACGACCAGGTTCGGGCGCGCCGCCCAGGCCGAGCCCTGGATCCCGAGCCCACACGCCGTGCCTGTAACGCGAAGGACGCTCGCACGGGCGCGGCGCACGCCGGCGTCACGGAGTAACGCGGGGTCGGGCGGCGCGACCCGCGCCTGCGGCCCTGCGATCCGGTCGAGCAGGTCGACGCGCGAGATCGCATCGAGCAACCGCGACGGCGGAACCTGCCTGTTGACCTGGCGCAGGATCCGGGATTCCTGCACGTGCTGCCGGAGCTCGCTCTGGCCGGGCAGGTGCAGGGCGACCGCGCCGACGACCCAGATGAGCGCCAGCCCGGTCGCGGCGCCGAGCGCGAGCCCGCCCAGGGTGTCGAGCACCCGGAGTGGCGGGATCACGAGCAGCGAGGAGCGCACGGCGCCACCGGCCATCCCCGCGACGCTGCGCAGGACCGCACCGAGCACGACCGCCCCACCGAGCGCGACGAGCGGCGTGTATGCGGACTCGCCCCCCGAGAAGAGCTGGGGTGCGAGCTTCGCTCCGACGTAGGCGCCGGCGACGATCCCGGCGAGCGAGAACACGCCCGCGACGAGACCGAGGCGAAGCCCATTCAGCCCCGCCACCGCGATGACGGCGAGCGCGATCCAGTCGACGGTCGTCACCACCTACCGTTCCGCCACACGCCTGCTCTTCCTCCGCGTGCCGCTACACTGGGCCGGCCCTGGGGGCGTAGTTCAGTTGGTTAGAACGCCGGCCTGTCACGCCGGAGGTCGCGGGTTCGAGTCCCGTCGCTCCCGCTCCAAA